>JAJDUQ010000217.1 GCA_022826505.1 Gammaproteobacteria bacterium
AGGGGACAACAACGTAGCCGCCATCGACACCGCGCACCACACCGTGCGACGGCCAGGCTCGCCCTGCGTCGTATCCCGCGAGCACACCGCGGCTCCTCACCGCCTCACGCGTCGAACATCCCGCCCAGCGGGAATTGCTGCCATTGCCGCCACATACTGTCTCCCCCGGCATGCCCGGAGCGAAACTACTGGATTCGCACTCTCGCGGGAACGACGGGCGGTTCGCAGCACGTCTATCCTCGTCATTGCCGCGCAGGCGGGAATGACGGTCCACGCGGGGCAGTCCGAAACGCCTCCCGACATTTCCGCGAAAGAGCGAATCCATCGACGGGCAACGATGTTCGGCACACCAACGAGTCTCATGCACTGGTTGAGGAGTATTCGACCCAGCCGACGATCGGCGGGTCATCTCATTCCCTGCCAACCGCCATGAATTCACCGACAACCCGCCAAATCTCCATCCCTACCCCCGGCGCTCGCGTCGTCGTGCGTGACGCGGAGTGGATCGTCCGGCGCGTGGACCACGCGCCCGGCGGATATCAGATCGTCTGTGACGGCGTCTCCGAGCTCGTGCGCGGGCGCGAGGCCGTCTTCCTCACCGCGTTGGAGCCCACCATCCGGGTGCTCGATCCGGCAGAAACGGAGCTCGTTCCTGACGACTCCGCCCGGTTCACCGACAGCATCCTCTACATGGAGAGCCAGCTCCGCCAGTCCGTGCCGAACGATGCGGAAATTCATGTCGGACACACGGCCGCCATGGACCTCGTGGACTATCAGCTCGATCCGGCGCGTCTGGCCCTCGCACGGCCCCGCCAGCGCATCCTGATCGCGGATGCGGTGGGGCTCGGCAAGACGCTGGAAGCGGGCGTCCTGGTCAGCGAGCTCATCGCACGGGGCCGCGGCCGGCGCATCCTCGTGCTGGCCGTGAAGAGCATGCTGACGCAGTTTCAGAAGGAGTTCTGGAACCGCTTCACCATTCCCCTGACCCGCCTCGACTCCATCGGCATCCAGCGGGTGCGCAGCCGGATCCCGACCAACCACAATCCGTTCTACTACTACGACAAGGCGATCATCTCCATCGACACTCTGAAGCAGGACGCGGAGTACCGCACCTACCTGGAACAGGCGTCATGGGACATCATCGTCATCGACGAGGCGCACAACGTCGCGGATCGAGGCACCGCATCATGGGGCCAGCGCACCAATCGGGATCACGGCGATGCCGTCGTTGCGGACATAGCCATAGCCGGAGCCGACGATCACGCCAAGCATCTTGGGCTCGCCTGCCGCGGCCAGGTCCACCCGTTGCCGGAACTTCGACAATGACGCCGCGGCAGCGTCGACCTGTCCTGCGCCGAGCTTCACCTCGAACGCGCACCAGTCTCCCCGGCGGTTCTGCACCAGGGCGTCGACTTCGAGGTTGGTGTTGTCGCGGTAGTGATAGACGGTCGCGTCGCAGACACGGGAGTAAACGGAAAGATCGCGATACACCATGGATTCGAACAGCAGCCCCAGATAGTTGAGGTCCGCCAGCAACCGTGGCGGGGTTACACCGAGGGCCGCGACCGCCAGCGACGGATCGACGAAGTGGCGTTTCGGCGAGCGTCGCAGGATGGACCTGGAGCGAAGGCGCGGTGACCACGCCGGTTGCTCTTCGTACACCATCAATCGCCGCAGAGCAGCGAGGTAACCGCGCACGGTGTCCTCGTCCAACGGGCCGTCGCCGCCGCCCGCGTCCGCGGCGATGGTGCGCCCGCTGACCGGCGTGGCCACGTTTCGCGCGAGCGATTGCAGCACGCGGGCGACGTTGTCCGGATTCCGGGACACGCCGTCGACCCGGACGATGTCGACCCGACGGATCTCCTCCAGATAGTCGATGCGGGCCGTCAGGCACGCATGGTCCGACAGGTTCAGATCGCCCGGCCAGCCGCCTCGACTCAGATGCGCGACGAGGTCCGCCAGCGTGGTTTCCGAGCGCGAGCAACCCTCGAAACGACCGCGCATCAGGCCCGAGAGAGACACCTGGCCGGTAGAGAATCCTGCTTCGAAGGAACTCATCGGGCGCAACCTGATGCGCGATATCCGCCCTGCGCCGGTGTGGCGGGTGATGTCATCGGCGGGCACTGCCGAGCCGGTCAGTATGAACTGTCCGGGACCGCGACTCCGATCCACCTCGCGCCGGACGTGGTTCCAGATGGCAGGCTCGATCTGCCATTCGTCGATCAGTCGCGGCCGGTCTCCTGCGAGCACCAGTGCGGGATCGATGGCCATGGCCTGACGGGCGTTCTCGTCGATGTCGAGCAGCACTTCGCTGGCCGCGCGTTGCCGGGCGGTTTCCGTCTTGCCGCAGGCTCTTGGACCCTCGATCAACACGGCCCCGGCGGAACCCGGCGGCTTACCAGATACCGCGCATGCGCAGCTCGAAGCCCGTCACCACCGGATGACCCGAAAGGTTCTCCGGTTGGTCGAGTCGCTCCACGTCCAGGCCGGGGCGGTACACGAACACTTCCCGATTCAAGGGGTCGATCAGCCACCCGAGCGAGGCTCCGTTGGCCATGTACTCCGCCATCTTGTCCTGCAGCGCAGGCAGGTGGTCCGCCGGGGAACGCAGCTCGATCACGAAATCGGGACACAGGGGAAGAAACCGCGCCCGCTGCTCTGCGGCGACGGATTCCAGGCGAGCATTGCTTACCCAGGAAGCGTCCGGCGAACGAACCGCCCCGTTCGGAAGCACGTAGCCGGCCGAGGAATCGGCCGCGGCGCCCGTTCCGTCCCGCGTGGCCCAAGCCTGTAGCTGAGCGGTGATCTCCGCGTTCCTTCGGGCGCTCTCCCAGCCGGCCGGCGGCATGATCGTCACCTCTCCTTCGGCGCCCCGTTCGATACGCAGCTCCCGGTTGATGCGACAGAACTCGTAGAACTGATCGTCGGTGGGACACAGCGCGGGCTGGAGGCGGATGCGCAAGGCGCCGCCGACGATGGCGTCGTGGTCCGGTATGCGATGTTGCGCGGTAGCCACAGCTCGTGCTTCCTCGCCTGCGCCGATCAAGAACTCAAGCATACTCTGCCAAGGCGGGGCCCGCTCCTGCGCTGTGGTCATGACAGCAATTCCCGCTGGGCCGGATGTTCGATGCGTGAGGCGGTGAGGAGCCGCGGTGTGCTCGCGGGATACGACGCAGGGCGAGCCTGGCCGTCGCACGGTGTGGTGCGCGGTGTCGATGGCGGCTACGTTGTTGTCCCCT
>JAJDUQ010000214.1 GCA_022826505.1 Gammaproteobacteria bacterium
CCTCCCACTCTCCAGTCGCTGACACTCCTCCTCACCCCGGGTGTTGAGCGCAACTCCCGGGCACCTCCTTCTGCCAGTCAGACCCGTCCTCCGGCTACTCTCGCTATCCGGGCTAAAATCCAGCGTGAAATCACCCTGCGCCGGGGCTCCAGGGGTGATTCGCCGAAGCCGTGCTCGCATATACAATTCCTGCACAGGCGATGGCCCGATGCCGCCTGCATGGAAATCGACGACAAAGGAGTCCCGGATGTCCCAACCGCAGCAAGCCTTCAAGTGGGTCGGTACCCGGCCGGTGCGTCCCGACGGCGTCCCGAAGGTCACGGGAGCCGCGAAGTTCGGCGCCGACTACTACCTTCCCGGAATGCTCTACGGCAGGGTGTTGCGCAGCCCGCATGCGCATGCCCGGATTCGGTCCATCGACACCTCGCGAGCGGCGGCGCTGCCCGGGGTCAAGGCGGTGATGACCGGCGCGGACCTGCCCGACCATCCGTTCGAGTACGTCGGTCCCGAGCGGCTCGCGGTGAACTTCTGGCACATCACGCGCAACATCATGGCGCGCGAGAAGGTGATGTACGAAGGGCACGCGGTGGCGGCGGTGGCGGCGATCAGCACCGTCATCGCGAACCGGGCGCTCGCCCTCATCGACGTGGACTACGAGGTCCTGCCTCATGTCATCGACGTGGAGGAGGCGATGGCGGAGGACGCGCCGCTGCTGTTCGAGGACATGATCACGCGCGGCGTGGATCCGGCCCCGGAGCGTCCGTCGAACGTCTCGAAGCGGGTCGGATTCGAAATCGGCGACCTCGATGCGGGTTTCGCCGAAGCCGAGGAAATCGTCGAGAAGCGCTACCGGACGGCACCCATTCATCAGGCCTACATCGAACCGCAGGCCTGTCTCGCGAACTGGGAGGGCGGTGGCAAGGCGGAGGTGTGGAGCTCGAGCCAGGGGCATTTCGCGGTGCGCAACCTCACCGCCAAGCTGACCGGCATGACCATCGGGGACGTCAAGGTCAACCCGGCGGAGATCGGCGGCGGTTTCGGCGGTAAGACCATCGTGTACCTGGAGCCGGTGGCCGTCACGCTGTCGAAGATTTCGGGTCATCCGGTGCGAATGAACATGTCCCGGGAGGAAGTGTTCAAGGGTACCGGACCGACTTCGGGCTCCTCGATGACGGTGAAGGTCGGGTTCAGCCGCGACGGCACCATCACCGCGGCGGAGGCGATCCTCAAGTACCAGGCCGGTGCGTTTCCCGGCTCGCCGGTGACGAACGGATGCATGTGCGCGTTCGCGCCCTACGCCATCCCGAACCAGCGCACCGTCGGGTACGACGTGGTCAGCAACCGCCCGAAGGCGGCCGCCTACCGGGCCCCGGGAGCGCCAATTTCGGCCTTCGCGGTCGAAAGCACCCTGGACATCGTGGCGAAGACCGTCGGGATGGACCCGCTCGAGTTTCGGCTGAAGAATGCGGCGATGCCGGGCACCCAGATGGTCTATGGTCCGAAGCTCGCGCATGGTGGCTACGTCGAGACCGTTCAGGCGCTGCTCGACCACCCCGGCTACAAGGCGCCGCTCGGACCCAACCAGGGGCGCGGATCGGCGTCCGGCTTCTGGTTCAACGGAGCGGGCGACTCCGGCGCGCACGTCGCGGTCAATGCCGACGGCACCGTGACCATCGCCACCGGCAGTCCGGACATCGGCGGCACGCGCGCCTCGATGGCGATCATGGCGGCCGAGACGCTGGGCATCGACTACGACCGGATCCAGTCCAGCGTGGTGGACACGGAGGCGGTGCCGTACTGCCATGTCACCGGTGGTTCGCGCGTCACCTACGCCACGGGTCTGGCGGTCATCGATGCCTGCAATCAGGTGATCGAGGACATGCGCGCTCGTGCCGCACTCATCTGGGACGTCGACGTCGACGCCGTGGTGTGGGAGGACGGCCACGCGAAGCCGTCGAGCAGCAACGTGGGGGACTTCCAGCCGTTGTCGCTGAAGGACATCGCCGCGAAGTTCAGCGCCACCGGTGGTCCCATCGGGGCGACCGGAACGGTGAACGCGGGCGGGCAGGCCCCGGGGTTCTCGACCCAGTTCTGCGACGTGGAGGTCGACCCCGAGACCGGCCGGGTGACCATCCTGCGTTTCGTGGCGGCGCAGGACGCCGGCCGCGCGATCCACCCGAGCTACGTCGAAGGGCAGATGCAGGGTGGGGTGGTGCAGGGGATCGGCTGGGCGCTCAACGAGGAGTACATCTACGACGAGGACGGCAGGCTGAGCAATCCGGGATTCCTCGACTACCGGGTACCGGTCACCTCGGACGTACCGATGATCGAGCCCGTCGTGGTCGAGGTGCCCAATCCCAACCATCCCTTCGGTGTCAAGGGTGTCGGCGAGGTCAGCATCTGTCCGCCCATGGCGGCCATCGCGAACGCGGTGGCGGACGCGGTCGGCAGGCGAATGCGGGAGCTGCCGATGTCGCCGCCGAAGGTCCTCGAAGCGCTCGACCACCGCGACGGCCGCGAGCTGTGACCGGCAGGGCCGCCACTGCGAAGGCGGTCACCGTCAAGGTGGTGCTCTCCACCGGGACGAGCCTCTCGCACACCGGCGGAGAGAAGGAGTTCGAGGTGGAGGCCCGCAACCTGCGCGGCGTGATCAAGGCGATGGATGCGCGCTTCCCGGGTCTGGGGGTGTACCTGGAGGAGGAGACCACGGTCGCGATCGACGGGCAGATCCACGAGACCGCGTACTTCCAGCGGCTGGGGGAGGGAGCGGAGGTGTACTTCCTGCCGAAGATCGAGGCGGGGTGAGGGCGGACGAGAGAGCGCCCGCCCCGGCGTCGGGTCCGGGACTCTCGCCCCTCGGCGTCGTTCGTCGCTGGCTCGTCGATCCGGCTCACCTTTGACCAGGTGCTGCCGAGGTGGGCGTGCACAATGCCCGCCAGGCGTTTCGCGTCCCGGGCCTCCAGCGTCTCCAGGATGGTCTTGTGTTCCTCGATGACGGTGTGTCAGCGGCGTTGTGGAGGTTGGAGCGGTAGCGCACGCGATATTGGATCGCGCCGCCGCCCCACCACGTGTGCCGTGGGCGGCGAGTCCTCCACCATGCAGCCGATTCGTGCCGGCGACCCTCGCAAAGTCGCGGAGTCCGACTCGCTGAAGCGATTCACTCACGCCATCAGCGGGAAAATGGTTTTGGCACACCAGCCTCTCGCCGGGATAGGGTTGCGGCTCCAACGCTGGCGAGCCACGGGAGGACGAGATGAGCGATCGGCGCAGGCACGTCTTCAGGATCGAGACGCTGTCCAAGGACACGCTCGCCATGCGGGACTTGGCAGCGTACATCGGCGACTTGGCCGAGCTTGCGGGCAACCATAGATTTGGTCCACTTCCATGAGATCCGGGATGGCAGCGTGGAGGTCGTTCTCGATGTGGAACCGTCCGCCACCGAAGCCGTGGTCGAACGAATGCTCGATGCGCGCCACTCCACCGGCGAGGCGCCGGCCCGCAACGCCTGGCGGAGCCTCAATCAGCACCTGAAGCGACACGGAGCGAGCGGGACGGTCATGGAGCAGAGCGGGAAAGCGCCTCGAACGCTCATCGAGATTCCCGGGGTTCGGGAAGAAGCGGAGGAGCGATTGCCGGTCCTGTGGGAAGCGGGCACGGTGGACGGCATTCCGACCGGCGTCGGCGGCCGTCTCCTCGATCCCGAATGGGTTTCCGTACGTATCGTCGACTCGGGCACCGTGGTGAATTGCGAAGCGCGACCGCTGCCTCGAACGACAGAGCGTCGATGATGTCGGCCATGACGTGATCGCCCAGCCTGATCCGGGAGAGAAGAGGGACGCTCTCCCTGTCGAAGAGCCCGCCGTCGTAGGGCGGGAGACCGATGGACGAATCGCCTGCGTCGACCGCCCTGCAAAGATCGTCGATCACCGACCGGTACCGGACGGCAGTCTCCGAGAAACGATCGCGAAGGCGGCGCCACCCTCCCTCCACGACCAAGTGCAAGAATTCGAAAAGCGCTCCCCCGGATGTTGCCGCGCTCGCGGAGTTTGCGCTGCCGATGCTGGTGACCTACGTTCCGATTGTGTCGATGGGCTTGGTGGAGTTGTTCTACCGTTGCTGTTGGCGGCACCGCGCACGCTGCCGACATGACCGATCAAGACCGAGGCTGACGATGGACCATCTTGAACACGCAGGAAGTGCGGCCGGTTCCGGACCGGATGCACGCACGCCTGTGAAGCCGACGATCGCGCTGGTGCAGGGTGACGCCGCAGGCGTCGGGCCGGAGCTGATGGCACGGCTGCTCGACGTCGACGAAGTGCGGGAGCGGGCGAACATCCTCATTGTCTCCGACGCGAGGGTGTTCCGGGCCGGTTGCGAAGTGACCGGGCTCGATCTGCCGGTTCGCGAGATCGCCGCTGTCGCGGACGCGGACTACGCCGGCGGGGTTCCCAACCTTCTCGACGTGTCCGCCGTCGACCCCGCCGAGACGCCGCGCGGCAAGGTCTCGGTCGCGGCCGGCGCCGCGGTGCTGAAGTGGTTCGGACAGGCGCTCGATCTCGCGGTGGCCGGATGGGTGGACGGAATCTGCTTCATGCCGTTCAACAAGCAGGCCATGCACAAGGCAGGTCTGGACGCCGAGGACGAGCTGCAATGGGCCAGGGTGCGCCTCGGATACGGCGGCCGGGCAAGCGAGTTCAACGTTGTCGACGGGATGTGGAACGCTCGGGTCACCTCGCACATACCGCTGCGCGAGGTGGCCGACCGGCTGACCGTGGACGGCATCGCGGAAGCCATCGAACTTGCGGATCGAACCATGCGTGCCGCCGGCATCCGGCGACCGCGCATCGGGGTGGCGGGGCTCAATCCCCATGCCGGCGAAGGCGGCGCGATCGGGACCGAGGAGATCGACGTGATCGAGCCGGCGGTCAGGCAGGCGCAGTCGCGGCAGATCGCGGTCGAGGGGCCGTTCCCCTCCGATACGCTCTACCTCAGGATGCGCGACCGCCGGTTCGACTGTGCCGTCAGCATGTACCATGACCAGGGCCAGATCGCGATCAAGCTGCTCGGCTTCGACCGGGGGGTGACGGTGCTTGGAGGGCTGCCGGTGCCGATCGCAACCCCGGCCCACGGCACCGCGTACGACATCGCCGGCGCCAACACCGCCAATCCGGACCCGGCCCGGTATGCGTTCCTGACGGTGTGCTCGATGGTGGAGCGGCGTGCCGGCGAATCGAGTCCGTTGTCTTCACAGGGCTGAACCGGAACCTCGTATCACCGTGTCCCGCACACGGGGGCGGTGGATGATCGAAGTATCCCCCATGGATGCCGGAATACTATGCCAATTCAAAATGAGAATTTGAAATAGCCTGAATTCTGTTAGAATTCGGCGGTGATGATCACTCGAGACCTCGCACCGAGGTTGCTCGGAGCGGCGGCCCGATCGCCCGCCGTCACCCTCACCGGACCTCGGCAAAGCGGCAAGACCACGTTATGCCGGGCGATGTTTCCCCGGCATCCGTACGTGACATTGGAAGCTCCGGACGAACGTGCGTTCGCGACGGACGATTCCAGGGCATTCCTGGCGCAGTTTCCCGAAGGTGCCATCCTCGACGAGGTGCAACGCGCGCCGGATCTTCTCTCCTATCTGCAGGGCGTCATCGACGACGATCCGACGCCCGGACGCTGGATTCTCAGCGGTTCGCAGAACCTGTCGTTGCTGGCATCGGTCAGTCAGTCGCTGGCCGGGAGAACGGAAGTCCATCATCTGCTGCCCCTGACACACGGCGAGACTGCGTGCTTCAATCGGCATCCCGCGAGTCTCGAAGAGGCCCTGTTTGCCGGCAGCTACCCTCGCATCTTCGATCGAGAGCTCGACCCGACGAGCTGGCTCCGCTCGTATGTGGCCACCTATCTCGAACGGGACGTGCGAACGATCAGCAACATCGGCGACCTCGCGATGTTTCAACGGTTCGTCGAGCTGTGCGCCGGCCGCACCGCGCAATTGCTCAACTACTCGTCACTGGCCGCCGACTGCGGCATTTCCCAGCCGAGCGCCAAGGCCTGGCTCAGCGTTCTGGAGGCCAGCTTCATCGTGTTTCGCCTGCCGGCGTTTCACGCGAACCTGCGCAAGCGGCTCGTCAAGATGCCGAAGCTCTATTTCCACGATACCGGCCTGGCTTGCTGGCTGCTGGGTATTCGTCAATTCGAGCAGCTTCGCACGCATCCACTGCGTGGGCAGATTTTCGAGACCTGGGTTGTATCGGAGACGTTGAAGCACCGGACCAATCGGGGCTGGACGGGCGGCATGTGGTTCTACCGGGACAGGAACGGAGCGGAGGTGGACCTCGTCATCGACAGGACGTCCGGCCTCACGCTCGTCGAGGCCAAGTCGTCCACCACGGCGTCGTCGAGCCTGTTCGACGGTGCCCGGCGAGCCCGCCGCCATTTCGGCCGACTGTCCCGACCCTGTGACCTCGTAGTGGCCTATGGCGGCGACCGGTTTCAGCCGCGCGCGGAAGGGCGGTTGATTCCCTGGCGGATGCTGCGCGCAGCGAGCGTGGCGAACGGCGGCCCGGTCGTCACGGTCCTTGCGGGAGGCCGGCCGATCTCCGGCGCCGATATCCTTGCGCTGTCTCCGAATCAGACCTGGAGACGCGCCGCCACCGGAGAGTACGGCGAGGCGGTGCTCGACCTGCATTCGGTTCACCTGCCGATGACCGTATTCGTGGCCGCTGAAGGGTTCTCGGCCCATCTGGAGCGCGGCTGGACTCCTGCCGAACGCGCGCTTCATGTCGAGCTGAATGCGCTCCCGGGCGGTGGCGCGGTCATATTCCCCGAGGGAGAGGGCGCAGTTCCGGGATTGGTGGGGAGGCTGAATCCAATACGTGACGAGCTCGACAGAACCTGCATGTATACGACCAACATCGCCGTCAACGACGCAAGGCGTGAGCCGCATTCCTTCGTGCCGGGAGACAATCTGCGTCTGACCGACGCCGGCGGAACGGAAAGGCTGGTGCGCATCCTGGATGTCGTCGGCCGGTCGGCTCTTGTGGAGTACCGTCCACGCTCGTCAGAGTCCATGCCGGACTGACCGTCCAGCCGTGCCATGCGGGGGGAGCTTGAAGCCGCTTCGCCCTCGCGCGCTGGGGTATCGTTCCGGGGGACGTTTCCCGTATGCCGGGGCCGATTGGCTCCGCCACCATCACCGTGCGCGGCTTCGTCGGTCGCATACGGAGCACCGCTGCCACTGCGCAGAGCTGGAGCGGCGGTGAGGACATGACGCAAGTCGGTCACACCGGCGCGTTCTCTCGCTCCCCGCGGCTCGACCACACCTCCATCGCGATCTCGAACGAGCGCACGCGCGCGTCGTGGTCGAAGATCATCGAGCTGACCATCAGCTCGTCCACCCCGGTGCGTTCGACGAACCGCTCCATCTGTCCGCGCACCGTCGCCGGCGCACCCACCGCGGTGCATGCGCCCTGCTCGTCGAGCATCGCGCGCTCGTGCCGATTCAGGCGCGATTCGAACCCGTCGTCCGGCGGCGGAAGCCGGCCGGGTCTGCCCCGGCGCAGTGCCAGTGTCGACTGGCGTGCCGAGCTTCGCAGTCGATGTCCTTCCTCGTCGGTCTCGGCTGCGAACACGTTGAACCCGGCCATGGCCCAGGGCTTTGCGCATCGCTCCGAGGGTCGAAACGTCTCGCGGTAGGTGTCGAGCGCCTGCATCAGGGCGGCGGGGGCGAAGTGCGATGCGAATGCATAGGGCAGCCCGAGCATCGCCGCGAGTTGCGCCCCGTAGAGGCTCGAGCCCAGGATCCAGACGGGGACGTACTGGCCGCTGCCCGGGATGGCCCGGACAGGGTCGTCCGGGCGCGGTTCGGCGAAATAGCCCAGCAGCTCGAGCACGTCGCGCGGGAAGTCGTCCGGGTCGCCGTGCAGCGTCCGCCTCAGCGCGAATGCGGTGCGCTGATCGGTGCCTGGCGCGCGGCCGAGGCCGAGATCGATGCGCCCGGGATACAGGGCATCCAGCGTGCCGAACTGCTCGGCGATGACGAGCGGGGCGTGGTTCGGAAGCATGATGCCCCCTGCGCCGACCCGGATGGTGGAGGTCCCGCCGGCGATGTGGCCGATCACCACCGAAGTCGCCGCGCTTGCGATGCCCGGCATGTTGTGGTGCTCGGCCACCCAGTACCGGCGGTATCCGAGCGCCTCGGCACGGCGGGCGAGGTCGAGGGAGTTTCGCATCGAGTGCGCGGGGCTGCCCCCTTCGGTGACGGGTGAGAGATCGAGAACGGACAACGCGGTCATGGGTCATACCGGGCGGATCGGATCAGGGGCGAACCCTCGCGGTTTGTACCGGCCGATGCAACCGGGCGGAGATCACGTCAATCCGAAAACCGACCGGGCGAGCAGCGGTTGGCGGATGTGCCGGGCCGAAGACTCGATCCCTTACAATCGCCCGATGCCTGCCGTGACACCCGAATCGCCGAGCGCCGCAATCGGCGCCGCGCTGGCCGACGAACCCGGCGTGTCCTTCGCCATCGTCTTCGGCTCGTCCGCCCGCGGTACCGCCCACGCGCACAGCGACCTCGACGTCGCGCTCGATTTCGGTCGGGGCCGGCGGCCTGGAGCGTACGAGCTCGGCGCCATCGTTTCACGGCTCGAAGAGGCGGTCGGGCGGTGCGTCGACGTCGTCGTCCTCGAGGACGCTCCTCCGGGTCTCGCGTATCGCGTGTTCCGTGACGGGGCGGCGGTGCTGGTGCGAGACCGGTCCAGGCTGGTGGAGCGAAAGGCCCGGGCCATTCTCGAGTATCTGGATTTTCGGCCGGTCGAGGAAGCGTCGAGCAAGGCGGTGCTGGCGCGTCGCTCACGATGATCGACCAGGCGATTCTCGCCCGGCGGGTCGCCGCGGTGCGTGACGCGGCGCAACGTATCCGGGAGGTCCTGCCCGCGCAGCCCGAGGCGTTTGCCGCGGATCGGTCAGCCCGCGAAATCGTGACGCTCAATCTCTTCGTCGCGCTCCAGGAATGCCTGTCGCTTGCATCTCACCGGGTTGCCGACGCGGGCTGGGAGGTTCCGGGCACATACGCAGACGTGTTCCGCGTGCTGGCCGAGCGCAATGTGCTGGATCACGACCTGGCGGCACGGATGGCGGCCGCCGCGGGTCTGCGGAACCTGATTGCCCGTCGCTACGGAGCGCTTGACTGGGACCGAATTCACGATGTCGCTTCGCATCACATCGAGGATCTTCTGCGGTTCTGCGATGTGCTGGCCGACGCGGCCGTCGACGGGGCCGACCAATCGTAGTCCTTTCGGATACCGATCCGGCGAGAGACGGGCCCGGGACCGAGCACGACGGGGCGAGAAGGCGTCGGATTCAGGGTTCGATCTCGATGCGGCCGCAGTGACAGCCGATGGGTGCTCGTCGTCTCCTGCTCGGCAACCCCCGCTTTCTGGCCGTCTGGGTCGTCGGCGGCCTCACGGGCATCGTGCGGTGGCTGCAGCTACTGGTGCTCGGGCTCTACACCTTCCAGGTCACCGGCTCGCCGTTTCTCGTTTCGCTGGTGCCGATGCTGTGGATGCTGCCGCTGGCGCTGTGCGGTCCCTTCGTCGGGGTGGTCGCGGATCGGGTGAGCCGCAAGCTGCTCCTCGTCGGCTCGCTCGTGCTGGCGCTTGCCGTGTCCGTCGTGATGGCGATTGCCGCGAGCGCCGGCACGCTCGAGTTCCCCTGGATTGCGGCCGCCGCGGTGCTCAGCGGATTTTTCTGGGCGACCGACATGCCGGTGCGCCGGCGCCTTCTCGGGGATCTTTCCGATGGAGATCTGGCGGCGGCGATGAGCCTCGATTCGGCCACCGGCAACGCCACCCGGATGGCCGGTCCGGTGCTGGGAGGCGTGCTGTTGCAGACCTTCAGTCTGTCGGGTGCGTTCCTGTTGAGCGCCGCAGTGTTCGCGGCCTGCCTCGTGGCCATCGCGCTCACTCCCGTGCCCGGTTCCGCGAGACCGGCCCAGTCCACCCACTTCGTCCGGGAGCTGGTCTCCGGCATTCGCTTCGTGGCCGGCGATTCCCGGCTGCGCTGGGTGTTCAGCATCACCATCATCTTCAACGTGTTCGGGTTCCCCTTCACCTCGATGATTCCGGTCATCGGCTCCGGGCAGCTCGGGCTGGACCCGGCGATGGTGGGGCTTCTGGGCAGCACCGACGGCTTCGGTGCGTTCATCGGCGCGATCGTGATTGCCATGGCGGTACGTCCCCGGATCTTCGCGACTCTCTATGTGTGGGGGACGACCACATACCTCGTACTCGTCGGTTGCCTCGGGACGATTTCCTACTTCGGCGAGGGTCCGGCGTTCTCGTTTCTTTCCGCGGCCGGGGTGCTGCTCGCGATCGGGCTCGCGGGCGCCTGCTTCTCCGCCATGCAGAGCACGCTGTCGTACCTGAACGCCCTGCCGGAGTACCGCAGCCGCGTGCTCGGGGTTCTGACGCTGTGCATCGGGACCGGCCCGATCGGGTTTCTGCACGTGGGCTGGCTCGCCGAAACCTTCGGTGCGCCGGCCGCGCTGATGATCACCGCGTCCGAGGGGCTGCTCGCGCTGCTGGTGCTGTGGGCGTTCGGCCCGAAGTACGACGCGTCGGAGTCGACGTCACGGAACGCGATGCGGGGATGATCGTCACTGGATGGTTCTCGTTCACGGCGGAACCCATGCCGGGGCGCCAGGCGTTCTCGGATCTCGCCGTCCGCCGGTGGGAATCGGTGGCTGAGTCGGGCGTCCACGGTTGGAAACGCGGCGTTCGTCGAGGAACATATGATCTGCAATCAATGACACCAACCAGGGAGCGGACGGAACATGGACAACTCCGGAAAGTCGGTCGTCGTGACCGGTGCTGCGCAGGGAATCGGGTTCGCGTGCGCCCGCCGCTTCGCCGCCGACGGGGCGAAAGTCGTGCTGGCCGACATTCAGGCCGAGAAGGGCGAAGCGGCCGCGCAGTCGCTGCGCGATGCCGGGGGTGAGGCGATGTTCGCGGCCTGCGACGTGGGAGACCGCGGCGAGGTCGAAGCGCTGGTCGCGAGGACCGTCGAAGCACACGGCGGTCTCGACGTGATGATCTGCAACGCCGCGGTGCTGGCGCCCGCCGACATCCTGGATCTCGAGGAGGCGGACTTCGACCGCGTGGTGCGGGTGAACCTCAAGGGGTTCTTCCTCTCCGGCCAGGCGGCCGCGAAGCAGATGGTCGCGCAGGGACGCGGTGGGTCCATCATCCACATGTCGTCGATTCAGGCCTACATCACCAACTCCAATCTGCTCTCCTACGCCGTGTGCAAGGGCGGGGTGAAGCAGCTCACCGTCGCGATGGCGCTCGCGATGGCGCCGAAGGGCATCCGCGTCAACGCCATCGGGCCCGGCAGCATCGCCACCGACATGGTGATGCAGCTCATATCGAGCGACGAGGCCCGGCGAACCGTGATGTCGCGCACGCCCATGGGTCGGCTGGGGTCGCCGGCGGAGATTGCTGCGGTGGCTGCATTCCTCGCGAGCGACGAGGCGTCGTACATCACCGGCGAGACTGTGGTCGCGGACGGCGGGCGCTTGGGGCTGAACTACGTGGTGCCGGTTGACGACTGATCACGAGACTGCATCTTGACAGCAGAAATGTGAAGACATCATGATGCTCACATGCGTACTACGGTGACACTCGATCCCGAAACCGAGCACCTGATCCGAGAAGCCATGCGCCAGCGTGGACAAAGCTTCAAGGAAGTGCTGAATCGGGCGGTTGTTCAGGGTCTGGCCGACCTGCGGTCCAATGCCGGAGAAGCGCCGTTCGTCCCCACCACGTACCCGATGGGCTTGCGCGCCGGCTACGACCCTGCGCATCTCGGTGCATTGGCCGACGACATGGAAGTGGACGCGTTCGTTGATCTGTCGCGTCGTTTGAGCGAGCGGACCGCAACCGGATGATCGTGCCGGACGCGAATCTGTTGCTGTATGCAGTGGATTCGACGAGCCCCTTTCACGACGTTGCCAGGGAGTGGTGGACGAGTTGCCTCGACGGTGCGGTACCGGTAGGACTGTGTCATCCCGTGCTCTTCGCGTTCGCTCGAATCAGCACCAATCGCCGCGCCTTCGGGAATCCGCTCACGCTGGTTCAGGTCACCGAGATCATCCAGTCGTGGAGCGATCGCCAGGTCACGCGCATGCTGTATCCGGGCCCCCGGCACGTTCGCAATGTGCTGAATCTGCTGGCCGAGGCCGGGTCGCATGGCGGCAATCTGGTCACGGATGCACAGATTGCCGAGCTCGCGATTGCGCATCGGGCCGAAGTACATACCGCGGATCAGGATTTTCGGCGTTTCCCTGGCTTGAATTGCCGATTTCCCCTGGATGCTTGACGTACCATCGCCTTGCCGAGGCTCCCGATAGCTGGACCGGCCCTCGGCGCTCTGTCGAATGGCGCGCGTTTCTCCCGGACTGAATCCGCACGGCCATGCCTCTCCTGCTCGGAATCGATACCGGTGGCACGTATACGGACGCCGTGCTGTACGACGACGAGTCCGAACAGGTCGTCATCGCGGCGAAAGCTCTGACCACTCGGCATGATCTCGCCGTCGGCATCCGCGGGGCGGCGGCATCGGTGCTGGCGGACTCGGCCGTCGATCCCGCTGCCGTCGCGCTCGTCTCGCTCTCCACCACGCTCGCCACCAACGCGCTCGTCGAAGGGCGGGGCGGACGGGTGGGTCTGGTGCTCATCGGCTTCGACGAGGCGGCCGCGTCGAGGGCTGGAATCGCCGATGCGCTTCGTGGCGCCCCCTGCATCCGGATCGGCGGCGGTCACGACGCGGCAGGCCGCACATGCGCGCCACTGGACCTCCCCGCGCTGGACGGTGCGATTTCCGGCCTCGAAGACTCCGTGGCCGCATTTGCGGTGGCCGGCATGTTCTCGGTACGCAACCCGGAGCACGAGATCGCGGTCCGCGATCGCCTGCGCGAACGGACCGGCCTGCCGGTGACGTGCGGCCACGAGCTTTCGAGCCGGCTCGACGGCCCGCGGCGGGCGATGACGTGCGTGCTCAACGCTCGCCTCGTGCCGACAATACAGCGCTTGCTGGACGCGGCCGATCGCTCGTTCAGCGCACTGGGTGTTTCCGCCCCGATGATGGTGGTGCGCGGCGACGGGGCGCTGATCGGCGCGGAGGTCGCGCGACTGAAGCCGGTGGAGACGATCCTCTCCGGTCCCGCCGCCAGCCTGGTCGGCGCGTCTCACCTGACCGGCGAGCGCGACGCGCTCGTTTCCGACATCGGAGGCACCACGACCGACTACGCGTTGCTCCTGGAAGGTCGGCCGAGCCTCGACCCGGACGGAGCCACCGTCGGGGGATTTCGCACCATGGTGGAAGCGGTGGCGATGCGCACCGTCGGTCTCGGGGGCGACAGCGAGGTGCGGTGGGGATCGGAAGGCCGAGGCGGAGCATCTGGTCAGCGGCTGCTGATCGGGCCGCGCCGGCTGGTGCCTCTTTCGCTCCTTGCCACCGAGCATCCGGAACTGGTGGCCGACACTCTGGAACGGCAGCGCGCCGCATCGCGACGCGGCGACGGCATCGGCCGGTTTGCGCTGCGAATCGATGCCGTCGAGCGGGGCGACGGCAATCCGAGCCGGCGTGAGGCGAGGCTCCTGGACCGCCTCGCAGCGGGTCCGGTTCCACTGGACCGTCTGCTCGAATCGCAGGCGGAGACCGGCGCTCTCGAATCGTTGGTCGGTCGCGGTCTGGCCATGCTGTGCGGGGTGACGCCGTCCGACGCCGCGCATGTTCTGGGCATCCACGATGCATGGAATTCAGACGCGGCGCTCGCCGGCGTGTCGCTTTTCGCAGGGCAGCAGGACAGCCGGGGCGTCGCCATCGCGCCCGACGCGCAGTCGATGAGCCGCGCAATCGTCGATGCGCTCGTCGAGCGGTCGGCCGAGGCGTTGCTCCAGGTGGCGTGCGACCACGATGGACATGGCTACGCAGACCTGGGTCGTTACCTGCTGTGGGCCTCTTCGACCACCGACAATCGGTCGCTCGTCGACTTCTCGGTGCGTCTCGACCGGCCGCTCATCGGGCTCGGAGCACCGGCGCCGGCCTACTATCCGGCGGTTGCCGCGCGGCTCGGCACCCGCGCGGTGGTGCCGGAGCACGCCGGGGTCGCCAATGCGGTAGGCGCGGTCGTGGGCGGGATACGGGTTCAGGCCACCGGGACGATTGCCACGCCGGACGAGGGACTGTATCGCGTATTCGCGGGCGCGGGTCCGCGGGACTTTCCCGACCTGGAAACCGCCACCGCGCACGCGAGGAGCGTGCTCGAAGCGCAGGCGCGCAAGGGTGCGGTCGATGCCGGCGCCGGGGAGGTGGACATGTCGGTCGAGCAGCGCGACGACGTTGCGGTCGTGGAGGGGCGCGAGACGCTGGTGGAGCGCACGGTCATCGCGGTGGCGTCGGGCCGGCCGCGCTTTGCGGCCGGCTGACGACCCGGCGTTCGAACGCCGCGCCGTCCTGTCTTGGCTCCCGGTGGGGGTGAAGATTCTGCTGCCTGTGAGCCTGCATTGGACATTGCTTTTTTAACTGTAAGCGTTAAATTAGCAAGGATGTTCGAGCGGCGAACCAAGCGACGCATCCTGCAATACCTGCAGGAGATACCCGCGGTGGCCCTCCTCGGTCCGCGCCAGATCGGCAAGACTACGCTTGCGCGCGAGATTGCGTCGGAGACACCGGACAGCCTCTACCTCGATCTCGAGAATCCCCGCGATGCCGCCCGTTTCGCGGACCCGGTGCGGTATCTGGAGCTTCACGCTGAGCGGCTGGCGATCCTGGACGAGATCCAGCGGGTCCCCGGTCTCTTTCGCGTGCTCCGGGGCCAGATTGACGAGCGCCGCCGTCAGGGCCGTCGCTTCGGGCAGTTTCTCCTTCTCGGGTCGGCTTCGGATGCGCTGCTCCGGCAGTCGTCGGAGTCGCTGGCGGGGCGTATCGTCTACGAGGAGTTGTCCGGTCTGGATGCTCTGGAGGTCGGAGATGGGCGCGAGACGCTCTGGATACGCGGCGGTTTCCCCGATGCCTTCACCGCCCGGAGCGACGCGGCCAGCGCCCGCTGGCGGCTCAACTTCGTCCGCACGTACCTGGAGCGGGACATCCCGCAATTCGGGGTGCGGGTGCCGGCCGAGACCCTGCGGCGATTCTGGACCATGCTGGCCCACCGCCAGGGCGGACTCCTGAACGCCTCGGAGCTTGCCCGCAGCCTCGACGTCTCGGTGCCGGCGGTGACGCGCTACGTGGACCTGCTGTCGGATCTGATGCTGGTGCGCCGGCTGCCTCCCTACTTCGTGAACGTCGGGAAGCGGTTGGTGAAAAGTCCGAAGGTGTACATCCGCGACAGCGGGGTCCTGCACTCGCTGCTGGGCCTCGGAACCCTCGATGATGTGCTCTCGCACCCGGTGGCGGGTGCGAGCTGGGAAGGGTTCGTCATCGAGAACCTGATCGCCGCCGCGCCCTTCGGGACCGACGCGTGGTTCTATCGCACCCGGGCCGGTGCGGAGATCGACCTTCTGTTGCTGTTGCCGGACCGCCGGCTGTGGGCGATCGAGGTCAAGCGAAGCACCGCGCCCAGAGCGGCCAGGGGTTTCGAACTCGCCGCCTCCGATCTTGGGGTGGCCGAACGGTTTGTCGTCTACCCGGGCCGGGAGGCGTTTCCGCTCTCCGGCGCCGCCACCGCGGTTCCGTTGACGGACTTGATGGCCCGCCTCGAAGCGCTGGCCTGAACTCCGTCCCACGATCCGAGTGCCTGCGTGGTCAACAAGTCTCGACTGGGTCGATATTCATCCAGAGGTGCATCTGCGCACCACTCCGTGGAGAGGATGGGGCGAATCCGGATCGGCGAACTTCCTGTACGGATGCGCGGTCGCGGCATTCCGGAGGGTCCGGCTCGGGCTACGCCGGCTCGGGGCACTTCACCGCGAACTTGAAGATCCGCCTGCTCCAGTACGTCGGCGCGACCACCGTCACCGGGTTCGGTCCGACGATCGTCTCGGCCCGCTTCCAGGCGGCGTCGAACGCCCGCGCCGGATGCATGCCGAGCTTTCTGAACGCCCCCGGATTCCGGGTGCCGGCCATGATCACCGCACCCGCCCGGCTCAGGACGTAGTCGCACGCGTACAACAGCCAGAAGGGATGGATGGGGTGGTAGGCGCCGCCCTTCGTGTAGCGTTCGAGATACTCCGGTCGAGTCGCGATTGCGTCCTGGTGTCGCGCCAATTCGTGGATTTCGTGATGGTCGGCGTACAGGTCGATCACTTCCTGGTAGGAGGGGTACGTCTCCGTGTCGATTTCGCCAGTCGAGGGCGTCATCCCGATGACCACCCCCCCGGGACGCAACACGTGGTCGCCCAGCCATACGCGCGGGGGGTACGCCACGCCGATAGCCGCGATCAACGGGTTGTCGGCATTGCCGTAGGCGAAGCGTTCACAGAGCCCGATGACCAGCACGTCCGCCTGAGGTACCTCGATGACGCTGTAGCGGTCTGCCGCTTCCCATGCGGGGGGCTCCACCTCGGGGGAGTATCCCGCGAAGATCCCCGTCATTCTCCCCCCGCTGCCCCCGACCCAGTTGATGTAGAAGATCCGCTTGCCGGTGGATTGCTCGATGTGGGCGTTGATCTCCGCCTTGAGCCCGCGGAAGTACATGCGCCGATGGTCGCCCATCGCGGTTCGGGGATGGTTCACGACGCCGTGGTTGTGGTGCGAGAGGATGCTGCGCGTGGACGCCATCCCGATGACCGCGCCGGTGCCGGTGTAGCCGCCCCAGGTGTGGGCCATCACCTGGCCGACGTAGATCATCAGGTCCGCTTCGACGAAGCGGCGGTTGTGCTCCACCACGCAGCCACTCGGGGTCTCGCCCAGGTGCTTCAGCCCGGGCGGCTCGACGCAGTCGTGGTTGACGATCTGGCCCGTCGACCAGAAGCCGTTGAAGATTTCCTCGCCCACGAACGCCCGCAACTCCGCCTCGCTCCACTTCTTGTGGTTGCCGTTCGCGCAGATGAACACGATGTCTTCCCGGGAGACGCCTTGTGCGAGCAGCAGCTCCACCACCTCGGGAAGGATGACGTGCCAGGGGTGCGGCGGGCGCGTGGGATCGTCGAAGCCGATCGCGACCTTCATGCCGGGTTTCGCGAGCTCGGCGAGGGGCGGGGCGCCGTGGGGACGCACCAGCGCGTCGGCGAGCGCACGGGCGGGCGAGGAGAGGGATTCGGGGTCCTGGAATTCCGCGATGACCGCACTCTCCGGCACGTCGATGGGGATGCGCTCGGGGCCGAAGTCGATGTCGACGGTCTTGCCGGTCATGAGTCATGGCCCGCCAGGAGCGGCGCCTCGCTTCAGGTACACCACACGGGCCGCAAACACCGCCGCCAACACCAGGAATATCGAAAGCTCCACCTTCGCCCAGCCGGTCAGCAGCGCGAGGCCCGCGATGGTGAGTGCGAGCGCAAGCCACCGGTCGAACTGTTTCAGCTTCACGAACAGGTAGCCGTAGCAGAACGCCGAGGTCGTGGCCTGGAGAAACACGACGAGGAGCAGTGGCGGAATCAGGTCCGCACCGACATTCGGAAACTGAAGAAGCTGCGGGTGGTAGGCGAAGGCGAACGGAATGATGAACGTCGTCAGCATCAGCTTCATCGCGTCGATCGCGGTGCCCACGAACTGTCCGCCCGAGACCTTGGCCGCGGCCAGCGCGCTCACCGCCACCGGCGGAGTCAGCGTCGAGAAGACCGCGAAGTAGAACACGAAGAAATGGGCGACGAGCGGCTCCACCCCCGCACTCTGGATGAATGGGGTCAGGCTCAGGGCGACGACGAGATAGGCGACCGGGGTCGGCAGACCCATGCCGAGCAGGAGCGAGATCACCATCGCGCCGCTGAGGATGAGCAGCGTGCTGTCGGGCACGATCTGCGAGAACAGCACCCCGAGGCGTTGCGCGAGGTTCGTGGTCTGGAAGGTCTGCGCCAGCGGTCCGATCGCGATCAGCAGCAGCGACAGCAGCGTGACCAGCCGCATCCCGTCGGTGAACGCCTCCAGCAGCTCCGCGCGGGTCGGTCGGTGGCGGCCCTGGAAGGCGCAGGCCGCGAGCGCGGCGACGATCCCGAACAGCCCGGCGTAGGACGGCGAGTAGTAGCCGAGCAGCAGCCAGAGGACGACGCCGAAGGAGATGAGGAACGGCGGCAGCAGCCGGACGATCACGGTGCCGTCGATGGTCTCGTTCAGGGTGGGGAGGCCCGCGCGCAACGCTTCGCACAGCACTCCGATGGTGGCGCCGGAGAGGAACAGCAACGCCGGAATGAGTCCGGCGAGCGCCACGTCGAGGTACGGGATGTTCAGGAACACCGCGATGATGAAGCCGGCGAGTCCCAGCACCGGCGGCATGATCTGCCCCGAGGTGGAGGCGACGGCCTCGATCGCGCCCGCCATGTTCGGCCGGAACCCCCGCTCCTTCATCATCGGGATGGTGAGGCGGCCGGTAAGCACGACGTTCGCCACCGCCTGGCCCATGACCGAGGCGACGATGCCGCTGCCGATGATGGCGGGGAAGGCGGCGCCGCCCCGCACGTGGTTGCCCGCGACCTTTCCGACCTCGATGACCAGCTTCAGCATCCCCACCCCGAGCAGGATCGAGGCGTAGATGATCAGGAAGTAGATGTTGTCCGCGGCGACCCGCGCGAACCAGAACATCCCTTCGGCGAGACCGAGACCCAGGTAGTTCATGACGAAGTGCGGGTCGTACTCGGGCAGCATGAGCAGGGGAATCGTCACCCGGTCACCGAAGAAGAAGTAGAGGATGGTGATGACGACGAGCGACGTGAGCAGTGCTCCCCAGTGCAGCCAGTTGAGCAGCAGCACTCCGGCGAGGAGCACGAGGCCCATGTAGAAGTCGATCTGCTCGAAGAACGGGTGGATCCGGTCCAGCCGGAGCGCGTGGATGCGCACGTAGAGCGCCGCGGGGATGGCCGTCGCCGCGCCGAGCACGAGGATCCCGATTCGGAACCCGAGCCTGAACGAGAAGCGGCCCGCCTTGGCGTGCTCTCCGAGCAGCACCTCGACTCCGTATATCGAGCTGAGGACCATGATCGCGAGCACGAAGTTCGCGTAGTGCACCTTCGAGTTCGAGATGTGTCCGAAGGTGGCGAGACCGATGTAGGCCGTGAGCACGGTGCCGACGAGGACGAACATGGTCCTCGTGAGGTGGGTGAGCTTTGCGGTGTTCACGGTTTCTCGAGCGTTGAGCTCATGGTCGGCGGCATTCGCATACGGTCCTTGGAGAGGCTCCTCTCACCATCGGGGAAGCGTGAAGGGGCGTGGTAATCGAAAGCCCGCGCCGAGAGAACCGGCAGCCGTGCATTGCGCTCGGCCGCTGTGTCCGGGCACCGGCACTCTCCGGTCCGAGGTCGGACCGGAGAGCATTGTCGGGTGTCGCCTACTGCGGATACGTCACCGGCACGCTGCCCTCGCGGGCATCCCAGATGCCGAGCTCCTTGAAGGCCCGGATGGCGCCGGGGTGGGCGTTCTCCTCGGTCAGTCCGTCGAGCATCATCTTGTCGGTCATCATCGCCCCGAGCGCATTGAGCTTGCGCATCTCGTCCGCGTACTTGTAGGCGGCGCTCACGAACTGGTAGGCCAGCTCTTCGGGAAAGTCCGGGTGGGCCGCCTTGTAGCCGCGGTTGAAGCCGGAGACGAAGTCGGCGTCCTGGCTCGGCAAGGTGCCGGCCGGGATGGTCCGGGTGACGAACGTGGTGCCGAACTTCGCGTTCAGCGCATCGATCGCCTCCTGGGTGGTGCCGAGGTAGTGCAGATCCTTGCCCGAGGCGTCGAGCTTGCGCAGCGGGCCGGTGATCAGGTGGACCCCCTGGTCCGAATCGGTCCCGTAGCCGGTGACAGCGACGTCGGTGGTGCCGTCGATGAGCTGTTGGGTGAGGCCGCCGGGGTTGAGCCTGCGGATGTCGGAGTTCGTCTCGTCGATGCCGTAGACGTGTTTCAGCAGCAGGTACGGGAACACCCCCCAGTCCGACTGGCCCGTGAGACCGATGGAGATGCGCTTGCCCTTCATGTCCTCGATGGACTTGATGTCGGGGTTGGTGGTGACGAAGAACTTGCCCTGCGCCCAGTAGCCTTCCCCGTGCAGGAGCTTGAACTTGATCGGGATGGGTTCGGGCAGGAACTGCGCGAGCTCGTCGCTGCCGCCCTGCATCGCGAGCTGGATGATGACGTCCTCGGTGCCGAAGACCTGCTTCTTCCACCGGCGCTCCTGCGCCATCGCGCGTACGTTGTACATGTAGCCGGGGGTTTCCTGCGCGGCGACGATGAGGCTCTCGCCCCCCTTCGCCATCAGGGTGCCGAAGATGGTGTTGCCCTCCATCACCCCGCACCCCATGGGACAGGTGAGGATGGCGACGATGTCCTGCGCCTTCGCGGCGGTGGCTCCGCCGAGGGTTGCGGCCGCGGCGAGCGCCGCCAGGGCCGAGCTGCGAATGGTACGTGTGAACTTCATGGTGTCCTCCTCGTATGTCGTCAATGCCTCCGTCGCATGACTCTTCTTTAGCGCGTCGACACGGGTCCGGCGTCGATCGAGTCCGTGCCGGCGGATCAGCTAAGCAGCCCGCGATCGCGAATGTCAATACTTCGCCTGCGTGCGCAGCAATTCCCGCTGGGCCGGATGTTCGATGCGTGAGGCGGTGAGGAGCCGCGGTGTGCTCGCGGGATACGACGCAGGGCGAGCCTGGCCGTCGCACGGTGTGGTGCGCGGTGTCGATGGCGGCTACGTTGTTGTCCCCT
>JAJDUQ010000139.1 GCA_022826505.1 Gammaproteobacteria bacterium
GTTGGAGTACGGTCACTGGCTTGCTCCTGTGGATGCCCGAGTCTTGAGCAACTCGAATCATCCCACAGACCCCGACCGGCGCCTTCCCAGTTCTCCCGCTCCAGCACCCCTCAATTTGTAAAGCTGGATGACCAGTCCCGGCTCGGTTAAGGCGGAAGTGTCAACAAACCCTTGTGAATCATGAGGATACGGAGAAACCTGTCGGCTGGCTCGTGCCGCTTTTGTGTGACGAGGTGGTCGGCCCCCGACCATGTGGGTTTGGAGCTGTCGTTCATGGACGCACGGGACCAGGCACGACATCCTTGAGCGCCACCCGTCCCCCGTCCGTCACCCTCAGGACCGCGATGCCGCCGTCGTGCAGCTCGGCCTCCAGCTTCAGAGCCTTCTCCCTGGGGGCGAAGAACGCTTCGATGCCGTATCCGACCCGCAACGGTGCGGAGCCGCCGAGGAGTCGGCCGCGCAGAAAGAGGCCGCCGGCCGGTCTCTCCAGCGATGCGCCCGCGAACACGTGCTCGCCTCCTTCGCCCGGCGCGAGGCTGACGTACACCACTTCACCGGCACGCAACCCTTCCGCTTCGCCCAGCGCATCGTCCGGCAGCGTTCCGAACTCGTAGCGCAGCCTTGCGTAGTTGCCCCGGAACATCGAACGCGGGTCCACCGGAATCGTCCTGACACGAACCTCCGTGCCGATCCACAGCGGCATGGCGGCCCGGACGACCATGCCGGCGAGCAGGAGAAGCTGCAACGCGATGGCGGCGCCGAGCGCGACCTTCATCCGGGCGCGTGTCATGGCAGCCGTTCCCACCGGACGGGAGCATGCGCTCGAAAGCTCCCCGATGGGACGCCCGGATGTTCGAAATCGCGCCGGAATCCCGTCGCGACACGCCTTCTGGAGGTGCTGGCGGGAATTGCCGGTGTCATGAGCGGCCCTCGCCGGGGGCCTCCTCGCCCCGGCGCCGCTGCCAGTACCGCGCCGCTCCCAGCAGCAGCACCGCGAGCCCCATGAACAGGACCGCACCGCCGAGATAGCTGCCGATCAGGTCCACGTAACGCAGGAACGCGGTCAGCAGGATCGTCGCGACCCCCAGAAAGTAGTAGTGGGAGATCCCGCCGGCGGCGCCGCGGACGATCAGGGCGACCCCCGCCGCGACGAGCGCCACGTTGTCGAGCACCTGAAAGTACACCGCCCCGTCTTCGGTCCGGGTCGCGACCACCGCGACCATGACGACACCGCACGCACCGGCGAGGCCGAGAACGGACGCGAGTCTTCCCGCCCGTGCGCCGATCCGGAGCGCGACCGCCGCAATCGCCGCGACCACGATCCACATGGAGGTCAGGTGGTTCCAGTCGGCTCCGAGCAGACCCTCCCAGGACGCTTCGAAGCTCAGGGCGAACATCGAGAGCAGCGCGAAACGCAGGGTCCACAGCGACAGCACCGCGCCATGGTCCTGCGCCTTCACCGATGCCCTCCGGTGCAGCCAGTGAGCGACCGCATGGGCCAGAACGAACAGCGCGGCGCCGACGAAGACATGCTCGGCGGAGAATTCCAGCCGTCCACGGCCGTCCATCCACAGCCAGGCGAGCAGGGTCTCGAACCACACGACGAGGCTGATGACGAAGACGAGGCATAGCAGCGGGCTCGTTCGGGCCCTCGCCAGCACGTAGAGCTCGGCGGCGAGAAACAGCGGGAACACCGCCACGAAGAAGGCCGGAGTCAGGAACTCCGCCCGGAGCTCCACCGCGAACCACAGCAGGGCGAGCAGTGCGCTGAAGAGCGTGAGCCGGGCGTTGCACAGCAACACCGCGAACGGCAGGCTTCCCACCGCCCACAGGAACACGCCGTCCGGCATGTGTTCGCCGAGGTGATAGATCCGGGCGATCAGGATGATCGACGCACCGTAGAACAGGTTTCCGAGGAAGAACGCTCCGGTGGCGGGCGCGGTCCGGCCTGCGAGGTGCATCCGCATGGCGAGCCCGTGCGTACCGGCCGTGAGGAGGAGCAGCCCCGCCATCCGCACCCCGCGCGGAATCGCGTCCCAGTTCGCCCCGATCACCGTGATCAGGGAGAGTCCGATGAACAGGATTCCCAGAGCCGCCAGCACCCGGTGCGCGTTGGAACGGCTTCGGATGGCGTCGTAGTCGATGCCGTAGAGCCGGCAGATCGCCCGGGCCTGATCGACGGAGATCAGCCGGCCGTCGACCCAGGTCGATGCCTCCATCGCCAGGTCCTTCTTGAGCAGGCGGATCAGTCGCAATGGTGGCCGCTCCCGCTTTCAACGTCGCGCACGTGAGAACGCGGACCCGTGCGAAGCAGCAGGTCCGCTCCTCCGAAGTGGTGCTTGCAATCGCGGGCGTCGACGAGCGAGAGATCGCCTTCGGACATCGCTCAGGGGGTGAGGATACGCCAGAGGATGGCAGTGGAGAACACGAGGCTGAAGCCAACCATCCATTCGAGCACGAGCAGGCTCGCCTTGGCTCTGTCGACAACGTGATTGCCGTACCGAGCGACGGGTTTGGCTGTCTCGCGGGCCCTGGTCTCCTCGGCCCCTGCGATGATGAGGGCGTCGTAGACCTCGGTGTCAATCGTGCTCATGGGGAACTCGTGCGGAAGCTCCGGGCACATCGGAACGATACAATACTCCATAGTGACATGAAGCACGTGTTCCTCCGGATGCAGATGATGAACGACATGAGCACCCCAATCTCGGCCCCTGCCCCGGTCAACGCCATCGACGGACGAGTCGCCGAAGATCTCGTCGGAGAAGCATGGCCCAGCGCGCACCCCGGCGAGGACGCGACGCTCTACGGACACGTGGAGCTGGAGCCCCGCGACCCTGTCGAGGTACGGTCCCTGCAGACGTTTCGCCTGCACTACACCGTCGGAAGGTACGGACTGGACGACACCGGCGCGATCAAGGTCGCGTTCCGCGCCATGGGTGACGGCGACGCGCTGCAGACGTCGGACCCGACCGCGCCCAACTACGTGACCGCCAGTTCGAGCTGCGGGGTGCCGCTCAAGGTCGAGTACCGCAGCCGCGGCCTCGCCCCGCGCCCGCGCTGGAAGGCGCTGACGGTCATCGTCGGGGGTGGCTACCTGAGCGAGGGCGACGTGATCACCATCGTCTTCGGAGACACCTCCCGCGGCTCGCCCGGCATGCGCATGCAGACCATGGCCGAGGCGGCATTCGAGTTCAAGGTGCTCGCCGACGTGTGCGCGGTCGGACACTTCTACCCGGTTCCGAACACGCCCACGGTCGACATCGTCCCCGGCGATCCCGTGCAGTGGAAGGCGGTGCTGCCGAGCCTGCGCCGTCCCGGCGAGCCCTTCCGGTTCGGCGTCAAGGCGGAGGACAAGTGGGGCAACCCCACCGATCGCGCGAGCGCCAGGCTTCGCTTCGAGCCCTCCCGGCCGGTCGACGGGCTGCCGGCCGGGTTCGCCTACCCGCTCGGGCGCAAGTCGGTCGCGTTCGACGGCCTGAGTGTCGCCGAGCCTGGTGTCGTGCGCATCCGAGTGCTCGATGAAACAGAAGCGGTGCTGGCCGAATCCCATCCGCTCGTCGTGCGCGAGGGTCCCTTCGGCGGCTACTGGGGCGACATGCATGGCCAGAGCGGCGAGTCCATCGGCATCACCACCGCGCGGCAGTACTTCGACTTCGCGCGGAACAAATCCTTTCTCGACGCGACCGGCCACCAGGCGAACGACTTCCAGGTCAACAACGCCTTCTGGGCCTACCTCCAGACCCTGACCGCGGAGTACAACGAGGACGGCGCGTTCGTGACCCTGCCCGGCTACGAGTGGTCGGGCAACACCGCGGTCGGAGGCGACCGCAACGTCTACTACCGCACCGAGGGGCGCCCCATCTTCCGTTCCTCCCACGCGCTCCTGCCCGACCGCTCGGATCTCCACACGGATGCGGGCAACGCCAACCTCCTGTTCGAGCGCCTCGCCGGCGAGGACTGCGTTGCGTACGCCCACGTCGGCGGACGCTACGCCGACACCGCCTACGCCCACGACGGGCGCATCGAGACGGCGATGGAGATTCACTCCGCCTGGGGCACTTTCGAGTGGCTGCTGACCGACGGCTTCGCGCTCGGCCATCGCTGCGGCGTGGTGTGCAACAGCGACGGCCACAAGGGCCGCCCGGGCGCGAGCTACCCGGGCGCCGCGACCTTCGGCGCCTACGGCGGGCTGACTTGCTTCTACGCCGAAGAACTGACGCGAGACGGCCTGTTCGAGTGCCTGCGCAAGCGCCACCACTTCGGAACCACCGGGACCCGGATGCACCTCGACGTGCGCGCGTCGTTCGAAGGCGGCGGTGACCTGTTCGACCGCGACCCCAACGTCTTCGACGACGCGACCGCAACCCGGGTCGACGAAGTCATGATGGGCGACATCGTGCGCACCGGCGACGAGCGCGTCACGCTCCGAATCGAGGTCGTCACGCAGGCGCCCATCGAACGCATCGAGGTCCGCAACGGACTCGACGTCGTGCGCACGCTGCGGCCCTTCGACCGATCCGGGCTCGGCGACCGAATCCGCGTTCTATGGAGCGGCGCGGAGTACCGGGGGCGCGGCCGCACCACCTGGTGGAAGGGCCGGGTGCGATTCCCCGGCACCCGCATTCGCGAGATGCGCAAGATCAACATCTGGAACCACGAGCGCACCGTCGCGCAAGCATCGGCGGACACCGTGCGCTTCGACACCATCACCACCGGGAACTTCGGCGGCTTCGATGCATGGCTCGATCCGAACGCGACCGGCCGCTTCGACCTCGCGTGCAACCACGGAACGCTGGAGATGTCGCTCGACGACATCGGAATGGACGATGCGGTCATGGAGGCGGGTGGACTCGAACGCAGAATCCGGGCGTTCCGGCTTCCCGACGAGAACCCGCGCCGCGAGCTGAACGAGGCCGTCGAGCTCGACCTCGAGCCGAGCGGCGACAACCCCATCTGGGTCTCGGTGTTCACCGAGGATGGGTTTCAGGCCTGGAGCAGCCCGATCTTCGTGTTCCGGGGGACTTGAGAGGACGGCGTCCGCACTCCGGCCGGAGTGCTTCGGACAACGTGGCGCCAGTGCGGGCAGACTGCCGGATCATCGATGCTCGTCCTCGCACTCCGGTGGCCTTGTTCTTCTGTCGCCACGCCTGCATGTCGGCCAACCGGTGCGTGTACTACCGCCCCCTCCACACCGGGTCGCGCTTCTCCGCGAACGCGCGGAACCCCTCCATCTGATCCTCGCTGTCGTAGAGCCGATCGACGGTGGGGAACTGGCGCTTGCCGACACGGCTCAACGCGTCGTTGGCGCGCAGGTTCTCCGCCTCTCGGACCACCTCCTTGATGGCAGCGAAGACCAGCGGCGGGCCGCCTTCCAGCAGCCGCGCGATCTCCCAGGCGCGGTCCAGCAGCTTCGCGGGCTCCACCACCTCGTTGACCACGCCCCAGCGGTGCGCCTCCGCGGCGTCCATCCAGCGGCCGGTGAACAGCAGCTCCATCGCGATGTGGAAGGGCATGCGCTTCGGGAGCTTGATGGTCGCGGCATCGGCGAGCGTTCCGGCGCGGATCTCCGGCAGGGCGAACGACGCCGTGCTGGACGCGAGGATCATGTCGCACGCAAGCGCGAGCTCGAACCCGCCGCCGACCGCCATGCCGTTGACCGCGGCGATGACCGGCTTGTCGAGCCCCGGCAGCTCCTGCAGGCCGGCGAACCCGCCGGCACCGTAGTCGCCGTCCACCGCATCGCCGTCCGCCGCCGCCTTCAAGTCCCAGCCGGCGCTGAAGAACCGCTCCCCCGCCCCGGTGACGATCGCGACCCGCAGCTCCGGGTCGTCGCGGAACGACATGAACGTCTCGCCCATGATGCGGCTGGTGACGAGGTCGATGGCGTTTGCCTTGGGGCGGTCGAGGGTCACCTCGATGACGCCGCCCTCGCGACGAGTCCTGATCACTTCGTTCATGCCCCGCTCTCCCTTGTGCGAATGAGTGCGTCGAGCGCGACGGCCCCCTGACCCCGCGCACACACGCCGAGAGGATTGACGTCCAGCTCCTCGATTCGATCGCTGTTCGCGATCGCGAACTCCGCGATGCCGAGAATCGCGGCGACCGCCGCGTCGACGTCGGCCGGCCCGCGGCCGCGCCAGCCCTCCAGCATCGGCGTGCACCTGAGATTCGACAATGCGCCGCGGACGTCGGATTCGGCAACGGGAAGCAGCAAGGTGACGATGTCCGCGGCCAGCTCCACGAAGACTCCGCCGGATCCCACCGTCAGCAGCAGGCCGAGCTGGGGGTCGCGGTGCAGACCGACGATGAGCTCGACGACGACGCCTGTCTCGAACCTCTCGACCAGCACCTCGTTGCCGAGTCCCATCAGCTCACGCGTCGCATCGCGAATGTCTCTGGGCTCACTCAGGCCGAGCCTGACGGCACCGCGTTCGGTCTTGTGAGCAATGCCGAGCGCCTTCACCGCGACCGGGGCGCCGAGCAATGCGGCGATTCTCACTGCCTCGTTTTCGCTGCAAGCGACCTCGCCCCGCGGGACTCCGACCCCGAATTCGGCGAGTCGCGCCTTCGCTGTCGACTCGTCGAGAAGGACCGGCTCGGTCGAGAGGGATCCATTTCCCATCACGGACGCAGCGGGCGGCGAGTTCCATGCGTCACCGATCCTCGCCGCACGCTCGATTGCGATGAACGCCTCCCGCACCCCGGCGAGCGGTGCGATGCCGCGTTCGATCAACTGCGCCGCCCTCTCCTCCGGAAGGTTTTCCTCGAGCGTGGCGGCAATCACGCCCCTGGACCCTGTCGAATCCATGGCCCGTTCGAACGCGGTGATCGCCGCTTCCCAATCCGCATCGTTGCAGCGGTCGATGCGCGGGAAATCGACCACGAGCATGTTCGCGTCGAAGCCCCCGCGCGCGAAAGCGGTAAACGTACCGGTCAGGGCAGTTTCGTCGCCCCAGTCGAAGGTGTGGTAGTCGAACGGATTGGCGACGGTGACCAGAGGATGCACGGTGGCACGGACCGCGGCGGCGTGCTCGGCCTCCAGATCGGGGAACGTCAAACCCGTGTCTTCAATCGAGTCGGCGAGCACCGCCGCCTCGCCGCCCGAGCAGCACATGGCACCAACCCGAACGCCGGCGCGAGCGCCATGCACGTGCAGGAACTTGAGCGTCTCGAGCAGCTCCGGAATGCCGTGCACGCGGGCGAATCCGAGCCGTCGCAGGAATGCTTCCGCACCGGCGTCCGATCCTGCGATGGAGGCGGTATGGGTGAGGTTGGAAGCCTTCGCCCGCTCCGAGCGGCCGGTCTTCATGACCACCACCGGCACCGCGCGTTGCCGCGCCTTGCGGGCGAGCGCCTCGAATCCCGCCACCGAGTCGAACCCTTCGACATACAACCCGATTGCGCTCACCCGCTCGTCTTCGAGCAGGGCGGAGGCAAGCCCCGAGACCCCGAGCTGTGCCTGGTTGCCGGCGGTCACGAGGTAGGCGACGGGCAGGCCCCGCTGCTGCATCGTCACGCTGACCCCGATGTTCGACGACTGGGTCACGATGGCGACGCCGCGCTCGTTCGGGCCGAGTCGCCGTCCCCCGTGCTGGTCCGGCCACAACGGAACTCCGTCGAGAAAGTTGATGAGTCCGTAGCAGTTCGGCCCGACGATGGGCATCTCCCCCGCCGCCTCGACCAGGGCGCGTTGCAGCACTCCGCCGTCGTCCGCTTCCAGAAAGCCGGATGCGTAGCACACTGCGCCGCCGGCACCGGCCCGTGACAGCTCGGCGACGGCCTCAACGGTGGCATGCCGATTGACGCCGACGAACACGGCATCGGGTGCAGCGGGAAGATCGGCGACGGACGGATAAGCGGTGCGCCCTGCAACGGTTCCGCGCCGCGGATGCACCGGCCACAGCGCGCCGTCGAAACCCAACTTGTCGCACTGCTCGGCCACCCGTGCCGCCTCGCGCCCGCCGATGACCGCGATGCTTCGCGGGCGCATGAGGCGGGTGAACCGCTCCGCGGATGGCACGAGCCTGTCGCTGCCAGCGCACGAATGACGGACGTCCGGTTCACGCATCACGAGCATCACGGGCAGTGACGAGACGGCGACGGACAGCGCCAGCCGCCGTGCGGTATCGTTGCGCAAGCCGATCCCGTGTACAAGCTGGCCATGATCGGGAATTCCGGCCTCCGCTGTCGCGCGGGGAACCACTGGCAGGCCTGGACCAGATTCGACCACTGGCGGTTTTTCCATACAAGAGCGTGTGACGCCCGAATACGAGGTGGACCGAGATGACGCGGAAACAGCCGCATCAGGCGGTCATCCCGGTCGACGTGGCGTCATATCCCACCCTCGAGCTGCTATGCCGGAATCTTGCGGAGCCCCGCCTCACCCGCCGCGATGCTTTCGCGATCTACGAGCGAAACTGGCGGTGGATCGATACCGCCGGCACACCTGCCCACGAACGTGCATTCATCGAGAGTCTCGCCGAGGAGTTCGGCGGCGGCCTGATCAATGCCTGGGCAGCGCGGCGCGACCCCGCACTTTCGTCGACCCTGGCACCGGCTCGTGTGGCGGGTGCTCGAGTCCCTGAACGGCGATGTGCTGGCCCGCGCGCGGTGCCGGTTCGGCGGCCGGACGCGGGTGGCCATGGAACTCGGCGAGTTTCGCGAATCCGTGACCGTCGACTTCCTGTGTGAAGACCGCGAGGGCTATCGCATCCTGCGTGGCACAGTGACCCAGAGCTCACTCGGCGACCTGGCCTCCCGCCCCCTCGAGTTGATGCGCGACGTTCGAGCCGACATGTACGGCATCCGCACATTCCTGCGCGTCGATGGACAGCCCGTGAAGATCGAGTGATCTTCGAGGGGCGCATTCCCCTGTCGGGTCCGGAAAGCTCTCCGAAGCACTCGGCTTGCGCGGTCGGTCACGGGACCGGCGTTCGATCGTCTACGGCTGGCCGACGGTCGTCATGGTCGACCGCGACCACAGGCCCAAGGTCGCCCCTCTCCTTTCCGTTCAGATCGAGCCGAAACGCGAGCCCGACGACGAGTGGCGCCTTCATGCTGCCGTGGAGCCGGAGCTCAACCCCGCCGTCACCGCCAGTGGCATCTTCGACCCTTCGGTCACCGAAGAGATCGGCGATCTGCTCGGTGACGGCCTGCCGTTCGGGGATGCAGACGCTCTTGCCGATCTTGCCGCACGAACGGCGGGCCTGCTGGGGCTCGACATCCGGTCGTCACTGGACCCGGGAAGGCTCGACTCGCATGTCGGTCGTGGACAGGGCGTCTACAACGCCGCGGTCTCGGTCCTGGCCGAGGCATCCGGATTCAACACCGCTCTCGTCGAGGAGCTGCGCGAACTTCAGACCTGCGAAGACTGGGCGGCGACCGCCGCGGTGCATCTAGTCCCCGGCAACGACGCGCAGGAGAAAAAGGATCGGACCCTGGCCGGACCGCTTGCGGCGCCTCTTCCATGCAATCGGTCACAGGAAGAAACACTCGAGCAGTTTCGCAGAGCACCCCTGACCATCGTCACCGGACCACCGGGGACCGGCAAGACGCAGCTCGTGGTGAACGCGGTGACGAACGCATGGCTGGACGGCGAGAAAGTCCTGGTGACCTCGACCAACAACGCCGCGGTCGACGTCGCCGTCGCGCGCGCGGAAACGGATATCTTCAGCGGACTGCTGATGCGCACGGGCAACCGCACCGTACGCGAGCAGATTCCGGATCGGGTCACCGCGGCGTCGGAGCGGGCGGCGGCACATACCGGCGACCCGGCCGAAGCGCGCGCCCGGCTGAAACGAAGCGTCGTCGAGCGCACGCAGTTGATGGAGAAGCTGGCTCTGCTGGACAAGCTCGACGCCGAGCTGTTGCGAGTCGCCGAGAAGCTGGACGAAGCCAAACGAGACCTGAGCGAGGCGGCGAAGGAGCTTTGGATCGGCGCGAGCCCGCCCAAGCTGTCCATCGATTCCCCCACTATCGAACGACGAGCCAGCCGGCTGTTGCGGGCGTGGTTCTTCCGTCGTTTCCGCGCGCGACGCCTGCGCAAGCGGCTCGGTTGCATCGAGACCGCTTCGCTGGAGCAGATCGTCATCTGGGCTCGCCTGGATCGGCGCCGTTCGAAGCTCATCCGCGAGCTGGAGGCCGGACAGGCCGAACATCAACGATTGAAGGCGGTCGTAGGCGACCCGGCGCCTACCGCCTGACTCTGGAGGGCGAGAGCTACCGCTCTCCCAGACCCATGCCGGAGCGGCGAAAATCAACCGTTGCCACAGGAGGAAAACCCAAGAAATAATCACCCCGTCCGTGACCCCAGATCAGCACCCGTGAGTGGCGCCATTAACCCGGACATGGGTGGCTCCATTAGGGCGGTCAGCGACACCTCCGGGTGCTCGGCGAACTGGTGGGAGGCGAGTCGGACTCATGCCGCTTCGCCTGGAGGAGCCTCGGTCGCGGCCGGCACCCGGCCCACTTGGTCGATCCCGCATCGCCCCGGACCGGGTGCCGGCGGATTCAGGCTCGATGCCGACGTGGCAGTTCTACGTCAACGTCGCGCCCACCGCGTTCAGCAGATTCACGAGCGGCCCATAGCTCGACCGCTCAAGAGCCCGCTCTCGATTCCCCACAAGGCGGTTCCACTGACGCGCAACTCTGCGTGACGGATGGCAACATCACATATGATGTCATACCATCCGAGCGTGCGCTGGGTTCTGGATACCAATGTCGTGGTTGCCGGTCTGCGGAGCCCGCGGGGGGCGTCGGCCGAGTTGCTCAGGGGTGCCCTGCGTCGCGAATACACGCCTGTGCTTTCGGTGGCGATGGTGCTCGAGTATGAAGCGGTATGCTGTGACCCGCGGCACCGAATGGAGTCCGGTCTCCGGGAACGGCAGGTGCACGAAGTGATCGACGCGCTCTGTGCCGTCTGTGACCACGTCGAGTCGCGGTATCAGTGGCGGCCGCAGCTTCGCGATCCGAACGACGAAATGGTGCTGGAGGCGGCGATCAACGGCAAGGCGGATGCACTGGTCACGTTCAACGCGAAGGACTTCGGTGCAGCGCAATCGCGTTTCGGAATCTCGATACTGTCGCCCGCAGACGCGCTGAGGAGAATTCGAACGGCGCGAACGTAGGCAAACGCTGCGCTCAGGACAACGCATGCCCAGAATTCCATCCTGGAGTTTCCAATCCCGATGACTACGCGAGTCAGTACCTATCCACTGCGACTGCCCATCTCGTTGAAGAAGGCAGTCGCCGAAGCGAGCCGCCAGGACAACTCGAGCATCAATCAGTTCGTGGTGGTGGCGGTGGCCGAGAAGCTGTCGGCAATGAAGATGGCCGAGTTCTTCGCCGAACGGCGAAGGCACGCCGATACGGAAGCCGCGCTGTCGACTCTGTCTCGCGATGGTGGCCAACCGCCCGAGCCCGAGGATCGACTGCCCGACATCGACGCGCGCGGAAATGCGTGACCTTGTGGGAACACCACGCTTCTCCGCCAGACAGTGTCCGAACTCATCGTCGACGGGGACTCGGCGCACTGGGATGAAGGCAGCACGGCGACGCGCACGCCGTCGACCTTCCGCTCGGCTGCCCAGTCGCGGAAGCTCGACCGGAAGGCGGGAATGGTGCTGCACAAGGGCTCCCCCGCCCGTGCGGGAATGGACCCACGAGACCCGATCATGCGTGCAGCGCGCCCGCGTGCCGTTCGGCGGCAGCCTGTTCCCGGCGCGCCTGCGCAAGCTCGTAGCTCGCCTGCAGCCGCATCCAGAAGCTCGCGTTGCTCCAACCGATCCCCTCCAGCGCCAGTGCCATCCCCGGCGAAATCCCGGCCTTCCCGTTCAACAGCCGGGACAGCGCCTGCCGGGTGCAGCCCAGCCGCGACGCCGCCTCCGTCACCGACAACTCGGCGGCCTCCAGATTGTCGCGCAGTATCTCACCCGGATGGCATGGATTCAGCACCGCCATGAGCGCCGTTCCTCTTCGTTCAACGTTCATGATGCCTTCGGCGTCACCACCGCCGACATGGCGGCGATCCGGCGTGCCGTGTCCGTGAATTGCTGGATCTCCTCCAGGCGAAGCGGGCGTCCCAGGACGGTGCGTTCGCGGTAGGAGAGCCACTTCTTGAGCACCTGATAGCCGCCGAGTCGGTAGCTCCAGACGGCGGCGGGGACGTTGCACCAGAAGGCGTTTCGGTTGAGGTGGATGTCGAAGGTCGTGTCGCCGAGAGCGGGGAGCGCACCGCCCATCGTCTCGCGTTCTTCGGGCGTGAAGGTGCGTTCGGTGGCTCGGCCCTGACCGGGCATCACCGCGTCGCCTTGGCCATGGTGGCCCCAGCCTGCGGTGACAGCGAAGTCGTCCCCCGTCATGTTGCGTCCGCCGGCGGTGGCGGGGACGGCGATGACGGCGAGTTCCGGCCGCAGTGCACCTTGGGTGACGCCCGGAACAGGGGCGTCGGGGTCGAGCAGCCGGGCAAGCGCACGGCCTCGCGCCGCGGACTCGGCGAGGGCTTCTGCGGCGCCCGCGGTCTCGCCATCGGGCCAGCCGGGAAGCGGGATACGAGGCCATTCCATGCGCAGCGCACCGGCGTTGGCCTCACGGTAGGCGGGGTCGTGGAGGGTGGCGAGAACGTGGTGGAAGAGGTCTTCGACGCATGCGCCGAGACGGTCGAGACAGCGTTGCGCGGCGCCCGAAAGGTTGGCACGCCTCGGGATGTCACCATCGATATCAACATCATCGGCATCGACACCATCACCGCGAAGCCACGCCGGAAACAGGCTCGCGCTTCGCTCGATCAGATGCAGTTGGCCGATAACTCGTGTAAAGCACGCTTGTGGCTCCGCCGCGCCTTTCCGAAGGTGCTGCGCGGCGGAGAGCCACAGATTTCCCGCGAACACATGAGGTCGGTAGTCGGGACGCGGACGAGCCAGCAGGCCGGAATCCGCTTCCCAGTAGACCCAGCGGTTGTCGAACGGCCGGTAGGCACAGCGAAGGAGAGCGGCTTCGTCCGACTTGCCACGCGCGAGCCGCTCGTTCCGCACCGCACGAGCATCGAGTCGCACAGAGGAAGTATTCCGCATCGCGGCCGGGTAGCGCCTCTCGATTTCCTCATGGCTTGAGGCATCGTCGAGGTAGTCGTCAATCCGCATCTCGAGACGCTCGAGATCGATGTCGACGAGAAAATCATCCCGATCCGTCTTGACGCCCGGAAACGAAACCGGGAACAACTCGGGCAACGCAGGCCAGTCGAACCAGTGTCCGCTGACGGCCATTGGCTTGAATGGCAAGCCCAGTCGAAGATTGGGCTCCAGCGCCAAATAGTGCGTGTCGATTTCGTGACCATCGAGGCTTTCCAGCAGGGCTTGGCGTCTTTCGTCTGCTCTCGCTTGGTGAAAATCGCGATAGAAAATACGCCCGCTCGCCGATCCGTCGGCGACGGAACCCGACCGCGAGAGCAGGGCGATTCCGGTGCCGACCTTGATGCCCGGCGACTGCCCTCGAAGCGCGAAGATCGTTTCACTAGTCCTCCCATCCGGCGCGTATTCCGAGATGATGCGGTCGCCGTGCAGATTGTCGATGCGAATGTTGTCGAACGCCTTCAGATATCGCTCCCGCATCCCCGTGAACGACAGCCCGTCCAGCCACGAGTAGTTCGAGATGAAGCAGACCACTCCCCGACCCGTCTTCTCCGCGATGCGTCGCTCCGCCATGCGGAAGAAGCGGACGTAGGGGTCGTTCAGCCCCTGGCCCTCCGGCCGGCGCACCCGTTTTGTCGAACGGTAGGCTTCCGACAGCTCGCGCTCCTCGTCCACCGCCATCCCCGCGAAGCCGTTGTACGGCGGATTGCCCAGAATCACGAGAATGGGCCGGTCCCGCTTCACCCGGTTGGCGCGGTCGCGTTCCGCCGCCATCTCCGGGAAGGCAACCAACTGCTTCTCCCGCTCCGTCGGCTCCCAGCCCGTCAGCGCGTTGGTGAGGAAGATCCCCGCACGCTCGGTGCCGCCATCGGCGAGCGGCGCATCGAGGGTCTGAAGGGTCAATCCGACCTGAAGATGGGCGACGACGAAGGGCGCCGGCATGATCTCGAAGCCGAACACGCGCTCGGTCGCCGCCTGCTTCACCCGCGCGCCGACGAGCGCACCCAGGCCGCGGCCTTCAAGGTTGGCGGTGATGCGGCGCAGCACTTCCGCGAGATACGCCCCGGTACCGCAGCACGGGTCGAGCACGTAGACGTTCTCCGCCGCCAGCCCGTCCGGGATGTCGAGGTCGTCCTTCAGAGCACGGTCCACCCGCGCGACCATGTAGTGGACGACCTCCGCGGGCGTGTACCACACCCCCAACTGCTTGCGCAGCGCCGGGTCGAACGCTTCGAGGAACGGCTCGTAGAAGTACGGCACGGCCTCGCCCTCGTTGAACCGGGAGAAGAACACCGGGCGGTCCACTCGGTCGAGCGCCGCAGCCGTCCAGTCCAGCACCTCCACCAGCCCGAGGGGCTGCAGGCGACCGGGGTCCGAAAGCTGCTGGAACAATGCCCGCAGCACCGGCGCCCGCAGGTGCCAGACCGCGGTGCGCCAGTCGAACTTCGTCGAACTTCGAGGTGTCGTCACCGCCGGCGAACGAGGATTCGCCGCCGGGTTCCGCACCAGCGCGCGCCCACAGCACCCAGGCGGAGAACACGCCGTAGAACAGCGTCTGCACCAGGGTCGAGTGGAAGAAACGCAGGCCCTTCTCGCCCTCGAAGCGCACCCCAAGCGCCTCTTCCAGCGCGGAGCGCACCGCCTGGAGCGAGGGCTCGTCGCCCGCCGCCTCGACCCGTGCGAGACCGTCGCGCGCATGGGAGGCGAGCAGCCACGCCAAGTCCTTCGGTTCGGCCAGCGCCGCCCGATGCGAGAGCGCGCGGCACAGGTACTCGCCAAGACCGGTGCCGACCTCGCGAGCGAAGGCGCGGGGCGTCTCGAGTCGGCGGGCGAACTCCACTTCGTTTTCCGCCAAGCGGAACGATTCGAGCGGCGTCTCCCGACCCGCCGCGTCCTCGCCGACGAGCACGAACTCGCGCAGGTTGGTCACCAACACCAGCCGGTACCGAGTCCAGTAACGGGCCGCCTGCTCGCGCACCCGCGGCGCCATCACGGCCTCGTGGACCGACTTCACCTCGACCACGCCGTGCTCCGGAACCTGCCCCTCGCGCGGCCGGCCCCGCTGCACCTGCTTCGCCGTGTAGAGGCCGAAGTCGGGATGCCCCGCGCCCTGGTCGGCCAACTCCTGAACGCAGAACACCTTGGGCTTCAACGTCGCGCCCACCGCGTTCAGCAGATGCGCGAGCGGCCCGTAGCTCGACCGCTCTCCGGTCGCGCCGCCGGAAGCGCGCACTCGTCCGAGGTCGGCGAAGTAGGTCTCCACCGCTGCCATCAGCCTCTTGTTCGTTCCCGCCATCGCTCACCTTGTCGTCAAGTGCAGCGCAACCTGCATGCCTCCATGCAGATCGACAACCGGACTCCGTATGGTACGGCCAACACGGTGCCGTTCGTCGAGGGGACATCTGACTCGACTCGTCGGGCTGCTGAGGAGGTTGCGCGGGCGGGCGATGATCCGATCGACCCCGACACGTGGCGGGACCTTCTGCGCCTCGGCCGAGCAGAGGCCGGAATTGTGGATGCCGTGCGACAGGCGACCGTCGAGGTTGCGGCCGGCGACCCCACGTTGCTCCGCATTCTCGATCAGATGACGTGGGTAGATGTACATGAGCCCGAAGAGCAAGCCGTCACCGCCGCTCTACCAGCATGCGCTCCGCTACCTGATCTGCGAGCGCCTGTACGGCCTGGAACCGAACCCGATCAGGGCCGAGTTCTGCCGGATGAGCCTCCGCCTAGAGGAACTGGAGCGGCACACCCTTTCCCGATCCTCGATCAGCACATTCGGGGGACCCCATTGTGGCCCAAAGGGGTTGCGAGATCCGGAGCGCCGCATCACACTGTGGCCTTACGACATCGCTCTACTGAATTCTAGTACGCGCACGTGCCCAATCAAACGCCATCGTAGCGATACCGCCGTTGGCGAATGCGATCTACCGTCCCGTACCAGTGATCCCCCATTTTGACCGTGTACCTCAACCAATACACATCGGAAATTCGGACATCGACCGTCACTAACGCGCAGAATTCTACCACTTGACAAGTTACCAGCATCCACCGCCAATTGGAGTTCTCGGTCGTGGGTCGCCGGCGATTTTTTGCAGCATCGTCGGAACGCATCCCTTAGCGAACCAGTCTAATCGCCGAGTGTGCTACTCCTCAATTGACTAACAGAATGGGGAACTATTCAATGCGCATTTTGCTGTTAAGCGACCTCCATATCGGTCACGACAGTGAGTCCCAGGAAATCGCTCTATTGAGTTTGGTGGATGCAATTCGCTCGCGAATTGCACCTCACCGAGTCGATTTGGTTTTGCTAGCAGGAGATTTGGCGCACTCCGGACAAGAAATCGAATACAATCGATTGTCAAACCTGCTCATTAGCCCCCTTCGCGGTGTTCCAGAGCTAAATCGCACACAATTTATCGCAGTCCCAGGTAACCACGATGTCGACTGTAATATCGGCTACCCACCGACGATAGATGCCTTGGGAGATCGACTTGATGAATTCTTTTACTTGAATGAAGCAGGACGACGTCTTCGTCAGTCCCGGGCAGATGCTTTCTCTGCGTATTCCACTTTCTTGCAAAACGCAAACATCAACGGAGTAGATCCTCTTGTCGAACCCGCAAGAAGTATTGTAGTAACTTCAAACGACAAAGAACTACAGGTAATTTGCCTAATAACTTCCTTTTTTTCTAGTAAAGATATTAAAGAAGAACGGAGAACTGTGCCGGCACCGATCCATCCTTTGAGACTCCTTCTAGCACGGAGCAAAAAGGACATTGTGAAACTTGTCATTGGTCATCATCCCAAAACATGGTTTACAGAAGAAACTGAGCAGCAGATGGAGAATTTACTTATAGACAATAACGCAGTATACGTTCATGGCCATGAACACAGAATACACACTGACTTCGGAAATAGGGGCCTTATGACAATTGGATTTGGGGCCGCATACCAGTCTTCACTACACGACAAGCCTAAGCCTTATTACAGAAATTCATTTGCCATTTGCGAAGTAGATGAAAATTTGCATGTAGACATTGTGTCCTGGGACTATGAAAACGGGCGCTGGGATTCCGAAACGCATTTGCCAGCATCCTTTAGCGAGCGCAGTAACATATTACCAAACGGTCGAGTTCTCCCGCTGCCGTCTTCGCTCTTGCGACTTTACTCTACAACCCCAAGCGTTAGTTCTTTGGCCGTATCGCCAATAGTTCCGAGACTTTCCGGTTGTTTTTGGTTAGCAGACAACCACAGATCACGATGGATTGCAATTCTACGGGAATTTGGGATGACGCACTCCACAGCCAAAGCATTTAGACCACCTACTGAAGGACTACCAGAAGGGCACCTTGAACTCCGTATACCGGAATCAAACGGACATCATCTAATCCATGCGGTTTCCGCTCATGGAGACGTTATTTCATATGAACAAATCGAAAATCTTAATACTATGTTCGATACAGAACCACTAGGCAAATGCTCGGTAATTACACTCGGGCATTTTGCCGATAAAGCCAAAACACTAATAGACCGCTTGTCTGGTGTAAAGGCGATAGTTGGAATTGATGGTCATGAATTTACTAAACTGTGGATGAAACATTCTAATAGCCCTTTGGTAATGTATGCTCGATCACTCGAACTGCCGTCCGCGTCCATGACACTTGTAGTAACCACCAGAGGTTACGCGCTAGTCGTGGCGGACGATGTACGTAGCCGATGGTTCTACGTGGTTGGCAATGATGGGGAGTTTGTACCCGAATCGGATTCTCTTGTGTTTTCACTGAGGCAAGTATATCCGTCATTAGATACATTGGCATACCATTACCCAATGCAGGAAACAAATGCTCCAGATCTGAAGATTTTTCCTGATGTTCAGAAATCTGGTTTTGATCGAGATGGTTATTTGAGTGATTGCTACACCACGTTCGACGATGTGCGATATGCGCCACTAGCAGCGGTTGGGTTTCGCTTCCGCTCTACGTCCCTAAAGGATTTGTACATTCCAACCAGCGCCGACGTAGATGGCGCAGCAAGAGCCGACCAAAGCCTAAGGAAGGCTATTGATGAATATGTGGAATCCTTAGGCTTGGATGATTCACTCCGAGCTCAGATTGAATCTCAGCTTCGTTCTCAATACGGTATCGGTAGAAGTGCCGAGGTAGGGGCGGCTCGGCAAATGTATCAACGATATGGAAATGTTCTGATTTTAGATGATCCGGGTTCAGGTAAGACGTGTTTCGTAAAATATGAAATGCTCGCATATTGTCAACCACCGAGCGACAGCGGCTCATGGTACGAGCAACACATACCAATTTATGTTCCGCTCGCGGAAGCCGCGGACCAATTGCGAACGGGAAATGACCTACTTACGACGTGTTCAACAATTGCGGCCCGGAGAAAATTGAATTTACCACGTGAAACCATTGTTGAGTGTTTATCTGATGGTCGGGCCGCCTTTTTCTTTGACGGTTTGGATGAAGTAGGACGGCTTGATGAGCGGATACATCTCGTTGGTGAGCTTAACGATATAATCTCGAAATTTGCACAGCATGGGAATCGATTTGTTCTCACATCAAGGCCTGTTGCAGTTCAATCAGTGGATGTTCCAAAGATATTTACATATCTTCACCTTAAAGGATTGACGGATATTGAAATTAGAATGCTAGCAGAACGTGTTTTGACAACAAGACTTGGTACAGATGAACAGGGCTCTCTTACAACGGAAGAGCAGGAATTGGTAGAAAAACTTCTTGGGTATGTAAACAATTCAGAAGGATTGCGAAGAATATCCCGAAATCCACTACTGCTGACATTGTTGGTTTTGATCTATGCAAACACCGGTGCCCTTAGTGCCCGGAGGCACATTGTTTACACGCAGGCAGTGAGGACGCTGGTTTCGTACCGACATCGGGAAACTCGCGAACAGGTGTTGCCAGAGGCGGACCTACGTACGCAATTGGGTACGTTGGCCTACGCAATTTATAGGAGAAAAATAAATGAGCTCCCTAGTCGAAGGGAGGTTGTGGACATCTTGAAGCCGTGTTTTGAGGCAAATAGGGACGATGGAGAAAATAGTGATACCAAAATTGATGAATTTTTGCGTCGTGTGGCTGAGGCTACGGGATTGTTGGTTGTACATCCTCGGGTAAATTTGGATGATGGTAAAGAAGAGTTGATTTCGTTTATGCATCATTCATTTCTAGAGTACTATGCTGCGGTTGGAATATTGGCACAAGATTTAAACAGTGAACTAAAATCCCTGGCAATCAGTTCTCAGTGGCGAGATGTAACTACCTTGTTGTTTGGGTTGTTATCGGAACACAGTGACATTAGTCCATATATACAAAGTGTACTGGAACTAGATTCCGAAGTTGAAGAGATTACGAACGATAAACTGCTGCTCGCACTCGAATGCGCCGTAGAATGCGATGTGCCTCCTGTCGAAACACAAAAATTGTTGGCTAATCGACTCCGCCAATCACTATCTTCAGGTGCACTTGGCCATTCTGATGAGATGCGTGAGTCCGTTGCAAATGCGCTTAGCCAGCTAGTCGAGTCAGCTGGGCTTGAGATATTTGAGCCAATGTTCTTGGATGGGATGAGTAATTCAAATGCAACCATCGCAGCAGCGTTTGTAGATTTCGTAGGGCGTCTCAGAGATCCGATGCATTTAAGTGCGAGGATGGTAGAACAATTCGAGAATATTTACGCAAAAAGTGATAGTGCAGTACTTAACATTTCTTGTGCGGGTGCTTTCTCGCGGAGAGCCGACTTTCGGACGGAAGTTTCGATCGATGCGTTGGGAGATGGGTTTGGGGGTAATATATTGGAGCGTCACGCTGTTCTCAAAGCAGTTACAATGATCCCGAGTTTGGCTCAACGGTACGAAGAAAAGATTGTAGATCTACTTGATGATCCGAATACTTTGATTGTATCAGCGGCTGCACAATGCGTTTTGTTGAGCGGGATCTCAAGTAAATTTGGTGAACGAAATAGGAGAAGCTTAGAGAAAGCCGTTTCGAGATGGAGAACTAGCAATAGGAGTCTGCATAGGACAACAGCGTCGGAACAGAGAGCGTTCGTATTGGATGAGCAGTACATTAGTGCATTGTTGGAGTCGGGTGATGCTAGAAGCATTACATTGGGTGCAGGTGTGCTGCCATTGGCAAATGTGAATGATAAAACACTACATGGCGTTTTGTTTGAGACAATGCGGCGTCATGAGAACCATGAAGTGCGAAGGGCTTGTTTAGATTCGCTGGCGATGAGATCCGGTGTGCTGGATTTGGTAACGCTGGCGGATCGAGATTATTTATGTGAAATGGTGAAAGCGGAACATCGTGATGTTCGCATCGGTACCTTAAGAGTACTGGGGATGTTGCCGAGCGACGAGGAGATCATTTTGGTGTTGTTGCATTTTTGTGGTTTTGGAGATAACGAAGAAAATGTAAGGAGAATGGACGAAGAACTCTATGAGGGATTCAGAGCGTTGGGGGAACACGCTCGTAGTGATGTCGTACTTAAGGAAAAGATTTTAGAGAAAATTTTTCTTTTTCTTCCGCGGCCGAATGCGCGGGAATTCGGAGATGAAAATACCCAGAGGCAGGTGCGAAACTTGTTGGTCGTGTCGGAACGTATGGGGCTGATCGATGACGCTAGGTTATCGGCACATCTCTTGACGCTTTCAAAAAATTTTCGGACACCTAAGAGACTGAGATCCCAAGCGCTACGTGTTTATGGAAATACCGTGCGACCGAGTTCGACAACTATTCGTGAGATAGTAACTTTCGTAGAGCGAAAAGATAGAAACTTAAGGGATGCTAGCTATGCGGCATGTCATTCATTATTGACGCGATGCGGTAAGCGGGTGGAATTTGTTCGTGATGTTTACGGGGAACTTGGAGCATTAAGGATTGCATTGATGAATGCGTGGAAACGGGAGAGAAGGAGAGTAGTTGATAACATTGACTCGGTGGGATTGGGAAATATTCGTCGGGCGCTCGGTGAGGTGGAGGCGCTATTGCATTCATACGAACAATACGTTAGTCGTGTAGATGTTTCAAAACGCTAGTGTGGTTTTGTATACAATGATATGGAAGTTCTCGATGACCAGTATCGTCTCCTCGAATGCTTCGTGGACGCCTGCACTTCCTGTTTCACGTCGCGCGTGCAACACCTCGCTATCGAGGCTTATCCTCGTGCCTCGCGGCTGTGCCAGACACGAATGATCACCGCTGCTTCGCGATCGATCCGGTATCGCAGCACGTAGGCTCCGGCGCCGAACCGCACGACGAGCTCACGGCGATCGGTACCGTCAGCGAGGGGGCGACCGAGTTCCGGCAGCTCCTGAAGCCTGCCCACGCCATTCAAGATGGTACGCACGGCGCGTGCCGCGGCGGAGGGGTCCTTCCAGATCAGAAAGTCATGGAGCCGCTCGACATCGTCAAGTGCTTCGGGCAACCACAGGATGCGCGTCAATCTCCTGCCTTCCCGGCCGCCGCATTCGCCAACGCCTTCAGCCGGATGGCCGCCTCCTCGTGAGGAACTGCAACTCCGGTTTCAACGTAGCGCCGCCATCGGGCAAGGTCCTCGGCCCTTTCGAGCTCGTAGCGTTCTTCGGTCTCGAGGTAGCGTGCGATCGCCTCCTTCATGAGCCAATGCGTGGAGCGTTGTCTGGCATCGCCCAGCTTCTTGAGTCGCGTTCTCGTCTCGCCGTCCAGCTTGACCCCAACCGTGGTTGCCGCCATACCTGTCTCCGGTGTCCATGATTGCAACTAGTTGCTGAAAATAGCAGCTTCAACTACCGGCTTCCAACGGTTTTCACGTTACACGGCTGCACGCGCGCCAACATTGGGCGCTGGAGACCCGCCTGTCGCCGTTGACACCGGTCGACCGATGCGCGACAGTGCATACGGCTAGTAAGAATTCATCAAGTAATACTCATACCATGAAGATCACCAGCAAGGGGCAGGTGACCATTCCTCAGTCGCTGAGGATGAAGTTCGGACTTCTTCCCAACACCGAAGTCGCTTTCGAGGAAGCCGACGGGTGCGTGCTGATCCGGCCGATGCTCAGCAAGCGCGCGCTCATCGAGGAACGTCTCCGCAGAGCGCGCGGCATCGCGGACGGGGGGCTGAGCACCGACGCATTGATGCGACTCACGCGCGGAGAGGAGTGAGTGTTCCTGGTAGACACGAATGTCCTGGTCGACATCTTCACCGATGACCCGACGTGGCGTTCGTGGTCCGAGGACGCGATTCGCGACGCGCTTGTCGCCGGCACGGTCGGGATCAACCCGATCGTCTACGCCGAAACCTCCCTCGGATTCTCCGATACCCGCGTCCTCGACGATCACCTCGAAAACCTGATGCTGGCGCACCTGCCGCTGCCATTCGGAGCGGCGTTTCGGGCGGGGAGAGCGTTTCTCCGGTACCGCCGCGCGGGAGGCGCACGCGCGTCGCCGCTGCCGGACTTCTACATCGGCGCTCATGCGGAGACGGAGGGACTCACGCTGCTCACCCGGGACGTCGGCCGCTACCGGAGCTACTTCCCGTCGCTGGAGTTGATCGCGCCGCCGGATGCGCCACAGGACACGCGGCCTGGTCACTGACCCGCGCCGGGGCGCCGCGATCAGGCGCCCAGCGGTCGCAGCAGGTCACGCCCGATGATGTGGCGCTGGATCTCGGAGGTGCCGTCCCAGATGCGCTCCACGCGGGCGTCGCGCCAGAACCGCGCGAGCGGGAGATCGCTCATCAGGCCCATGCCGCCGTGGATCTGGATCGCCTCGTCGGTCACCCGTGCGAGCATCTCCGATGCGTAGACCTTGGCCGATGCGATCTCGCGGTCCGCCGGGAGACCCTGGTCCAGGCGCCACGCGGCGGCCAGCGTCAGCCAGTCCGCCGCGTCGATCTCCGTGATCATGTCCGCGAGCTTGAACGAGACTCCCTGGAACCGGCCGATCGGCTGGCCGAACTGCCTGCGCTCGGCCGCATGGGAGAGCGCCAGGTCGAAGACCCGCCGAGCGCGTCCCACGCACATCGCGGCCACCGTGATCCGCGTCGCGTAGAGCCACTCGTTCGCCAGCTCGAACCCGCAGTGCACCTCGCCGAGGACCTGCGCCGACGGCAGCCGGCAGTCGTCGAAGGTGAGGATGCAGTTGTGGTACCCGCGGTGCGAGACCGAGTCGTAGCCCGGCCGGATCTCGAAGCCGGGAGTGCCGCGGTCGACCAGGAAGCATGTGATGCGCTTCTTCGGTCCACGAGCCGTTTCCTCCTCGCCGGTAGCGACGAACACGATGACGAAATCGGCGAGGTCCGCGTGCGAGATGAAGTGCTTGGTGCCGTTCACGACCCAGTCGTCGCCGTCGCGGCGCGCCGCGCACTGCATCCCGCGCACGTCGGAGCCGGCGCCGGGCTCGGTCATCGCGAGGGCGTCGAAGCGCTCGCCTCTCGCCGCAGGGTAGAGGTAGCGTTCGCGCTGCTCCCCCTCGCACCCCATGAGGATCCCGGACGGGCGGCCCCAGAAGACCGTGAGCGCCATCGACGCGCGGCCGAGTTCGCGCTCGAGCAGCGCGAAGGTCAGGTTGTCGAGGCCGCCGCCGCCGACCTCCACCGGCAGATTCGGCGCATGGAATCCGAGGTCGATGACCTTGCGCTTGATGTTCTCGCCCAGATCGGCGGATACCTGCCCGGTACGTTCGACCTCCTCTTCGTGCGGATAGAGCTCCTTCTCGACGAAGCCCCGCACCGTGTCCACCACCATCTGCTGCTCGGTCGTGAGTCCGAAGTCCATGGGTCCTCCTGTCGGCTTCGCGAGCACGTCCGGCTCATCATGACACCAGCGCCGGCGTCCTCCGCCTCTACCGCGCCGCTCCCTCCCGAATCGAGCCGACGCGGTCGCGCATGGAGCGTTTCGCATCGCGCAGGAGTACACCGGCGCCCCAGCCCGACTCGCCGGTGCGTTCCAGCGCCTGCATGATCCCGATGAGGTTGTCGTCGCGGATTCGCTCCAGCTCGCGAATCGACAGCCCGGCGGCTTGTGCGTCGGACTGATTGGAAATCGTGTCGACGAGGGCGTCGTCGAGGTCGGGAACGTCGGTGAGCTTCGTCCACGGCCACTCCAGGCACGGTCCGAACTGCTCCATGAAGTGACGCATACCCGCCTCGCCTCCCGCCACCCGATACACCTGGAAGACCCCCATCTGCGCCCATCGCAGACCGAACGAGTAGCGAATCACGTTGTCGATGTCCTCGACGGTGGCGACGCCGTCGTGCACGAGCCACAGCGCCTCGCGCCAAAGCGCCTCCTGGAGCCGGTCGCCGATGAACGCGTCGATCTCCTTCCTCACCACCACCGGCTTCATGCCGATGGACGCGTATGCGCCGCACGCTCGTTCGACCACACCCGGTGACGTGGCCCGTCCACCCACGACCTCGACGAGAGGGAGCAGGTACACGGGATTGAACGGATGCCCGACCAGCATCCGCCCCGGATGCGCGAGGTCGCGCTGCATGTCGGTCGGGAGGAGGCCGGAGGTGGACGACGCGATGACGGCGTCGGGCGGCGCCGCGGCATCGACCTCGGCGAGGACGGTGCGCTTGAGATCGAGCCTCTCCGGCACGCTCTCCTGGATAAACCCGGCGCCGTCGACCGCCTCGGCGACACTGGCCGCAATCCGGAGCTTCCCGGGGGCCGGACGCCCGTCGCCGAACAGACGGGCGAATGCGCGCCCGGCGTTGTCGAGCACCTCGCCCACCTTGCGCCCGGTCTCCGGATCCGGGTCGAAGACCGATACTTCGACTCCGTTCAGAATGAAGCGGGCCGCCCACCCGCTGCCGATCACCCCGCCGCCGATGCACGCGGCGCGTTCGATGCCGATCGTCATGGTGTCCCCGACTCCCCTCTCGATGGTGCCGAATCCTGCATTCCAGTTGCCCGCCATCCCACCGTCGCCGTCAACGAGTCAACGGGTCTTCCGTCGCAGGGGCGGCGCGCACCGCAACCTCTTCCACCGGAGGTCGGCGAGGTCATTGGAAGTTCGATGCCCGCGGGAGCCCGCGAAGCCGGTCGACGACCCTGGGGAAGCTGGAAATCGGCGAACCACCCCGCTTACCCCTCCCTCAGCGCTTCGTGAGCGAGAGCTTCTCCCTCACCTCCTCCGGCCCCAGCACCCGCACCCCCATGTTCTGCGCGATCGCCACCGCCCGCTCCACCAGATCGGCGTTGGAGGCGAGCACGCCCCGCTTCAGCCAGATGTTGTCCTCGAGCCCCACCCGGATGTTGCCGCCCGCGAGCACCGCCAGTGCCACGTAGGGAAGCTGGTTGCGGCTGATCGAGAACGCCGAGAACGTCCACCCGGCGGGCAGGTTGTTCACCATCGACATCAGGGTGCCGATGTCGTCAGGTGCGCCCCACGGAATACCCATGCAAAGCTGCACCATCACCGGCTCGTCGATGAGGCCCTGCTCGACGAGCCATTTCGCGAGGACGAGGTGACCGGTATCGAAGACCTCGATCTCCGGGCGCACACCGAGCGCCTGCACCCGCCCGGCCATGTCCGCGAGCATCGCCGGGGTGTTGGTCATGACGTAGTCGCCCTCGCCAAAGTTCATCGTCCCGCAGTCCAGGGTGCAGATTTCCGGCAGGAGTTCGGCGACGTGGGCGAGCCGCTCCTCGGCGCTCGCGAGATCCGTGCCAGCCTGCGAGAACGGCAACGGCCGGTCGGCCGGACCGAGGGTCAGGTCCCCGCCCATGCCGGCGGTGAGATTCAGCACCACGTCCACACCCGAGTCCCGCACGCGTTCGACCACCTCTCTGTACAACGCCGGATCGCGCGCGGGCTGACCCGTTTCCGGGTCGCGCACGTGGACGTGGATGATCGCGGCACCGGCGCGCGCCGCGTCGATCCCTGCCCGGGCAATCTGCTCCGGAGTCACCGGTACCTTGTCGGAGCGACCCGTGGTGTCACCCGCGCCGGTCAGCGCGCAGGTGATGAAGGCTTCACGGCTGGGAGCAAGCGCCATGTCGTTGTCCTCCTTGCGTCTCGCGACGCGTGGAACGTCCAGGCGAGGCACCGCGTCGAACCGACGGGGCCTGGTCGGAGGCGCGCCGGCTCCCTTGGGAGCACCTCGCACGCATTGTTGCTCGAATGCGGGGACGATGGCGCCTCCGCAAGGGCAGATCCGACTCTCCCCTCAGACGGACGACGGCGCCTGCGCGGTGGCTCGCGGCGCGATCTCCGTCGCGGCGAGGCGCGCATGAAATGCATCGAATTCCGTGATCGGCGCATCACACACGTGTCCTTCGCAGACATATGCCACCGGGGAATCCCGCGGTGCCCGCTCGGCGAGCAGAGCAGGGAGGCCGGACACGTCGTCCGGTATCGCGAGGACGACGCGGCGCGGAGCGTAGCCGGCCGTCGCCCTGGCGCGCCATGACTCGAGCTCCCCGGGCTCGGCGCGGATGACCACGATCTCCGGCGGCTCGAGATATTCCTCCAGCGCGACGAGCAGTGCGGTATGCGCGTGCGGGAATCGTTCGAGTCCCTGCTTCGCGGCATGCAGCACGCGCTCGGCGGCCTTCAGATAACGGGTCTCGCCAAGCAGATGCCCGAGTCGGCCAAGTACAGTCGCGGCGACGCCGTTTCCGGACGGCAGCGAGTCGTCGGTCATCGGCTTGGGACGGTGGATGAGACGTTCGTGATCGTCGGCGGTAAAGAAGAACCCGCCGTTTTCGCGGTCTTCGAAGTGCTCGAGCATCGCGTCGGCGAGCGCGACGGCGAATTCCAGGTCGTCCGCGCTCCACCGCGACGCGAGCAGCGCGAGAAGGCCGTCCGAGAGGGAAGCGTAGTCGTCCAGGTAGCCGTTGAACCGCGCGCGGCCATCCTTGCAGGTAGCGTGCAGCCGGCCATCCGTCCACATTTCGGTCCGGATGAATTCCACCGCGCGTTCGGCGGAAGCGATGAGTTCCGGCGCGCCGAGGATGCGCCCGGCTGTCGCCATCCCCTTGATCATGAGACCGTTCCACGAAGTGAGGACCTTGTCGTCACGACCGGGACGGATGCGGTGGCTTCGCGTTTCGAAGAGCGCAGCCAGGGCACGGTCGATGCGCTCCGCCGTCTCGACCTCCGTCTCTCGGATGTCACGGGCGACATCGGCGACTTCACGGAAGGCGTGCAGGTGCCAGTGCGACCCTTCGAAGTTCGGGGCGCGGTCGAGCCCGAAGCGTGACGCGAGGGCGGCGTATTCGTCCTCCGATACCAGGCTGCGCACCTCGTCGGGTGTCCAGACGTAGAACTTGCCCTCCTCGCCTTCGGAGTCCGCATCCAGTGTGGAGTAGAACCCGCCCTCGGGCGATTGCATCTCGCGCATGACCCAGGCGGCGGTCTCCCGGGCGACGCGAGCGAAGACCGCATCGCCGGTAACCTGATGCAGCTCCGCCGCCACCGAGAGGAGCGGCCCGTTGTCGTAGAGCATCTTCTCGAAGTGCGGAATCATCCACATCGCATCGACCGAGTAGCGGCAGAATCCTCCGCCCACGTGGTCGTACAGGCCGCCACCGCACATCTTTCGAAACGTGAACGTGGCGGCTGCGAGACCGGCGGCGCCGTCGGCGCTCGTCGGACGCGCCACGTAGTCGCGCATCAACCGCTCGATACTCGTCGGATGCGGGAACTTCGGCGCGTCGCCGAATCCGCCGTGGCGCGAGTCGTACGACTGCATCAGTGCCGCACGCGCCGCGCCGAGCGCAGCGTCGCTCAAGGGCGCCGAATCGGTCTCGGCGCCGGTTCCGGGGTCCAGGCTCGCCAGCGCCTCGATGAGCGATGCGTTCTGGCGGCGAATGTCGTCGCGGCGCTCCCGGTAGAGCTGAGCCACGCCGGAGAGGACCTGGCGGAACGACGGCATTCCGTGGCGCGGTGCGTCGGGAAAGTACGTTCCGGCGAAGAAGGGCGCTTGGTCGTCGGGGGTCAGCATCACGGTCAGCGGCCAGCCGCCGGTGCGCCGGGACAGAAGCTGGTGGGCGGTCTGGTAGATCTTGTCGATGTCGGGGCGTTCCTCCCGGTCGACCTTGATGTTGACGTACAGCTCGTTCATCAGCCGCGCGGTGTGCTCGTCCTCGAACGACTCGTGCGCCATGACGTGGCACCAGTGGCAGGCCGAATAGCCGATGGACAGCAGGATCGGCTTGTCTTCGCGGCGGGCGCGATCGAGCGCTTCGGGCCCCCACGGCTGCCAGTCGACAGGGTTGTCGGCGTGCTGCAGGAGGTACGGGCTGGTCTCGTTCGCAAGTGCGTTGGAGCGGACGGGGCCGGACATGGAACGGAGACTCCGGAGAAGGGATGGCAGTATAGCCCGACCGAACAGCGTACCGACGAGTGCGCAGATCCGGACCGGCTCGCCACTCCGCGCCGAGGTGGCTGCGCATCCGCCGTCGGGCCGGGTCCGATGGAATCTCGCCGCGGCGCAAGGCGGCGGCGACGCGTTCTTCGTCGTTCCCGCACGAGTGGGATTCCATGGGGGTGGGATTCCATGGGGGTGAGCGGCCAATGAAGGCTGGGCAGCCGACATGGACAGGGCGTTCCCACCTCCGAATCGCGCGACAATCTCCATCCTTGCGCGATCGACCGTCCATTCCGACGTCGCGTGGCGCGCGCATGCCCAGGGTCCTCGGATATGATCGCGGACATGCTCATGCACCCGAACTTCGATCCCGTGGCCATCGCCATCGGACCCGTCAAGGTCCACTGGTACGGCCTGATGTACCTGATCGCGTTCGCGCTGGGATGGTGGCTCGGGCGGTTGAGGGCTCGGGACGAGTGGCGTGGCTGGAGCCGTGACAACGTCGGCGACGTGTTCTTCTGGGTCGCACTGGGGGTCGTCGCGGGCGGCCGGCTCGGATACATGTTCTTCTACGACCTCGAGCGACTGCTCGCCAGTCCGCTGTCCCTGTTCGCGGTCTGGCAGGGCGGAATGTCGTTCCACGGCGGGCTGATCGGAGTTCTGGTCGCGATGTGGTGGTTCGCCCGTGCCCGCGGGCGCCGATTCTTCGACGTCGCCGACTTCATCGCGCCCCTCGTACCGTTGGGCATCGCGGCGGGACGCATGGGGAACTTCATCAACGGAAGGCTGTGGGGGACGCCATCGGAGCTTCCCTGGGCGATGGTCTTTCATGACCCCCGCGCGGGAGAGGTGACGCGCCACCCTTCACAGCTCTACGAAGCGCTGCTCGAAGGGTTGGTCCTCTTCGCGGTGCTGTGGTGGTTCACCCGGCGCCCGCGTCCGGCGATGGCCGCATCAGCCGTATTCCTCATCGGTTACGGATTGGCACGATCGATCGTCGAGTTCGTCCGGGTTCCCGACGCTCATCTGGGATACCTCGCCTTCGACTGGGTCACGATGGGACACGTTCTGACCCTGCCGATGATTGCGGCCGGATTGGTTCTGGCGACGATGGCGATGACGCGGCAGGAGCGGCCCCAGGAGCCGCCGCAAGCACCGGTGCCGACGAAACGAACTCGCAGAAGAAAACGCCGCCACTGAAATCGGGGAGGTGGCCACCTGACACGGAGAGACGGACCCGCCCGCCACACGGGCACGGACGGACGGGTTGCAATTGAGGAAGTTGGCTGGGGGACTAGGATTCGAACCTAGACTGGCGGAGTCAGAGTCCGCTGTCCTGCCGTTAGACGATCCCCCAATTCGGTGCGTCGGGTTATCGCTTGGAGTACTGAGGCCGCTTGCGCGCCTTGTGCAGGCCGACCTTCTTGCGTTCGACCTCGCGGGCGTCCCTGGTGACGAATCCGGCGCGACGCAGAGGTGCTCGCCAGCTCTCGTCATATCGGATCAGTGCCCGCGTGATGCCGTGCCGTATGGCACCGGCCTGGCCGCTGCCGCCCCCTCCGCGAACTGTGACGTCGATATCGAACCGGTCGACCATTCCAATGGTCTCCAGAGGCTGGCGCACAATCATGCGTGCCGTCTCACGGCCGAAGTAGGTGTCGATCGGGCGGCGATTGACGGTGATCCTCCCGCTGCCGGGAGCGAGGAACACGCGTGCCGTCGACGTCTTTCGTCTGCCGGTGCCGTAGTGGATGTTGTCTGCCATTGTGATTCCGTCCGACGGCTCGCGTCGATTCACGAGAAGGTGAGGGGAGTCGGCTGCTGCGCTTCGTGCCGATGTTCAGGACCCGCGTAGACGCGGAGCTTGCGGTACATGTCTCGTCCGAGCGGTCCCTTCGGCAACATGCCCTTCACCGCGAGCTCGATCACCCGGGTTGGCTTCTCCGCGATCATCTTCTCGAACGAGGTGCTGCGGATACCACCGGGATAGCCGGTGTGCCGATAGTAGGTCTTCTGACTACGCTTGTTCCCGGTGAGCCCGACCTTCTCCGCGTTGATGACGACGATGAAATCACCGGTGTCGACGTGGGGGGTGAACTCCGGCTTGTGCTTGCCCCGAAGCCGGTGCGCGATTTGACTCGCCATGCGTCCCAGAGGTTGTCCTGCCGCGTCTACGACGAACCACCTGCGGTCGACTTCGCGTGGCTTGGCGGAATATGTGCGCATGTCCGGCCGGCGTCCGTGGGTACCAAAAAAAGGGCGGGAATCCTATCTGGCGGCCGTTGGCGTGTCAATTTCGGCCAACATTCCCCAGCAATTCCCGCTGGGCGGGATGTTCGATGCGTGAGGCGGTGAGGAGCCGCGGTGTGCTCGCGGGATACGACGCAGGGCGAGCCTGGCCGTCGCACGGTGTGGTGCGCGGTGTCGATGGCGGCTACGTTGTTGTCCCCT
>JAJDUQ010000234.1 GCA_022826505.1 Gammaproteobacteria bacterium
CATCGTGATCGGTGCGGCCGGCGCGTTGGTCGCCAGCCTGAAGCTCACGGGGATCCTCGGAGCGGTGGCCTGGGCGTTCGACTTCGCGTGCTCCGGGCTCTTCTTCCCGCTCGTGCTCGGCGTGTGGTGGAAGCGCGCGAACCGGCAGGGTGCCATCGCGGGCATGCTCGGGGGACTCATCGCCGGGACGTGGTACCTCTACATGGTGCGGTGGGGCGGCATGGATCCGTGGATCGGCATCGACCACCTGCGGTTCGGAATCATCGGCATGCCGGTGAGCCTGATCTGCATGGTGGTGGTCAGCCTCATGACCGCGGAGCCGGACAAGGAGACGCAGGACATGGTCGACGCGACCCGGATTCCGAAGGGCGAGTCGGTCCTGGCCTCGTCGCACTGAGGTCGACGGTTGTCAATTTCGCCGGGGCGGGCCATCCGCCCCGGCGTTTTTCGTGCCCACCGCGGCGGTTCCCGTCGCGTTCGCTTCCATCCCGGCCATCTCGTTCGACTTCGGCAACGTCGGAGTCTTGCGGCAGCGAAGTCGCTCACCGCGCCTCTCGCGAAAGCGGGAATCGGCGGGCTCGAGGGTTGCCGGAGAAGGGCCAAAGCCAGCCGGAGTGAGTAGTTGCTTCGTGGCTTTCGTCGACGAATTCCCCGGAGTTACACTTCCCGCCGCTTGCGGTGCTTCGGGAGGATGGCCGATTCGACGCTCCGTCCGCTTGCGACGGGGCCGCTGATCTCGCCAGCCGATGTTCGACGCGTTTCCAATCTGGGTGCTGGTCGTCGACTACGTGCTCGGCGCGGTGATGTGGACCCTGATCGGCCGGTTCGGCATGGGGCTGTTCCTGCCCGAGGACAGCAGCTTCTTCTTCATGCGGTTCTTCGTGCGCGCGACGAACCCGCTCCTCAGGCTCTTCGCGCCGGTGACGCCGGGATTCCTCGTCCAGCCGCTGGTGCCCCTGTTCGTCGCGTGGTTCTTCTTCATGATCCGCTTCTATCTGATGCCGTGGCTGCTCGGATACTCGGTGATGGGGATGCTGTCGTTCCCGCTCGAGAGCGAGATCGCGCACAGCATCGCGCGGCTCATCGGGACGTTCGTGAACTGAGCGCCGTCCTGGGAGGTGCCGCGTATCTGCGCGGCAAGATCGGTACCGAGATCGCGAGCACCGCGTGCCTGTCCCCGCGGCTCGCCATGGCACGGCGGACAGGTTGTCATCCGGCGTGCGGCTCGACCTCCCGTAGACAGACAATTGTATGGTATCATTCATTTCCCTTGCTGGACTCGTGGGGAGCGGAGACGCCATGGGACGCACACCGACGGGCGAGACGCGTCGCAAGGTCTTCGAGTTCGTGCGGGACCGGCTGCTCGCGGGACAGCCGCCGACGGTGCGCGAGGTGCAGGACGCGTTCGGCTTCCGGGCGGTCCAGACCGCACGCCAGCACCTGGAGCGGCTCGTCGAGGACGGCCGGCTGGTGGCCGATCGGCACAAGGCACGGGGGTATCGGCTACCCGGGGCGGGTCGGCAACCGCGTGTCGTGCTCGTCCCGATGCTCGGCCGTGTTCCGGCCGGCGCACTCGAGGAGGTGGTCGAGGATCCGGACGGCTACCTGCCGGTGGATGTCCGGGGTGCGGTGGCCGGCGATCTGTTCGCGCTGACCGTGCGCGGCGAAAGCATGACCGGGGTGGGGATCCTGCCGGGCGACCTCGTCATCGTGCGCCGGCAGCCGAGCGCCGACAACGGCGACATCGTGGTGGCGCTGGTCGAGAACGACGCGACGGTCAAGACCTTCCGCACGCACGGGCGGCGCGTGGAGCTTCGCTCCGAGAACCCGGCGTTCCAGTCGATCGTGCTCGACGCCGAGGCCGTCGCCATTCTTGGAAAGGTGATCGAGGTCCGGCGCATCCTGGGAGCGGGCAGAGCCGGAGTCGCCGCGGGCGCCTGACACGGGACACGATGACGGCGATGACGAACGAAGCCGCAGCGCTGGCCCGCATTGTTCACCAGCCGCGGTCGGGAGCGGGCAAGAGGGATGGGCTGGATGCACTCGTCTCCGCGTCCCGGGTCTGGGCACGCCGCGGTCCGGCGACACCGGAGCCGGCCCCGCCGTCGTGGAGCAGCGCCATGCTCGGAGGCTGTCTGGCGGAGCTTTCGGCCACCGGTGCCTCTGCTTCGCTTACCCTGGCGTTCAGCCTGGTGCATCAGGTGCAACGCCAGGGTGAGCCGACTGCGTGGATCACCGGCGCCGAAAGCACGTTCTTCCCCCCCGATGCGGCCGAGGGCGGCATCGACCTGGCCGCGCTCCCGGTGATCCGGCTTCCCGGCCGGCGCCAGTGCCTGCGGGCCGCCGATCACCTCGCCCGATCCGGCGCATTCGGGCTGCTGGTGATCGATCTCGGCGGGTGTCTCGATCTGCCGCTCGCGGCGCAGACCCGTCTGGCCGGGCAGGCGATCGCGCACGGCACCCTCATCCTCTGCCTGACCGTCAAGACCGATGATGAGCCGTCGCTGGGTTCGCTGGTCTCGGTCCGTGCCCACGCCCGGCGCATCCGTCGGGGAGACGGCCGCTTCGCGTGTCGGGTACACGTGCTCAAGGACAAGCGGCGCGGCCCGGGCTGGCGCGACGAGGTGTGGTGTCGTGGACCGGATGGCATGCGTTGAGCTGCCGGAGTTTCCCCTGCAGCTCCTGCTGAAGCGTCATCCCGACTGGGCCGGTCGGCCGGTGGCGGTGGTCGATCGGGACAAGCCGCAAGGCGTGATTCTGTGGGTGAACGAGGAGGCGCGTGTGGCCCGCGTCCGCACCGGGATGCGCTACAGCGCCGGCCTGTCGCTGGCCCATACCCTGCACGCTGGCGAGGTGCCGCCCGCTGATGTCGAGCGGGGTGTCGCGGCGGTTGCCGAGCGCCTGCGCCGGTTCAGTCCCGATGTCGAGCCGTCTCGGGACGAACCAGGGGTCTTCTGGCTGAACGCCTCGGGGCTGTCGTATCTCCACGTGTCGTTGGCCCGCAATTCTCCCCAGGGCGCGAAGCGAGGGCGTGGAGATGGCAGCAGCGGCAAGGCGAGTGCGAGTCAGTGCATGCTGGGTGAGCCGGACACGGACGAAGTGCCGGCGGAACTTCGTTCCGGCGAGGGGGCAAGCCATGGATGGCTTGCCCGACCTGCAAGCGGAGCGGGGACCGGGCAGTGCAGCAGGTACTCGACGGAATTTCCGCCAATCTTGGGTCGAGCCCCCTGGCCGCGCTCGATGCAGCCGGTGCTGCCATCTCCGTGTCCGCAGCCGGGCGTTGGGGAGAATTGCGGGCTGGGCCGGTGGGCGCGGGAGATCGTCGCTTCGCTCCGAAGGTGCGGCTTTCGCGCGGCGGTCGCGGTCGGGTTCACGCGGTTCGGCACTTATGCCGTCGCCAGGACCCTCACGCCCGACGAACCGGTGGCGGTGATCCCCGATCCCGCTGTCGAGCAAATGCAGGCGGGACGAGTACGGCTGAGTCGGCTGGGCATCGACCCGGCACTCCGGGACAGCCTGCACAAGCTCGGTGTCCGGACGGTGCGGGCGTTCCTCCGACTGCCCCCCGAGGGGATCCGCCGCCGCTTCGGTCCGCGGGCGCGGCGCCTGCATCGTCTCGCCGCCGGTGATCTGTGGGCGCCGCTGCAGCCGCAACGCGTCGCGGAGCCGCTCGTCGCGCGCTGCGACCTCGACGATCCCGAGACCGACGCGGTGCGCCTCCTCTTCCACATCAAGCGTCTCCTGGATCGGTTGCTGGCAGTCGTCCGCGCACGTCACGAAGCGCTGGCCGAGCTGAGGCTGCGCCTGCGGCTCGACCGCGCCGACGCGCACACCGAGCGGCTTCGGCCCGCCGCGCCGACGGTGGACGTCGTCCAGTTGATGAACCTGGTGCGGCTGCGCCTCGAGCCGCTGGCGCTCGGGGCGGGGGTCACCGAAGTGCGGGTCGCCGGCCGCGCCGTTGCGACCGCGGCGGTGCAGCAGGGGCTGTTCGTCGAGCGGCCTCGCCGCGACCGGGCTGCGGCGCAGCGCGCGCTCGCACGGGTGCGCGCCGAGTTCGGCGACGAGGCGGTGGTGCGGGCGCTGTCTTGCGAGGCGCATCTGCCGGAGGCGCGCTTTGTGTGGGAGCCGGTCGGGACGGTGCCGCCCCCCGAGCCGCGCGAGGTGGCGTGCCGGCCGATGGTGCGGCGCATCCATACCCGCCCGCTTGCGCTGCCGCCGGGGCTGGAGCCGAAGCCCGACCCGGACGGCCGGTCGGTGCGGGACGGAGGGGCCGGGTGGGTGCGCGATCTCGCGGGACCGTATCTGGTCTCCGGTGGCTGGTGGCACTCGGCAGTGCACCGCGAGTACTACTTCGTCCGGACGGGCGACGACGACATGCTCTGGGTCTACTACGACCGGCGGCGCCGGCGGTGGCGCTGGCAGGGGCGGGTGGAATAGGCGAATGCGCGGTACCGTCTCGGGACAGTGCTCGGGCTTTGCGGTGGACACGTTTGCGGCGAGCAAGCGCTCAGGTCACAGATGTGGTGCGACCATGGGTGATCCAACGCGGCCACCCGGGCATGGCCGGACTTGGATTGTCGGGAGCAAGTACTCACTCATGCGAATCGTCCACCCTTCTCGGGTCATCTTCAGACCGATGGACCCTCACTTTCGCGGGAATCCGCAAGTCCCGTGCAGGTCTTCGTCATGTGGCGTGGAGCTCCGCGGGTAAGGGTTCATGTCGTACGTCCCGCTCTGGTGCAAGAGCAATTTTTCGTTCCTCGAAGGGGCGAGCCACCCTGACGAGCTGGTCGAGCGGGCGCACGCGCTCGGGCTGCCGGCGCTCGCCCTGACCGACCGCGACGGCGTCCAGGGCATGGTGCGCGCGCATGTGAAGGCCCGCGAGCTCGGCGTGTCCCTGATCGTCGGCGCCGAGGTCACGGTCGGCTCCGTCATCGACCCCGCTGCCGGCCACGATGCCGCCGCCGGTCTCGGCGGCACCGGCACCACGCCGGCGCCCGTGTCCACGTGCGTGCTGCTCGCGATGAACCGGACCGGCTACGCCAACCTCTGCCGGCTGATCACCACCGGCCGGTTGCGGCGGCCGAAGGGGGAGTCGTGCGTGACCTGGCCGGAAGTGTGCGCGCGGGCGGACGGGCTTGTCGCGCTCCTGGGCGGCGATCGGAGCGTGCTGATCCGCGACGAGGACCCGCGCCCGGTCATCGAGCCCATGCGCGAGGCGTTCGGCGATCGACTGTACGCGATGGTGACCCGACATCGCCGCGCCGAGGAGGTGCGCCGGGAGGCGCGCGTGCGCCGGCATGCAGAGCGTGCCGGCCTCCCCCTGGTCGCCGCCAACGAGGTGCTGTACCACGTACCGGTACGCCGCGAGCTTCAGGACGTTCTCACCTGCATCGGCGGTGGCGTCGCCCTCGCCGCCGCCGGTCGGCTGATCAAGCCGAACGCCGAGCACGATCTGAAGACACCGGAGGCGATGGCGCAGTTGTTCGCCGACGAGCCGGCGCTCCTCGAGCGCACCCGCGAGGTGGCGGCGCGCTGCACCTTCAACCTGTCCGAGATCCGTTACCGCTACCCCGCCGAGCGGCTCCCCGACGGCAAGACCTCGGCCGCCTGGCTTCGCGAGCTGACGCTTGAAGGCGCGCGTGAGCGCTTCGCCGACGCCGCCGGAGTGCCGTTCGCGATCCGCGAGCAGATCGACCGCGAACTCGCCCTGATCGACGAGCTCGACTACGGCGGCTACTTCCTGACGATGTGGGAGATCGTCCGGTACTGCCGGCAGGAGGGGATCCTCTGCCAGGGCCGCGGCTCGGCGGCGAACTCGGTGGTCTGCTACTGCCTCGGGATCACGGCGGTCGACCCCACCCGGGTCGAGCTGCTGTTCGAGCGATTCCTGTCGCGCGAGCGGCACGAGCCGCCCGACATCGACCTCGACATCATGCACACGCGGCGCGAGGAGGTGATCCAGCACGTCTACCGCAAGTACGGCCGCGACCGTGCCGCCATGGTGGCGAACGTCGTGCGCTATCGTGCCCGGTCCGCGGTGCGTGAGGTCGGCAAGGCGCTCGGGCTTTCCGAGACCGCGGTCGACCGTCTCGCCAAGCTGATCTCGCATCACGGCCTGCTCGAGACGGCGGGGGTCGCGCAGCACGCGGGGCTCGATCCGGCCTCCCCGCTGCACGACCATCTCTTCAGGCTGTGCGCGCAGATCCAGGACTTCCCGCGGCATCTCTCGATCCACCCGGGCGGCTTCCTCCTCGGTCATGAGCCGATACACGACCTGGTCCCGATCGAGAACGCGGCGATGCCCGGCCGCACCGTGATCCAGTGGGACAAGCACGATCTCGAAGACCTCGGCCTGTTCAAGGTGGACCTGCTGGGGCTCGGCGCGCTGACCCAGCTCGATCTCGGCTTCCGCCTGATCGAGCAGCACTACGGCCGGCGCCTGTCGCTTGATCGGATCCCTCCCGACGATTCGCGGACCTACGATCTGATCTGCCGTGGGGACACCGTCGGCGTCTTTCAGATCGAGAGCCGCGCGCAGATGTCGATGCTGCCCCGGCTCAAGCCCCGCGAATACTACGACCTTGTCATCGAGGTGAGCATCGTGCGTCCCGGCCCGATTACCGGCGGGATGGTCCATCTCTACCTGCGGCGGCGCAACGGCGAGGAGCCGGTCGTCTATCCGCACCCGTGCCTCGAGCCGGTGCTGAGCAAGACGCTCGGCGTGCCTCTCTTTCAGGAGCAGGTGATGAAGCTCGCGGTGGTGGCGGCCGACTACACGCCGGGAGAAGCAGACCAGCTTCGCCGCGACATGGCGGCGTGGCATCGCACCGGACGGATCGACCGGCACCGCGACCGGCTGGTGACCCGCATGATGGCGAAGGGGATCGCCCGGGAATTCGCCGAGCGGGTGTTCGAGCAGATCCGGGGATTCGGGGACTACGGGTTTCCGGAGAGCCATGCGGCGAGCTTCGCGCTCATCGCCTACGCCACGTCCTGGCTTCGCTGCCACTACCCGGAGGTGTTCGCCTGCTCGCTGCTCAACGCGCAGCCGATGGGGTTCTACACGCCGGCCACGATCCTCGACGACGCCGTCCGGCACGGTGTCGAGGTGCGTCCGATCGACGTGACCGCCAGCGCGTGGGACTGCACGCTGGAGCCGAGCGATGGGCCGACATTCCGATCGACACGGTGTTCGCCCGGCCGGGAGTACCGAGAAAGCGGGCAGGCAGTCCGTGACCATGCGGGGCGAGAGGGTAGGTGGGCAGTTCGAGACCGGTCATGGCGAGAGGGTGGGCAGGCAATCCGGGATCATGCGGGGAGAGGGAGTACGCAAGCAGCCCATGGCCGGAACGGAACGGCACCGGGCGGGATGCCTTGCCCGCCGGCGTTCGCGGTGCGCATGGGGTTGCGGTACGTGAAGAGCCTTTCCGAGGAGCGCGACTGGCGGCGCATCGAGGCGACGCGCGCGGAGCGGTCCTTCACGTCGATGGAGGACTTTACCCGCCGCACCCGGCTCGATGCGCGCATCGTGCGCCGTCTCGCCGAGGCGGGCGCCTTCGCCTGTTTCGAGGGAAAGCGCCGAACCGCCCTGTGGGAGGCGCTGGACCCGGGCCGGGTGCCGGCGTCGTCGCTGCTGCTCGCACCGCGCGAGCCGCGGCCGGACTTCGAGCCGCTCGGCGTGTTCGAGACGATTGCCTGGGACTACCGGTTCAGCGCGCACAGCACCCGCGGCCACCCGCTGGCTCCGCTGCGCGACGCACTGGCGTCACGAAAGCTCCCCGATGCCCGCACTGTCGCGACGATGCGGAATGGGCGCCGGGTGCGCTACGCCGGTATCGTGATCTGCCGGCAGCGCCCCGCCACCGCATCGAGCGTCACCTTCATGACGCTCGAGGACGAGACCGGGTTCGTGAACGTGGTGGTCTGGAAGCGGGTGTTCGACGAGCACGCCGTCCTTGCGCGAACCGCCTCGTTCCTCGGCGTAACCGGGAAGCTCCAGTCCGAATCAGGGGTGGTGCACATCGTCGCCGACGCGCTCTGGACGCCGGAGATTGCGGCGCGGCCGCCGACCGCCGGCAGCCGAGATTTTCATTGACGTCAGATCAGTCCGCCATTTCACGTGGGCCGGAATCCGTGGGCCGGACGAGTGAAGCGCGCTGGCCCTCGACATGTCCCAGGTCTCTCGCTACACGGCGGGCCATGGGCCAATGCGCCATGGCCGTCTCGATGCGAGACGGATGAAGATGATCGAGCGTGAGAGGGAGTCAGCACCCGATGGCGAGGTCGTCCAGTGGGCTCATGACTCCGTGGCCTCCTTGCTGCAGGACGTGGGTGTAGATCATGGTGGTGCTGACGTGCGCGTGTCCCAACAGGGCCTGGATGGTGCGAATGTCCGTGCCCCGTTGCAGGAGATGAGTGGCAAAGCTGTGCCGGAACGTATGCGCACTGACCCGCTTGCCGATTCCTGTCTGGCGGACGACTTTGGCAATGGCCTTGTTGACGGGGCTTGGGTCCAGGTGGTGGCGGCGAATTTGGCCGGAGCGCGGGTCGGTGGACCGATGACCGGCGGGGAAGACGTATTGCCATCTCCAATCCTTGTCGGCGTGAGGGTACTTGCGGGCCAGGGCGTGGGGGAGATACACGTGCCCATAACCCTCCTCCAGATCCTGTCCATGGACCACCTTCACTCGTACAAGGTGTTCCGTCAGGGGCTGTACGAGCTTCTCGGGGAACGTCGTGATACGGTCTTTGTCGCCCTTGCCGTTGCGCACCGTGAGGGCTTTCATCTCCAGGTCCACGTCCTGGACTCGGAGTCGGATGCATTCCGTGATGCGCAAGCCCGAGCCGTACAGAAGCTTGACGATGAGCTGATGCACTCCGGACATCAATGCGATTACGCGAGCCGTCTCCTCGCGGGTCAGGACGACGGGTATCCTGACCTTCCTGCGTGCGCGGTCCGCGTTGATTTCGCCGTTCAGTGGTTGCCCGAGCACGTGCTTGTAGAGGAAGACGAGCGCATTCATGGCTTGGTTCTGGGTGGAGGCGGCCACTTGGCGATCTCTGGCCAAGTGGGTGAGGAATGCCTCGATCTTTTCTTCGCCGTGCCGAAGGTCGTCCCTGGACTGCATGTCGTGGAAACGGACATAGCGTTTGACCCAATCCCGGTAGGCGCGTTCGGTATGGATGGAATAGTGACGCCGCCGCATGAGGTCACGCATTTCGTCAAGCAGTCTGGTCGACATGCGAGTCCCCGAGGGTTGGGTCACGCGTGGAGCTTGGTGAGCCGAGGCGTCGAGCGCCTCTGGACGATGATATTGCACATGGCAGATCTGCCCGAAAGATGCTCCAATATCGTATTATCAGGCAGATTTGCCTGCTAATCAGTCGTTAGGCATAATCAGAGAGAGGAGAAGCAAGACGTGACAGCCAGCGGCCACCACACTTCGGAGATCGAGCAGTTGTGGTATTCGTCGGATGCATCGAAGTGGCAACGCGCGCTCGATCGTTACTGGGAGTACGTCAAGCCAACGCATATCGCGATTGAACGCGAGATGGACGCCCTCCGGCCTGATGATGTGCGGCACCTCGATGCGGACCAGTGGTACGAGTGGCTGCTGAACAAGTACTTCGTCTGGAAATACACGGCACCTCACCGGTACGCCACTACCACCAAGCATCTTATTGGGTGTCAAGCTACTGCTGCTGGCCGACATCACTTGCTCGAGATCCGAGATCGAATTCTCGGCTGCGAGAATGCCAGTATCCGAGATGCGCTTCGTACCGCGAAACAGTTCCCAGGACTTGGTACGGCGGGAGCGTCGGGCCTGTTGGCGCTGCTATTCCCGGCTAAGTTCGGAACCGTTGATCAGTTTGCCGTTGGCGCACTTCGCGGGGTGCGATGCCTGCCGGAGCGTGATCAGCTCAAGCGCATGAAACCCGAGAGCCTTACCATCGCCAATGGCGTTGTGCTAGTACAAATCATGCGTTGCAAGGCCGTTTCGCTCAATGAACTGTTCAACACCAGCGGGTGGACCCCTCGCAAGGTCGATAAGATTCTGTGGGCCAGCGAGCGCGAGTGAAATGAGCATGCGTGGCCTAACCAGGCGCTTCAGCCGACGCCGCTGACGCAGCGCGGCTGAGCTTGGTCGTTAGCACTCATGACTGACCTCCCGCACCTGGAATCCACACTTGTCGGGGTCGCCGGCGAGTACTTTGTTGCTGCGGAACTGTCACTCCGCGGGTATCTTGCGTCGATCACACTTCGGAACAGCCGAGGTATCGATATCATTGCAAGTAGTGCAGATGCGTCCAAGTCGGTATCCATTCAAGTCAAGACGAGCAAGGGTAAGGCCCCGAGTTGGATCCTGAGCAAGAGTTCTGAGAATTTCTCCTCTGCCTCCCATTTCTACGTGTTTGTCTTGCTCAAGTCGCTTGAGACTCGGCCAGACTTTTTCGTTGCACCCAGCATTGCGGTCGCGAGGTACATCTCCACCACGCACAGGGAGTGGCTGAAAGGGTCAAAACGTGACGGAACCCAGCGCCAGGATACGAATATGAGAAAATTTGACGACCCCGAAGGCCAACATCGTGAGCGTTGGGACGTTCTGGGGCTATGAGTGCTAACCAGTCGCTTCAGCCGACGCCGCTGACGCGGCGCGGCTGAGCTTGGTCGTTAAGTTGCAGGTTAGGCAATGCAGTTCGAATGGGATTCGAGTAAGGAAACAAGGAACCAGGCTAAGCACGGCGTTGCCTTCGTTGAGGCGTGCACTGTGTTTGAGGATCCGTTGTCATCGACGGCGCCCGAC
>JAJDUQ010000029.1 GCA_022826505.1 Gammaproteobacteria bacterium
GCTCCGGCATGCGCTGGACCGTCGCCGGCGCCAACGCCATCATCGCCCTGCGCTGCGCCGTCGAGAGCAACCGCTTCGACGACTTCTGGGAACGCCGCGCCAGCGTAGCAGCATGAATCTCATAAATGGGACGTGCACCCCCGGGATCGGAGCGACGGGCGGCAGCATGACCGCGGGACGCTTGCATCGGAGCACCCGGAGGCAGGACCGGCGGCAAGTGGAGACAGCGGAACATGGACCGCCGTTTGGGCGGCACCGTCCGTCGCCCGTGGCCTTCGGCCGGGTTTCGTATCCGTGCGCAGGAGCAGTGGTGCCCATGGTCGACTACCGTCAGGCGCGATTCGTCACCAGTGTCGCGGCAGTCCGCAGACTTCCATCCGACCACGGGAGGGAGGTCGCGTTCGCCGGGAGGTCGAACGCCGGCAAGTCGAGCGCCATCAACGCGCTTGCCGGTCGGCGCCGACTCGCCCACACGAGCCGAACGCCGGGGCGGACTCGGCTGATCAACATCTTCGAGCTCGACGACGAACGCCGGCTTGTGGATCTGCCCGGCTACGGCTACGCCAAAGTGTCTCGCTCGATGAGCCGGGAGTGGGGCAGCCTCGTCGGCGGCTACCTGGAGTTGCGGGAATCGCTGGTCGGGGTGGTGGTGCTGATGGATATTCGCCATCCGTTCACCGAGCTCGACGAGCAGTTGCTCGACTGGTGTCATGCGGCGAAGCTGCCGGTGCTCGCGGTGCTCACCAAGGCCGACAAGCTCTCCCGCGCACGCCGCGCCGCTGCGTTGACCGAAGTGCGTGGACTCCTCTCCCGATACGGTGATCGGGCGTGCGCGATGGTGTTCTCCGCAACGAAGCAGATCGGCCGCCGCGAGCTGGAGGAACGCCTGGACGCCTGGCTCGACGCCGACTCCGAGCCGGTGCCGGTTCACCCGGGCGAAGGCGCCACGGTCATTGATGGAAAGAGAGTGCTCCGGGGCGAATGATTTCCAGCGCTTGTCGTCGGGACAACACACGCTCCGGAGAAGAGACACGTGAGGGTCGTCGGCGGTGCGACTTCGTGACATCGGTCCTTCCCGGCCGGCGAATTCAGGAATTGGCCCGGCCACGCCGATTCCAATTGTTCACAGGGACGAGCAATGGGTGAAAAATCATGGACATGCGTGTCGATTGCGGCCACCGAGCGGCTCCCGTATGATCGAAATCTCCTATGGATTGCGTGTAACTGTATGATATGAAAGAAATATATCAGAGATGGTGAAATTCTGGCAAATCTGAAGAAAAGTGAAACCTCACGCGGGTTTACGGGAGTCGCTGCGACTTCATCCACAGAGTTTTCCACAGCAAATGTGGAAAGATGTTCCCAATTCGAAACGCCAGATGGTTAGCGATATCTGGTCAGATCGAACATGAAGTTCGGTCTGCAACTTCGAAGTACGGCCACATCGGACCGGCGGTGGCGCGCCGGCCATCCGACCGGGGTGCGGCCGCGCAAACGTTCGAAGGGATGGCTGACATGACGAGGGGCCGGCGTTCGTTCCAGGCACCGGCCTCGGCGGGGTTCGGTGCGCCTCGGCGACCGGGAATGCATGCAGGCGTTCGGGCTCGAGCCGGGGGACGAGGCGCCGATTCGGGCACCACGCGGCGACGCGCTGGAGCCGTGGGCTCGGAGGCGGATTTGCGGAGGAGGCGGGCGCCTCCCGAACTCGGGTTCAGGACCGGGCGTATCTGCGTCTGAACTTGTCGACTCGACCGGCGGTGTCCATGATCTTCTGAGTGCCGGTGTAGAACGGATGGCACTGCGAGCACACTTCGAGGTGAAGCTCGCCCATCAGCGTGGACCGGGTCTTGAAGATGTTGCCGCAACTGCAGGTGACGGTGACGTCGCCATACTGGGGATGGATATCCGGTTTCATGACCTCGTTCCCGCAGTGGAACCGCGTTTGACGGCGGCGGAGTCTATCCCGGATCGCGAAGCGGGTCGAGACTTCGAACCGACCCTTGGGAGTGGTTGCGAATTCGGCGCCGGTCGGCCGAAGGTTGGATAGCCACGCGCGACCCTGACATCCGGCGTCACGTCCTGCACGGGTCTCGCTCCATGATGAGCGGGTTCCGTCATGCGTCGATCCCCAATGATTCCCAGATCGCGTCGACTCGTGCCTTCACTGTCGCACTCATGGTGATTGGCCGGCCCCATGTGCGATCGGTCTCGCCGGGCCACTTCGACGTGGCGTCGATTCCCATCTTGGACCCGAGGCCCGGGACCGGCGACGCGAAGTCCAGGTAGTCGATCGGTGAATTGTCGACGAAGGTGGTGTCGCGGCCGGGATCGACCCGGGTGGAGAGTGCCCAGATCACGTCCTTCCAGTCCCGCACGTCGATGTCGTCGTCGGTGACGATCACGAACTTCGTGTACATGAACTGGCGCAGAAACGACCACACGCCCAGCATGACCCGCTTGGCATGACCAGCGTACTGCTTGCGAATGGCGACCACCGCGACGCGGTACGAGCAACCTTCCGGGGGCAGATGGAAGTCGGCGATTTCCGGGAACTGCTTCTGGAGGATGGGGACGAACACCTCGTTCAGCGCGACACCGAGCACTGCCGGTTCGTCGGGCGGGCGTCCGGTGTACGTGCTGTGGTAGATCGGCGACTCGCGGTGGTGGATGCGTTCGATGGTGAACACCGGAAAGCGCTCGACCTCGTTGTAGTAGCCGGTGTGATCGCCGAACGGGCCCTCCGGCGCATCGTCGCCGGGAGCGATATGGCCTTCGAGCACGATCTCGGCGCTCGCCGGCACCGGCAGCCCGTTCAACTCCCCCTCGACCAGGTGGGTGCGGGCGCCACGCAGCAGCCCCGCGAACGCGAACTCCGACAGCGTGTCGGGAATCGGAGTGACTGCCGCGAGCATGGTGGCCGGGTCCGCCCCGAGCGCCACCGACACCGGAAACGGTTCGCCCGGACGCTCGCCCTGCCATTGCCGAAAGTCCAGAGCACCGCCCCGATGGGCCAGCCAGCGCATGATGACCCGGTTCGGTCCAATGACCTGCTGGCGGTAGATCCCCAGGTTGACGCGCTCGCGCGAGGGTCCGCGGGTGATGACCAGCGCCCAGGTGATGAGCGGTCCGGCATCCTCCGGCCAGCAGGTCTGGAAGGGAAAGCGGCCGAGGTCGACATCGGCGCCGTCGCGAGTCACCGCGTGCCAGGGTGCGGACCTTGCAGTGCGCGGCGCCATGTCGAGGACACGCTTGAAGACGGGAAGCGACTTCCACGCGTCGCGCATCCCCCTGGGCGGGTCGGGTTCCTTGAGGAACGCGAGCAGCCGGCCGATCTCGCGCAGCGCCTCGGTCGACTCCGCGCCCATCGCGAGCGCGACGCGCCGCCGCGTGCCGAACAGGTTCGCGAGCACCGGGATGTCGTGGTTCGTCGGGTACTCGAACAGCAGGGCCGGCCCTTGCGCGCGCAGCGTCCGGTCGCAGACCTCGGTCATCTCCAGATCGGGATCGACGGGCCGGGTGACGCGCTTGAGTTCCCCGCGCGGCTCCAGGGCCGCGAGAAACGAGCGGAGATCGTCGTACTTCATCGCCTCAAAGGTCGAATTCCGCCACCACGGGGGTGTGATCCGACGGCCGCTCCCTTGCCCTGGCGTCGCGGTCGATCCAGCTCGACGTGCAGCGACTCGCGAGAGCGTCGGACGCCAGGATGAGATCGATGCGCAGTCCCCGGTCGCGTCTGAACGCCGCGGCACGGTAATCCCACCAGGAGAACGAACGCTCCGGCTGTTCGAACAGGCGGAAGGTGTCGATGAATCCGAGCGCGGTGATGACGCCGAGGGCATCGCGTTCGGGGCCGCTGCACAGGATGGAGTCCTTCCATTCCTCGGGGTCGTGCACGTCGCGGTCCTCGGGCGCGATGTTGAAGTCGCCGGCGACCACGACATGCTCGTGGGCGTCGAGTTCCGAGCGCAGGTGCTCGGTGACCTCACGCAGCCATGTGAGCTTGTACTCGTACTTGTCCGAGCCCACCGCCTGTCCGTTGACGACGTACAGGTTGATCACGCGCACGCCGCCGACGGTGGCGGCGACGGTGCGGCGCTGCTCGTCGGTGACGGGAGGAAACCGGCTGATGGCGTCGGCCGGAGGCTCTCGCGACAGGGTGGCGACCCCGTTGTATGTCTTCTGGCCCGAGAACACCGCGTGGTAGCCGGCACCCAGCAGCTCCTCGACGGGGAAGCGATCGTCGGTGAGCTTCGTCTCCTGGAGCATCAGCACGTCGGGCCGATGCTCGTCCAGCCAGTCGAGGACGTGCGGGAGCCGCACGTTGAGGGAATTGACGTTCCAGGTCGCGATTCGCACTTCAGGGTCCCTCGGTCCGTGGTCGTGTGTCGCACGGTTCGCCTCGACCGCCGGCCGGGCGGGTATTCGCGCGAAAAGTCCGGCGATCGGCGGCATCGCGTCACGCGCGATCGGAAGATAGCACTTCTCCGGGACCGCACACCGGGCAGGCGGGATCCTTGCCCAGCCTGAGCTCGCGCCACTCCATCTCCGTCGCGTCGAGCGCGATGAGCCTTCCGGCCAGCGAGGTGCCGAAGCCTGCGATGAGCTTGATGGTCTCCGCCGCCTGCACGCTGCCGATGATCCCGAGCAGCGGCGCCAGCACCCCGACCAGCGCACACGGCTCGCCCTCGGCGCGGCCGTCGTCGCTGTACAGGCACCGGTAGCAGGGAGAGTCCGGGTCGCGAGGATCGAAGACCGCGATCTGCCCCTCCATGCGGATGGCGGCTCCGGACACCAGCGGGGTGGCGTTGCGCCAGCACGCCGCGTTCAGGGCGAACCGGCTCTCGAAGTTGTCGGTGGCATCGACCACGACGGTGGCCGCCGCCACCTGCTCGTCGAGGTCGTCGTCGAGCGCCCAGTGCATCGGCGTGACCTCGATTTCCGGGTTGAGGGCGAGGAGGGTGTCTCGCGCCGACTCGACCTTGTTGCGCCCCACGTCTTCGCTTCGGTGGACGATCTGGCGCTGCAGGTTCGAGAGTTCCACCACGTCGTAGTCGCTCAGCACGATGTGACCGACCCCGGAAGCTGCGAGATACATCGCCACCGGCGATCCGAGACCCCCGAGCCCCACGACGAGCACCCGTGCCGTGGTCAGACGTTCCTGCCCGTGCTGGCCGATTTCGGCGAGCCGCATGTGGCGGCTGTAGCGTTCAGCGAGTCGTTCGTTCATCCGAGGATTCTCCGCCGCGAGTCGACGCGGTTTGCCTCGAGGTCCGGTGTGCCGGCGTCATCCGCCATCGCGCTCGCTCGAGGAGACACCGCCGCATCCGGAGTCGACCAGGTACGGTCGGCCTCGTTCGGCTTCGGTCCAGGCCACCCGGATCGCCGCTCCGCGTCTCCACGGTGACGCGTTTCACGGGATTGACGGAGCAACCGCGGCGACCGTCGTCCGCGGACGGCATGGCGCTGAATTCCGCCCCGATTCTTCTCGTACGCTCGTTGACCGGCCACGGAGGGGTCGGTCCGGATTCGTTCCTGATCATCATGCGGCGGGAGTGCGTCGTCCAGCGCCGGCGATCGGTTCGGCGTCGATCGCGCCGGGTCCCGTACCGGCGCCGCGACCGTCTCCGGCCGTCGGCGCGCATCGCCCCAGCGTCACGCGTTCGTTTCCGGCGAGGTCTCGAATCGTCGCGACCGCCCCGAGTCCGGCGCGGAACAGGAGAGACCTGACCGCCGCGCCTTGCTCGCTGCCGTGCTCCAGCACGAGCCATCCCCCGGGTGCCAGGCGCGCCGGCGCCTGCCGCGCCAGCGTCTCGAGCACGTCCAGCCCCAGCGGTCCCGCAGCGAGTGCATCCCGCGGTTCGAACCGCACGTCCGCCGTCTCGAGGCGCGGGTCTCCTTCCGCAACGTAGGGAGGATTGGACACGATGACCGACCACCGCCTCGACGCGAGCGCGGAACAGGCGTCGGCGACGATGAACGCGGCGTTCCCGGCGTCCAGCCGGGCGGCGTTCTCCCTTGCCACCTCCACCGCAGCCCGGGAACGGTCCGAGCCCAGAACGAAGGCTCGGGGGCGTTCGAGCGCGACCGCGACGGCAACCGCTCCGGTTCCGGTGCCGATGTCGGCGACGGTCGCGGGCGTATCGGCGGGGACGACGCCGAGGACCGCTTCGACCAGATGTTCGGTCTCGGGACGTGGAACGAGGGTGTCGGGGGTGACCGCGAGATCGAGCGACCAGAACTCCCGGCGCCCGGTGAGGTACGCGACCGGTTCGCCGTCGCACCTGCGTTTCACCAGGGCGCCGAAGCGCCGCGCGCAGCCCGGGTCGATGCTTGCTTCGGGGTGGGCAAGAAGCCGCGGCCGGCTCCACCCGAGCGTTTGCGCGAGCAGGATTTCGGCGTCGAGGCGCGGGGTCTCGCTCGTCGCTTCGAGCGCGGCGCGGGCTCGGGTCAGCGCCCGGCCGATCGTGACCTTCGGGTTGCCGGTCGCCGGCGACGCGCTCATCGCTCCTCGACGGTGGGACCGGCTCCGGCGACCCGCGTCTGACGCATTCGGCGCCGCCAGCGGTCGGCGTCGTACCCCATTCCTCGATGCAGCAGGCAGCGGTTGTCCCAGATCACCGTGTCACCGATCCGCCACTGGTGCGTGTAGGCGTCTCGGGGCTCGGTCGCGCGCTCGAGCAGATCGTCGAGAAGCTTGCGGCTCTCGATCCCCGTCCAGCCCACGATGGAGCGGGCATGCGAGCCGACGTAGTAGTTCTTCAGACCGTTGCGCGGGTTCGTGCGCACGAGCTTGTGCTCGATGGGGGGCAGGGAGGCCGCGTGGTTGGGGTCGACCGGCGCGACCCTGGTGCGGGAGAAGACGTAGTCGTGGATCGCGCGCAGGGGCTCGATCCTCGCCTGCGTGTCCGAGGGCAGCTTCGCCCAGGCGTTGCGCGTGCTCGTGAACTGGGTGCCGCCGCCTTCGCCCGGCACCTCGTAGGCGTGGGTGATGGTGACGAAGGAGGGCACCTGTCGGAACGAGGAGTCCGAATGCCACAACTGGTTTCCCGTCTGGTAGTGGGTACGGGGGTGTGCGTTGCCCCGCCTGGTTCCGTCCTCGGCGATGTTGCCGATGGTCCCGAACCAGACCACCTTGCCGGTGGTGCCCAGGGTGACGTGCTCCGCCTCCGGCTCGCCGAGGCGGCGGGTGAACGCCAGGTGGGCCTCGTCGGACATCGGTTGCTCGGGGAAGCAGAGAAACGAGTAGGTGTCGATCGCTTCACGGATCGCTTCCACGACCTCCTCGGTCAGGTCCGCGGACAGGTCCACGCCCGTGATCCGGGCGCCGAAGGGGGCGTTCAGCGGTTCGATGTCGAGGCGGCTCATGCAGTGTCTCCGGGCGTTCGTGAATTCGCGATGTCGGGCGCGCGTCGGTGCATCCGACCTTCGACGATGCGCCGTATTGCGATCATACTCCGCCCCTTCGCTCCGGACCGACCCCCGAATGACCTCGACCCACCATCTGCACACCGGTGCGCTGTTCCTGGTGATGTCCAACGGACTCACCGCCACCGTGGACACGGTGGCGAAGTACATGAGTCCGAGCCTGCACGGCGTGCAGGTGGTGTGGGGATATTCGCTCGCCATCACGGTGCTCGTGCTCGGGTACGCCGCGTTCCGGCCCGAACCGCTTCGAAATGCGTTCGCGACGCGCCGTCCGCTGCTGCAGTTCGGCCGCGGGGCATTGCTGTTCGCCACCATCTCGATGCTGTTCGTCGCCCTCGCGAATCTGCCCCTCGCGGACGTGATCGCCATCTCGTTCGCAGCGCCCCTGTTCATCACCCTGCTCGCGATCCCGCTGCTGTCCGAGCGGGTCGGGGTGCACCGGATCGCGGCGGTGCTGCTCGGACTTGCCGGAGTCGCAATCGTGATGCGGCCCGGCGCCGGCGTGTTCGAGTGGGCGGCGTTGCTCGCGCTCGCGAGCGCGCTCTTCTTCGCGTTCTTCCAGCTCTCGACCCGCGTGCTCGCCGCGACCGAGGCGCCGTTCACCACGCTGCTCTATACCGGTATCGGTACCCTCGCGTGCAGCAGCATCGCGGTCCCCTTCTTCTGGGCGCCGATTTCGAGCATCGAGATACTGGTGTTCGCGGCCATCGGCGGCCTGGGGGTCGCCGCGCACGTGTGCATGATCCGAGCGTACGCGTACACCCAGGCGTCGTTTCTCGCTCCATTCAACTACGCGAAGCTGCTGTGGGCGGTTGCGCTCGGGTACCTGGTCTTCGGGGACGTGCCGCAGATGAACGTCATCGCCGGCAGCGTGGTCATCGTCTCGAGTGGACTCTACGTGCTGTATCGGGAACGCGAACGGAGCTGACGCCCCTCGGTCGGCGAGGCGGAGGCTCGGGTCGTGGACAGGAACCCGAACGGGGCGGCGGCAGGACGGCCAAACGCCACGCGGCCGATGCCACCGGTGCCGCGCTGGTGGCCGAGGGTCCGCGAGAAGCGGTAGCGGACGCGCTCCGTCGAGGGCAAGGGGCGGGTGGAACGTTCCGAGGGTCCGCGTACGCGAGACTCAGAACGCGGCGACGGCTCCGTCGCTGCGTGGGTCGGCCGCCCCTTCGATCACGCCGTGCGGATGGTGCACGAGTGCCCCGGCGTGCCCCATCCTTTCGTCGAATGCCTCGACCTTCTCGACATCGTGTCCGGCGAGTCCGAGCGCAACGAGGATTCCGGAGTCGAAGCGCGACTCGATCTTCAGCGTCGTGCTCTCCTCGCCCCAGGTGCGGCCGAGCAGCCACCGCGGGGCGCTGACGGCTTCCTGCAGAGGCTGGCCGAAGTACCCGTAGCGGGTCAGTACCGCGGCCTGGGTCTGGGGCTGGCCCTCGCCGCCCATGGTGCCGTAGGGCATGGCGCGGCCGTCGCCGAACGCGAACAGGGCGGGGTTCAGGGTATGGAACGGCTTGCGGCCCGGCGCCAGGCGGTTCAGGGCGCCGTCGTCGAGGCTGAAGCTCGATCCCCGGTTCTGCCACTGGATGCCGGTCTCCTCGAGCACCACGCCGGAACCGAACTCCCAGTACACGCTCTGGATGAAGCTCACCGCGCGGCCCTCGCCGTCGATGGCGCCCATCCAGACGGTGTCGCCCGCACTCGGAGGCCGTGGCCATGCGAGCGCGCGCGCGGGGTCGATTGCGGCCGCCGCGGTATCGAGCGACGCCGATGAAAGGAACCGGTGGGGCGGGTTGCGCATGTACGCCGGATCGGTGATCTCCCGGTCGCGCACCATGAATGCCTGCTTGGACGCTTCCACCAGTCCGTGCAGATACGCGAACCCCTCGGCCTCGGTCACGCCGAGACGCTCGAAGATGCCGAGAATCATCAGCGAAGCGAGGCCCTGCGTGGGAGGCGGGAAGTTGTATGCGGTGCCTGGTCGCAGCGCGAGCGCGAGCGGCGTCTTGGTCTCCGCCTGGTGCCGCTCCAGATCGTCGCGCGAGAGCGGGCTGGCGATGCGCGCCAGATCCGCGGCAATCGCTTCGGCGAGCGCACCCCGATAGAACGAGTCGAGGCCGTCGCGCGCAAGTCGGCGAAAGGTCCGCCCGAGGCGCTCGTTCACGAACCGGTCCCCCACCGCGGGTGCTGCGCCACGGGGCAGGAACTGCTCCGCGAATCCCGGCACCGCTTCGAGCTCGGTGCGCTTGTGCCGGGTGTTCGAGTGCTGGCTCGCGGTGACCGGCACCCCGTTCTCGGCGTAGTGGATGGCGTCTGCGAGCAGCCGTTCGAGCGAGTGCGTGCCGCCCCACCGCCTGCCGATTGCGAGCGCCGCCTCCCATCCCGACACCGTGCCTGCCACGGTATTGGCGGCGAGCGGACCCCGGGCGGGAATCGCGTCGCATCCCCGTAACCGATACCACTCCGGGGCAGCCTGCGCCGCGGCCGCACCGCACGCGTCGATCGCGATCGGCTCGGAGCCCGGGGCGCGGACGATCCAGAATCCGTCGCCCCCGATGGCGTTCATGTGCGGATAGACGGCCGCGATGGCGGCCGCGGCGGCGACCATCGCCTCGATGGCGTTCCCGCCCTCGCGCAGGATCGCGAGCCCGGACTGGGCGGCGAGGTGGTGGGGGGCGACGACCATGCCCCGGGTGGCGGTGGCGGTGTTGATCATCTGGAATCTGCCGGAGTGGGTGTGCGGCCTGATACGTTGGAACGGGTTCGCGGGATCCGCGGTGCGGGTGCGCGATTGTGCGCGATCACGACCGCGACGAGTAGCGCGCCGGCGAACGTGTCAGGGCAACATTCGCGCTCCCGTCTCCGCAGCACATCGACATCGGGGTTCCACGAGGCGATCCCGACAATCCCTGCGGTTCCCTGAACGATTGCAAGCCTTGTCCTGTTTCGCGGAATTGAAACAGACTGCGGGGAAGTCGATAAGGCCGCGGAGCGCCACACCGAGCCCTGGCCGCGCTTCTTCGACCTCCTCTCCGAAGGCAACCGTCGCTGGGCGGGGGCTGCCGCGGCGCTCATCGTCGTCCTCTCCCGCACCGCCTTCGAGCGCGACGGGCGTCCGTCGCGTACCCATTCCTACGATACCGGCGCCGCATGGCAGAACCTGGCGCTTCAGGGCTGCCGCATGGAGCTCGTGGTGCACGGGATGGCCGGATTCGACTACGAGAGGGCCCGCGACGTGGTCGGAGCACCCGAGGAGTTCGAGGTGGAAGCGATGATCGCGGTGGGCCGGCCGGCGCCGGCGGAATCGCTGGCCGAATCGCTGCGCGAGAGAGAAGTTCCCTCCGGGAGGAAACCGGTAGCCGAGTTCGCCTTTCCCGGCGTGTACCGTACCGCCGGATGAGAAACGGGCGGCGCCCGTGCGTCCTCCCGTTTGATCCATTCGCCGCCGCGCCATAGTCTGCCGGGGAAAATTTCGACCTCACTTTCCGGGAAACGACGACATGGCGGAACACTATGACGTGGCGATCGTCGGCGCGGGCATCATCGGCGCCAGCACCGCTCACTTTCTGAAGAAGAAGGGTGTCGAGAAGGTGCTGCTGCTGGATCGGGGAGGGGCCGCCTCGGGCAACACCAGCCGGAGCGCCGCGATCGTGCGCAGCTTCTACACCATCCCGGTCATGGCGCGGCTCGCGCGCGAGGCGGTCCGGCTGTTCCATGGGCTGCGCGGGGAGATCGGGAGCGACGGCGGCTTCGAGGCCACGGGATTCACCCAGCTCGTCCCCCCCGACTGGGTGGACATCGCCGAGGAGAAGGTGGCGATGCACCAGGGTCTCGGCATCGACACGCGGTTCGTGCCGGAGGGCGAGTGGGCCCAGCGGTTTCCCTGGCTCAATCCGCAGGGCGTGGGCGCGATCATCGTGGAGAACGAAAGCGGCTACGCCGATCCCGTTCAAACCACCGAGGCGTTCGTCGCAAGCTTCGTGAACGCCGGTGGCGAGTTCCGTTCGCGCACGCCGGCACGGGCCCTGCTGCGCGAGGGGGACAGAGTCACCGGCGTGCTCCTCGACGAGGGCGAGGTCGGGGCCGGAATCGTCATCAACGCGGCGGGACCGTGGGCGGCGGGCCTCGCCGCAAGTGCCGATCTCGATCTTCCGCTGCGCGCGGTCCGCGAGCAGGATGCCGTCTGGGAGGTGCGCGGCGACCGGCCCCTGCCCGATACACCCGTGTCCAATCCGATCGAAGCGGTCTACATGCGTCCGATGGGGGAGGGGAGGTGGCTGTTCGGGCGCGGCTATCCCAAGCCCTACCACGACGTCGATCCCGACAATTTCAAGATGACGTGCGACAACGACAACGTGGTGGAGGTCTACGAGCGCTGGTGCGTTCGGATTCCGGCGCTCGATGGTTCCCGGTTGCTCCACGGCTACGCCGCACTCTATGACGTCACGCCCGACTGGATCCCCTTCATGGGGCCGAGGTCGGGGATCGAAGGCTATGCCGACGCCTGCGGGGGCAGCGGTCATGCCTTCAAGACCGGTCCGATCTTCGCCCGCGAGCTGGTCGACTGGCTCGTCGACGGCACGGTGCGGGACGATTTCCGCCAGTTCAGCCATGACCGTGTCGCCGAGGGCCGGCTCTTCAATCAGTCCTTCGGAGGCAACCGCGTCTAGCCGCCGTCGTGCACCCGGCGTCCAGCGCCCGACGAGGTAGCGGTGGATTCGGTCGTCCAGATGCCTCGGCGAAAGGACGAACTCGCAGGCGGCCTGACACACGAGATGCGCCGCCCATGACGCCGACACGGCAGGATATCCCGTCGCTTCCGTCACGAACCGCCGTACATGGTCGTCACCCACGACGAAGTCGTCGTCGCCCGCGAAGGTCGGGAGCGGGCGGTCCATGTGCCTGTCGGTTCCCGGTACGCTGCACAACGCCTCCTCGAGTGCGTTCGCCGGCCGGTCCCGCACGTCCTGAAGCACGGCGACCCCGATGCGGCGCAGCGCCTTTGAAGTTCTTCGCTCCCAGGAGGCCATGGTCAGGGGCAATCCGAGACCCGCTGCTGCAACCTCCGTCCGGCCCGCGGACTGTTCTCCCCGGTGGCGGCTCCAGAGTTTTCTCCGTTGTCCTGTCTTGCGGTTGTCCGAGCCAGCGTCGAACATAGCGCCCGCCATCCCACCCGGTCCGGGAGCGAGCCATGACCGCATCGCCGCAGGGCATGCCCGGCAACACCGAGCGCAGTGTCGATCCCATCCTGTTCGAGGTGATTCGCAACGCGCTGGTCGAGGTAACCGAGGAGATGTCGGTGTCGCTGCAGCGCACCGCGTTCTCCACCAACGTCAAGACCCGTCTCGACTACTCCTCCGCCTTCGTCGACGCCGGCGGCCGCATGGTGGCCCAGGCGTTCTGCCAGCCGGCCCACCTCATCACCATCGGCAGACTCGTGCCGCGCGCGGTCGGCGAGTTCGGCGCCGAGAACCTCGAGCCGGGCGACATGCTGGTGGTGAACGACCCGCACCGCCAGGCGAGCCACCTGAACGACATTTTCCTGATCGCGCCCGTCTTCCACGGCGGCGAGCTGGTGGGGTCTCTCTCGAACAGCTGCCACCACGTGGACGTGGGCGGCGGCGCGCCGGCGAGCATCGGCGCCTTCCGCGAGACCTACCAGGAGGGGATCATCCTGCCGGTGGTGAAGCTCGTGGCCCGGGGCGAGATCGACGCCGGCCTGTGGAAGATGATTCTCGCCAACGTGCGCGCGAAGAAGGAGGTCGCGGGCGATCTCCGCGCCCAGATCTCGGCCAACAACCTGGGGCTGCGTCGCCTCGCCGCGGTGCTCGACCGCTACGGCCTGGACACCGTGCGGTTCTACACCGAGTACATCCTCGACTACACCGAGAAGCGCACCCGGGCGGAGGTCGCGAAGCTGCCGTGCGGCACCTTCGCCGCCGAAGGGTGGCTCGACGACGACGGCATGTCGGACCGGCCGGTGCACCTGAAGGCTCGGGTCACGCTCGACGGCAAGCGGGCCGTCTTCGACTTCACGGGCACGGACATGCAGCGCTGGGCGCCGATGAACTGCAACATGACCCAGACCTTCACCGCCTGCGTCTTCGTCCTGAAGTGCCTCATCGACCCCGACGTGCCGCTCAACGAGGGGTTCTACCAGGTGCTGGAGGTCATCGCGCCCGAGGGCTCGGCTGTCAACGCCCGCCACCCCGGCGCCATCGTCGGCGGCTGGGAGGTCTCGACCCGGCTGTGCGAGGTGCTGTTCAAGGCATTCTCCCAGGCCATGCCCGACAAGGTGCCGGCGGGCACGAAGGGGATGATCTGTCACGTCGGATTCGGCGGCGAGGACCCGCGCACCGGTGAGTACTACACCTTTCTCGAGACGATGGCCGGCGGCTTCGGCGGCCGCATCCGTTCCGACGGCCCCGACGCGGTGCAGACCAACGTCCAGAACACCCAGAACGCGCCGGTGGAGGAGACCGAGCTCAACTACCCGGTGCGCATCATGCGCTACAGCCTGATCCCCGATTCCGAGGGCGCGGGCAGATTTCGGGGTGGACTCGGGCTGTGTCGCGAGTACGTGTTCCCGGACCATGAGCCCATATTCACCACCCTCGCCGATCGAGCGGTGTTCCCTCCCTGGGGATTGTTCGGTGGCGAGGACGGCCAACCGGCGCGCTATCTCACCGTCGCGGACGACGAAGTCTCGCCGATCTCTTCCAAAGGGACCGCTCCCGTCGCGGGCGGCACCATGATCCGGGTCGAGACCTGCGGAGGAGGCGGCTACGGGCCGGCGTGGGAGCGCGATCCCGAGCGGGTTCTGAACGACGTGGTCGAGGAGAAGATCAGCATTGAACGCGCCCGAGACGCCTACGGCGTGGTGATCGACGCAACGGACGGCTCCATCGACATGCCCCGCACCGACGAGCGTCGCCGGAGGTTGCGGGAAAGGGGGAATTGTTCATGAACGAACGGCTCCGCATCGGCGTGGAGTTTGCCGTGGGCGGCGACTCGCCCGGCCCGGCCCGGACCGAGGAGCGCTGCGCCGGGCGGCGGGGCGGGGCGAATCCGTCATGAACGAGCGATTCCGCCTCGGCGTGGACATCGGCGGCACGTTCACAGACGCGGTGCTGCTCTCCGAGCGCAGTGGAGCGATCCGCATCGCGAAGGTTCCGTCGACCCCCTCCGATCCGTCCCGGGGATTCCTCAACGCGGTTGAGCGCATTCTGACCGACGCAGACGTCGCGCCGGACGCCGTCTCCTATCTCGTCCATGGCACCACCGTCGCCACCAACTCGCTGATCGAAGGCAAGACCCCGCGCACCGCGTTCATCACCACCGAGGGATTTCGCGACATGCTGGAAATCGGCCGCCAAGTGCGGCCGACGCTCTACGACGTCCATTTCGAGAAGCCGCGGCCGCTGGTGCCGCGCAATCTCTGCTTCGAGGTGAAGGAGCGCCTCGACGCGCGCGGCGGGGTGCTGGAACCCCTGGACGAGACCAGGGTCCACGAGATAGCGAGGACGCTGGCCGAGCAGGATGTGGTCTCGGTCGCGGTCTGCCTGCTCCACGGCTACCTGAACCCCGTCCATGAGCGACGCATCGGGGAGTTGCTGCGCGCTCGCAATCAGGATCTCGTCATCTCGCTCTCCTCCGAGGTGTGCCCGGAGTTCCGGGAGTACTTTCGCGCCAGCACCACCATCATCAATGCCTGCGTTCGCCCGGTCCTCGCCCGCTACCTGGAGGACATCGAGCACCGGCTGCGTGGGCGCGGCATGACTGCCGAGCTGCTGATCATGCAGTCGAGCGGCGGAGTGCTGACGTTCGAAACAGGGGCCGAGAAGCCGGCCTACATGGTGGAGTCGGGCCCGGCCGCCGGGGTGATCGTCGCCAACTGGATTGCCGGCGAACTGGGCCACGCCAACGTGCTCTCCTTCGACATGGGCGGGACCACTGCCAAGGTCGGCCTCATCCTCGACGGCCAGCCAAGGGTCACGAAGGAGTACGAGGTCGGCGCTCAGGCCAATCCGGGAACGGGGCAGGCGCGTGCGAGCGGCTATCCCATCCGGACCCCGGTGATCGACTTGGTCGAGATCGGGGCCGGCGGCGGCAGCGTCGCATGGGTCGATTCGGGCGGCATCCTGCGGGTGGGACCGCAGAGCGCCGGGGCCGATCCGGCACCCATCTGCTACGGACAGGGAGGCGGGGAACCCACCATTACCGACGCCAACCTGACGCTCGGCCGGCTCGACCCCGGCTACTTCCTGGGCGGGGAGATGGGGCTCAGCGTCGATGCCGCCCGCGACGGAATCGTGCGGCGTTGCGCCGAGCCCATGGGGTTCGACGCCGTCGCCTGCGCCAACGGCATCGTGGAGATCGCCAACGCCGCGATGACCAACGCGCTTCGCGTGATGACCGTGCAGCGAGGCTACGACCCGAGGGACCTCGTCATGGTGGCGTTCGGCGGCGCCGGGCCGCTGCACGCCAACCGGCTCTGCGAAGAGATGCAGATCGGGCTCCTCATCGTGCCGCCGAGTCCCGGCACCGCCTCCGCGCTCGGCCTGCTGGTGACGGATTTGAAGCACGAGTTCTCCCGCACTCGGATCATGGAGGAGGGCGAGGAGGATCTCGACGAGATCAACCGCCTGTTCGCGGCGATGGAGGCGGAGGGTCGCGCCGTCCTGCAGCGCGAGGGGCTGGCGGACGAGAACATCTCCTTCGTGCGCCAGGTCGAGATGCGTTACGCGGGCCAGTCCCACGAGCTGGCTGTCGACTTCCCGAAGGGCGAGGCGACCGCCGGCACCCTTGCGAGCCTGCGCGAACGCTTCCACGCCGATCACGACCGCGCCTACGGACACGGCTATGCCGACGAGCCGACGGAGCTCGTCAACTTCCGGCTCTCGGCGCTCGGCAGCATCCGCAAGCCGAGAATGCGCGAGGTGGCCGCGCACACGGGGCCGGTGAGCGAGGCGGGCAAGGGTGTGAGGCAGGTGTACTTCGGTGCGGCGGGCGAATTCGTCGAGACACCGGTCTACGATCGCGGCCGCCTCGGGGCCGGGCACCGGTTCGACGGCCCTGCCATCGTGGAGGAGATGGACTCCACGACGCTCGTTCTGCCGGGCTATGGGGTCGAGGTCGACCACTACGGAAATCTGCTCATCTCGCCAGCGGGCTGAGGCGTCGCGTCGAGGACGCAGGCCTATTCAAAAGTCCTTTTTCAGTATGGTCTCGGCGGGTCGGTGGAGGCGTCAGTTAATTTCGGCTGGCAGGTGGGGGATGTCGGTGCGCCCTTGTTGGCGGGTTGCTGGACTTGGCGCGGAGGATGCGGGGCG
>JAJDUQ010000204.1 GCA_022826505.1 Gammaproteobacteria bacterium
GGGCGACGAGAGAACACCGTGGCGACGAGCGGCACGGGCACCACGGGAATCGCGGACGCGACGGCCTCGAGGAGCTCGCCGCCCAGCCGCGCCACGGCTTCGAAGCGTGCGCCGGGGTCCATGGTTCGAAAGTCGATCCCGTGCCTGCGCACGTACGCCCGCATCGACAACGGCGGTCCGAAGTTCACGCACGCGTAGCCGAACCGAAACCAACGCCGCCTCAGCATCAGGCTTGCCTGGTGAGCCACGAATCGGAGCAGTGTCGCGACGACATGCGTCCGGGTGTGCGGTTCGGACTCCGGATCGAGCTCGTGCACCAGCATGCGATCTTCCAGCACGCGGTCGTAGTTGATTCCCACCGGAATGAAGACGAGGTCACGCTCGCCATCGGGGTCGAACGCCGAGAGCATGTAGCTGATCAGGCCGAGCCGTGGGCGGCGCAGACGGCCGTCCCGACTCAGGTTGCCTTCGGGATAGACCGCCTGGACCACCCCTCCCGTCGTCGCCGCCTGGACATACCGTGCGAGCACCCGGCGGTAGAGCGGATCGCCCGATCGCCGGCGTACGAAGTACGCCCCGAGCGATCGGATCAGGGTCTGCAGGGGCCAGATCCGTGCCCACTCGCCCACCGCGTAGCTCAACGCCGAGCGGCTGGCCGCCAGATAGGCGACGAGAATGTAGTCCATGTTGCTGCGGTGATTCATCACGAAGACGACACTCGCTTCGGGCTCGACACCCAACAGAGCGTCGTCGTCGGAGTACCCCAGGCGGACCCGGTAGAGGAGCTGGACGGTGCGACGGGCCAGGGCGTAGCCGATACGGAAGTACGCCCAGGCGTTGAACGAGGGGACGATCTCGCGCGCGTGGCGCTCGACCCGTCGAATCAGGACCTCGCGCGGCACGCCGGACTCCTGCGCCGCCGCCTCGACCGCTTCCATCACCTCGCGGTCGTAGACAAGCCGGTCTACGAGGACCTGGCGTTTCGTTTGCTGGAACACGGGGATCTGCAACTGCAGGCGCGTGTTCAGCTCGTCGATCAGGCGATTGACGCGCCGTCGGACGAACCAGCGGCCGCCCGGAATCAGCAGAAGGTAGAGAACCGCCCACAGCGCCAGTGCACCGGCGAGGGAGGCGAACCAGACCGGTAGGGTGATCGTTCCCGTCATTACCTGTCCCGGTCCACGGTTTGCGATGCCGCCGCCGGAGCCGACCGCTCATGCGAATCCGGTGCGGGAGGCGACGACCGATCTCGCCGGCCCCGACCGCTTCCTCTTCCGGGCGCCCGGCGCCGTCGGCACAGGCCGGGCGGCGCCGGGAGTGTGGAACCGGATCGCCGTCTCGCGATTTGCGCGGGACGTATGAGCGGCCCAAGCCGATGGGGTACGCTTGTCCGCCCGCAATCAAGGAGGTCCGACATGCCCATCGGCACCCGATACGTCTTCATCGCGAGCATGGACGTCGACCCGGACAAGGAAGACCTGTTCAACGAAGTCTACGACACCGAGCACGTGCCCTATCTCCTGGAGGTGCCGGGCGTGATCGGGGTCACACGACTCAAGGCGCAGGACTTCGAGGTATCCATGGGGGGCGAGCTGCGATCGATGCCGCGCGGCGAGACCCCCACCTGGCACGCCATCTACGAAATCGAAAGCCCTGACGTCATGAAGAGCGCGGCATGGGCGGAGGCGGTCGAGCGCGGGCGATGGCCGAGCGAGGTCCGCCCCCACACTCGCAACCGCCGGCATTCGCTCCAGCGGGTGATGGGCAGTTGAGGCGCCTCATTCCGAGCGATGGGAAGCCGGCGCCGCAATCGGGCGCCGGTTCGCTCGAGTGGACGACACGGCAGAACGGGCCCGACATCCGACCGCGGGGTCATGCACCCGAGCAACTCGCCGGTGCCGGGCTGATCTGACGGAGAGCGAATCGCATGTACTCGATTCTCGAAGGACTGCGCGTCGTCGAGGCGTCCGCGTTCGTCGCGGCGCCCACCGGCGGGCTCACTCTCGCGCAACTCGGTGCCGACGTGATCCGCGTCGACCCCATCGGCGGCGGCGTGGACGCAGGGCGGTGGCCGCTCGCCGAGAGTGGCGCGAGCATCTACTGGGCGGGCCTGAACAAGAGCAAGCGCTCGATCACCGTCAACCTCCGCACACCGGAAGGCCGTGAGCTCGTCGCCGAGCTCGTCGCGCAGCCCGGCGAGGGCGGCGGCTGCTTCCTGACGAATCTGCCGGCACGTGGCGAGCTGACCTGGGATGCGCTCGCGGCCCGGCGGAGCGACGTGGTGATGGTGCAGATCACCGGTCACCGGGACGGTTCCACCGCCCTCGACTACACCGTGAACAGTGCGGTCGGATTCCCGATGGCCACCGGTCCCGCGCGCCCGGACGCACCGGTCAATCATGTGTTTCCGGCCTGGGACGTGATCACCGGTCTGACCGCGGCGACCGGAATACTCGCCGCGGTGCGGCGGCGGGGCACAACCGGCGAAGGGGAGCACATCACCCTGGCGCTCTCCGATGTCGGTTACGCAACGGTCGGGAATCTCGGACACATTGGCGAAGCGGTCTTGAACGGTACCGAACGTGCGCCGATCGGCAACGATCTCTACGGTGCGTTCGGTCGCGACTTCGCGACGAAGGACGGTCGGAGGGTGATGGTCGCGGCAATCACCTCCCGACAGTGGAAGAGCCTGCTCGACGCGATCGACGGGCACGATGCGATGCGCCACATCGAGGCGATGCTCGGCGTGGACCTCTCCGACGAGGGCCAGCGCTTCGGGGCCCGCGACGTCATCGCTCCGGTGGTGGCGCGCTGGGTCGGTGCCCGCGGGTACGACGAGGTGCGTGCCGTGTTTGATACTGCCGGCGTGTGCTGGGGGCCCTACCAGTCGTTCCTGGAGATGGTCCGCGACGACCCGCGCTGCTCTACGGAGAACCCCTTGTTCGATGATGTCGACCAGCCGGGAGTCGGCCGCTTCCTGATGCCGGGCTCACCGCTGGAGTTCCGGCGCCACGAGCGGGAAGCGGTCCGCCCCGCTCCCACCCTCGGACAGCACACCGACGAGATTCTCGCCGACGTTCTGGGCCTCAGTGGCACGAGGATCGGAGAGCTTCGCGACGAGGGAATCGTCGCCTGAGCGCGGCAAACTCCGGGCCTGCGGTCGCCCGGTGCGCCCGGCGCATCGACGGGCGGGACTCCCGGCCGCGATGGCGGCAGAATCTCAGCCGGCTCCGATATTGCCGGCCGCAATCAGCGGACCGGAAGCGACCAGCCGCTTGTTGCGAGAGTCCACCTTCACGTTCAGTCCTTCCAGCGTGCGCGCGCCCAGCAACTGAAGGTCGCCGTCCTGAGCAAAGACAATCTCGTCGGTCGTGATTTCCTCACCGACGCGAATGATGGCGAATCCGATCGAACGAGTGATCTCCTGGCCGTTCGCCATGATGAAGCGCCTGTTCCTCTTTTCGGGCTCCACGCCGATTTCCTCGAGGTGCCTGTGGCTGATCCAGGTCAGCTCGCTGCCGGTGTCGACCATGACCTTCGGCACTCGAACCGAGCGTGCCCTGTCCTGCTGGTTCTCGAGCAGACACCCTACGCTGAAGAGTCCCACGTTCGTTTCCTGTTTCCGGACACTCGTCTCGAGTCGGGATGATACGCCGAATCGCCTCAGAAGCTCCCGCCCCGTGCCGCTTGGCCACCGTCGATGGTGACCACGATTCCGCTCAGGTAGCTCGCCCGCTCCGAAGCGAGGAACACGACGACATTCGCGACCTCCTCCACCGACGCCGCGCGCCCCAGCGGCAGCTTCGAGAAGAACTCGTGCCACCGTGAGCCGTCGCCGAGCTCCGACTCCGCGCGAGTGGTGAGCAGTGTGCGGATGCGGTCGGTGGCGACCGCGCCCGGGTTCACCCCCAGAATGCGTACGCCATGGTCGATGCTCGTGCTGCCGATGCCGCGCGTGAACGCCATCAGCGACGCGTTGCCGGTGGTGCCCGCGATGTAACCGGAGTCGAACTTCTCTCCGGCGAGTCCGATGACATTGACGATGACCCCGTGACCGCGTTCGCGCATGCGCCGATAGAACTGGCGGGTGGTGTTGATGTAGCCGAAGACCTTCAGATCCCACGCCTCGCGCCAGCGCGTCTCGTCCACCAGGTCGATGTCGCCTCCGGGGATGGCGCCCGCGTTGTTGACCAGGACGTCGACGTCGCCGAAACGTTCCGCGAGTTCTTCCGCGGCGCCGCGCCTCGAGAGATCGAGTGGATGAGTCTGCGCATCGACCTGGTGGCTCGAACGGATTTCCCGGCTGACGGTCTCCAGCAGGTCCCGGCTCCGGGCGGTGAGGTGCACGTTCGCGCCCTCCGCTGCGAACAGCTCCGCGCAGCCCTGTCCGATTCCCTTCGACGCGCCGGTCACCAGCACCGACTTCCCCCTGAGATTCAGATCCATTGAACGTCTCCTCCATTCGTGTTCGAAAGTGCCGCGGACCGCTCGACGGTCCGGTTCAACGCTTGTGCCGGCCGACGGGCCACGGCGCAGCGAGAGCCTCGCCCCGCACGGCGGCGACGCGGAACGGATCGCTGCTCACTCATCCGGTCTGCCCCCGGGCCAGACCGGATTCTGCGCAAGGTCCGGCCACCCGATGGGGGCACGGCAACCCTCGGCTGCGACTTCCGGGTCCACCGTGGTGTCCCAGTTTGCCGCCACGTAGCGGTGTCCGGTATGCGCGCCGCCTGCCTCGGAGCAGAGCCACAATATCGGCGGCACCATGGCGGTCGGCGGAACCATCGCACTTCGGTCGAAGCCGGACTCCATGGGCACCATCGGAGTGTCCGACGGTCCACCGGGCACAACGACGTTCACCGTCACACCCCGGCCCTCGAATTCGCCGGCGTGTCCTGCGGACATCGCTTCGAGCCCGGCCTTGGCCGGTCCGTAGGGATGGAACTTCCCGCGCAGCATGGTGAACATGCTCGTGGTGACGTTGACGATGCATCCCCACCCTTGCGCGAGCATCCCGTCGATGGCGGCGCGGGTCATGTACCACGCACCCGAGAGGTTCACGGCGACGAAACGGTCCCACATCTCCGGGGCGATCTCCTGAATCCCGACGAGCTCGGTCATGTGGTCGATGCGGATGACGCCCATGCCCAGGGCGCCGTTGTTGATGAGGACATGCAGCCCTCCGAGGCCCGCGCGAGCCTGCGCAACCGCCGCTGCGCATTCCTCGTAGCGCGAGATGTCGGTGCGGGCGGTGACGAGGCGGCCCGTCTCCACGGGCTCCTCGTGCAGGGTCGCGAGTTCGTCGAGCCGCTTCTCGTCAACGTCGAGCGCGGCCACCTTCGCGCCGGCCCCGAGCAGGCCACGTACCAACTCCCGTCCGAATCCACCGGCCGCCCCGGTGACGATGGCAACCTTGCCTTCAAGCTCCATGTTCATCAGTGATCCCCTGGTTCGCGATACGATCTTCCGGACCACGGCCATCCTGTCCGTACTTTCCGGTGATGGCGGTTGCCGGTCTTCGTTTGCTCGTCCGGCGTGCAGGGCGCCGGGGCGGCAATGTACGCCGCATCGTCGTCAGTGATAAGTGCCGTGGTGTCGGTCGAGTCGGGGCATCGAGGCTCCGGGCTCCAGAGCATGCGACTGCTTCCGGTGTCAATGGAGCCCGTGCTCGCGCCGAGTGCGTGCGAGCGTGCTCAGCACCGGCAGGAGCAGGGTGTCGCGCTCCCTGGCAATGGACGCGTACTCGCGCCCACCGACCGCCTCGGCCACGTCCGACTTCAGCTTCGCGCGCACCTCCGGCGTGAGCTCGACGGTGCGCATGTCGTTCATCCATTGCTGGAGGGCGTCGCCAAAATGGTCGAGGAAGTTCGAGAACCCCCCCGGCCCGCCCGCGAGATGGCACAGCTCGAACGGGCCCATCACGCTCAGGCGCAGACCCGGGCCGTACTTGATGGCGTCGTCGACGTCCTCCACGCTCGCGAGTCCGGTGAGCACCGCGTCCATCGCCTCGCGCCACAGCGCGACCTGCAGGCGGTTCACGAGATGGCCGGGCGCCTCGTGGTTGAGCCGGATCGCCTTCTTGCCGTGTGCATTGTAGAAGTCGATGGTCCAGTCGACGACGCTCGCGTCGGTACCCGTTCCTCCTACCACCTCGACGAGGGGAATGAGGTGCGGCGGGTTGAACGGATGTCCCACCACGAAGCGCGCCGCGTTCGAGAACCCGGCCTGAAGCTCCGACATGATGAGGCCCGAGGTCGAGCTCGACATGACCACACCGTCCGGCAGCGCGGTGTCGAATTCTGCGTAGAGCGTCCGTTTCACATCGAGATTCTCCGGAGCGCTCTCCTGCACGAAGCCCACGCCGTCGACGGCCGCGGCGGGGCCGGCATGGAACGTGAGCCGGTCGGGGCTCGCTCCGTCCGCGACCGCGTCGAGTCCTTCGAGGGTGGGCCATGCGCCGTCGACGAACGCGCGCAGCGCGGCCTCTGCGTCGGGCGCGGGGTCCCACGCCTGCACTTCCATCCCGCGGGCGAGGAAGTACGCGGCCCAGGACGCCCCGATGGTGCCGGTGCCGATGACGCCGACGCGATGGATGGAAGACGGTTCGGGCAGGTTCACTGGATGATTCTCCTTGTCGGTCCTGACGGGTTCAGTGCCTCGCGGACATCGCAGGCACGGTTGGAGGGCAGGATGGTGTGCGGCATCGACGCGGTCGTGAAAGCGGAGGTTCGGGCCGCGGCAATCGGGATGCTCGCTGATGCGGCGGTCGGTCGGGGTGGATTTGGCCTCGGCACGCCTTTGCCCGCCCGGAAATTGTGTCAGGCACCGTGTCTAGAGCATGACGCGCAGGCTTTCCAGCTCCGCGGCCGTTGAAAGGCGATGATCCAGGCACACAAAGGTCAGTGTCCCCGCGAGCTGTTCGTGGATCAGCAGGGCCGCGCCGAGCTGACCTGCATCGGCGGCCCGTAACGGATGCCTCGCGAGCAAGGCGTTTGCCCGGGAGCGGACGGCGAGCAATTCGGTCACTTCATCCCAGCTCTCGGCGAAGGCTTCGAATCGCCGGAGTGCTTCGCGACGCTGATGCCTCGACAGCGACCCGTCGCGGGCGCGTCTCTCTATCGCACTGGTGATTTCGGTGCGGCTCCATGCCCACGTGACGATCTGATCGTCCTCGGAAAGCCACGTTCGCACGAGTTCGCTGTCCGGTTCGGCAACCACGAGGGGGACGAGCGCGGACGCATCCCAGTACCTCACAGCCGATCCGTCCGATCCTCGATCAACGCTTCCGAGATGCTCACCGGCAGCACCAGTGTCGGCTCGTCGAGTATGGCGGCGGCGACGGCGTTGCCCGGCCGAAGCAGGCCGGTGCCGATCAGGCGTTTCCGAATTCCTTCGTCGTCGCCCGCCGTCGCGGGTACCAGCCTCGCAACCGGCGCCCCGCGGTCGAGGACCTGCACCTCGCCGCCTCGACGCACCTCCCGGAGGTAGCGCGAGAGGTTCGCCTTCAGCTCGGAAATCGATACTGTGGTCATAATGACCAGTATGGTCTTGTAGATCGGATCAAACAAGTCTGATGAACTAACGTTCATGATCCGTCCACCGGGCGGCAACCCGTCCGGTCCTATCCTGCCCTCACGTTGAATCGCCCTCGGCGATTCCGGCACTGCACACAGGAGGGCAGACGCATGACAAGCAACACCACCACTCGCAGAAGGTCCTGGACAGGACGCACGCTCGTCGCAGCGGCGGTATCCGCCGCGATTGTCGGCGCGGTCGCGGTCAGCGAGCCCTGGAGCCCCGCGAACGCCGCGCCGGGCGCGGAAGCCGCCACGATGGCCACGATGCACGGAGGCTTCGCCGACCTCGTCCACGACGTGCGGCCCGCGGTCGTCAATGTCGAGGTCACTCGCGCCATCCGGCCCGCTGCGCAGTCGCGCATGAAGTGGCGACGGCAGTGGCAGAGGCCGGGTATGGAGCTTCCCGAGTTCTTCCGGCACTTCCGGTCGACACCGGAATTCGCGATTCCAGGCACGCCGCGGTCCGAGGGCGTCGGCTCCGGATTCGTCATCGACGCTTCCGGACTCATCGTCACCAGCAATCACGTGGTGAAGGGTGCGGATTCGGTGACGGTGACCCTTCAGGACGGACGCAAGCTCGAAGCGCGAGTCGTGGGCGCGGACCCGAAGACCGACCTCGCACTCCTCGAGGTCGACGCCGGGGAGCCGCTGGCGGTGGTCGAGTTCGGAAATTCCGAGCGCACGCGGGTCGGCGACTGGGTGGTCGCGGTCGGCAATCCCTTCGGGCTCGGCGGCACCGTCACCGCGGGCATCGTCTCCGGCCGCGGGCGCGACATCGGCTCCGGCCCCTACGACGATTTCCTCCAGATCGACGCTCCGATCAACCGCGGCAACTCCGGCGGTCCCCTGTTCGATCGAAGTGGACGCGTGGTCGGCGTGAATACCGCCATCTTCAGCCCCACGGGCGGGAACGTGGGGATCGGGTTCGCGATCCCTGCCAACGTCGCCAAGCCCGTCATCGAGTCGCTGCGCACCGACGGCAAGGTCGACCGCGGCTGGCTCGGGATCCAGATCCAGCACATCGACGAAACGATGGCCGAGGCGCTGGGTCTCGAAGACGCGAAGGGTGCGCTGGTGGCGTCGGTGATGGCGGACGGACCGGCTGCGCAAGCAGGACTGGAGCCTGGGGACGTCATCGTCTCGCTCGCCGGCCGGAAACTCGACACGATGAAGGATCTGCCCCGTATCGTGGCGGAGATCGACTCGGGGACCGAGGTCGAAATCACGGTCTGGCGCGATGGGGGCCGGAAGACGCTCACCGCGACGATTGGCATGCAGGGACAGGACACGGTCCTCGCGGCCGCGAGCGCAGAGAGCGACGACGTCAGGCTCGGGGTGATGCTCGCGCCGCGCGGCGAGCCGGGCAAGGCGGGAGTCACGGTGGCCGAGGTCGCCCCCGGCAGCCCGGCGGCACGCAACGGGCTGCGGCCCGGGGATGTCATCGTGCGGGCCGGGAGCAAGACCGTGAACCGTCCCGACCAGGTTGCCGGAGCGGTCCGCGCCGCGGCCTCCGACGACAAGCCGGTTCTGCTGCTCGTCGAACGGGGCCACAGCCGGCGCTACGTCGCGATCGACCTTGACCGAGGCTGAGCACCCGGCAACCGGGTACCGAGCGGCGGGCGGAGCGATGCTTCCGCCCGCCGCGTCGCGTCATCGAGGAACAGGCAACGCCGGCACCGATGGTGCCGAGCGTCCGCACGCGACTCGCCATTCAGCTCCGGAGCGTCCAGGAACTCGCGGCAACGCCGCACACCAGCGCCGCACACTCGCCAGGGGTACGCAGCGGTGCTTCGCGAGTTCGCGGGCCGTTGGGGGCGAAATTTCTGTCACCGGCCTCGGGTCCGCTGTCCGGACTCGTTACCTCGCTCGCTTGAATTGCAGCCGCACGACGAGGCCCGGCGCGTTGTCTTCCAGGGTCAGGGACGCCTCGTGGAGATGGGCGACGGCGGCGACGAGGCTCAGGCCCAATCCGCTCCCGGGAGTGCTGCGTGCGGTTTCGCGGCGATAGAACCGCCGCAGCACCGCGTCGCGCTCCTCGGGCGGCACGCCCGGACCGGTGTCCGCGACCACGACGGTCACGGTGTCGTCGTCGGAGGTGACGTGCAGCGTCACCGAGCCGCCCTCGGGGGTGTACTTCATGGCGTTGTCGAGCAGGTTCGCAAGCGACTGGAAGATCAGATCGGCATCCGCGTCGACCGGCGAGGCGATGCCGGAGTGACGGAACGTGATGTCGCGCGACTCCGCGACCGGAGCGTAGAGGTCCGCGACGTCGTCCCCGATGGCGGCGAGGTCCACTCGCTCGAAGGCGTGTCTGCGCTGCCTCGTCTCGATGCGGGCGATGCGGAGCAACGCGTTGAATGTCGCCAGCATCTGGTCGGCTTCTCCGAGCGCAGCTTCGGCGAGGGCCGCCGAGGCGGGGTCACCGCCCATATCGCGAAGTTGCTCGAGGCGGGTGCGCAGTCGGCCGAGCGGGGTGCGGAGATCGTGGGCGACGTTGTCCGAAACCCTGCGCACATCATCCATCAGTGTCTCGATGCGCTCGAGCATGGCGTTCAGGTTCGTGACCAGCTCGTCGAATTCGTCGCCGCTCCCGTGGCTCTCGATGCGCTGCGACAGCTCGCCTTGCATGATGCGGCGCGATATCCGGTTGATGGCCTCGATGCGCGCAACCACGCTTCGGCGCAGTCGCCAGGCGATGACGAAGGCGAGCACCGCGGCGATGCCGATGCCCCATCCCACGGTGCGGAATACGGCCGAGCGCATCTCCTCGAAATCCCGCATGTTGCGCCCGACCAGGAGGTGAAACCCGCGCCGGAGCTCGAAGTGCCGGGCCCTCGCCCGGTGCGCCTCGCGGCGTTCGCCCTCGCCGGCGGTGTACAGCTCGAACTCCACCCAGAGGTCCGCGCCGCGCGCCTCGGGGGGCCATCGGCTCAGGTTGCCCGCGAGCACTCGGAATTCCCGATTGGCGAGCAGGTAGACCGACGAGCTGGCGGGGTTGCGCGCGATCCGCTCGCGGACGAGGACGCGCAGGCCCCGCAGTCCCGCGACGCGGTAGCGTTCGGCCAGTCCCTGAACCTCGGCTTCGATCACCGCCTCCATCTGCCGGGTCACGAATCGTTCGGTCGAGACGTAGATGAAGGCGAGCAGCGCCAGCCCCGACAGGCCGAACAGCACTCCGTAGCCGATGGCGATGCGCCAGGCGAAGCTGCGGGCGATCGAGGTCACGGGATCAGCGGGTGGCCGGCCCGGCGGTCACGGTGGGCGTATCACGTAGCCCGCGCCGCGCACGGTGTGGATGAGCGGCCGGCCGGAATCGTGGTCGATCTTGCGGCGCAGGCGGCTGACGTGGACGTCGATGACGTTGGTCTGGGGGTCGAAGTGATAGTCCCACACCGCCTCCAGCAGCATGGTGCGTGTGACCACCTGACCGGCATGGCGCATCAGGTACTCGAGCAGCCGGAACTCGCGGGGCTTGATCTCGATGACGCGTCCGGCGCGTTTCACGGTACGGGCGAGGAGGTCCATCTCCAGATCCGCGACCGCGAGCCGGGTGGCCGGAGCTTCAGGGCCGGGGCCGGTACCTCGCCGCCGGACCAGCGCTTCCAGCCGGGCCGAGAGTTCGGCGAGCGCGAAGGGCTTGACGAGGTAGTCGTCGCCCCCCGCCCGCAGGCCCTCCACCCGGTCGTCGACCTCGCCAAGGGCACTCAGGACGAGCACTGGGGTCGATCGGTTCGCCGCCCTCAGCGACCGCACGATGGACAGACCATCGAGCTCGGGGAGCATGCGATCGACGACAACGACGTCATGCTCGGCATCCAGCGCGAGCAGCAGCCCCTGCTTGCCGTCACCGGCATGGTCCATGACGTGACCGGCCTCCTCCAGCCCCTTGCGGATGAAGCGGGAGGTCTCCGGGTCGTCTTCGATGAGGAGGATTCGCATCGGGCCGATCCTGCTATTGCCGATGCCGGCAGAGTGCTACCACGGAACCGAGGTGCGACCGCGGGCGAACACGGCACCGGGGGGGACGGTTATCGTGCCGTGCAGGATCGCCCGCGAGGCGAACCCCCGACCGAGAAAGAACGTGCGAGCGTGGTGCAGGAATCTCACGCTGGCTCGTCGTCGCCCTCGAATGCATCGAGCAGCTTGCCGTCGAGAGGCTCGAAGAAGCGGGCCGGGACGTCCATCCCGCGGTCCATCCCGACCGGGCGAGGCTGCGCGGGCAGTTCGAGTACCGGCGCTGGCGAGCGCTTCGCGGAAACCTTTGCGTCCATGTAACGCACCGGAAGCAATCGATGTCCAACCAGGTCGACCGCCGCACCGCACTGTTCCAGCGCGATGTAGCCAAGCAAGGGCTCGAATTCGCCGTCTTCCGGTTCCATGTCGATGAACAGCACCTCGTTGTAGATCGCTCGGAATCCTTCCACCTGGACTCTGACCGGCCCGCAGACCGTCCCCTTGATGGATTCCTGCGTCGCCGTCTGCAGCTCGATGACTTCCTCCGCTTCGAACGAGCCGAAGTGTTCCTTCCACGCGCGGGGCAGAGTGAGGTAGCCCGCACCAGTACCGACAAGGGCATCGAGCTTCTTCGAAATGCGAGGTTCGGCGACGTTCTGAACGTCCACCGTCGCAACAATTCTGCCCATCCCGATTCTCCACTGCCCTCGCGGCGCGTCTCCGACACCCATCATACCCACTCGGCGTCCGAATCTGTCCGACGGTAACGCCGTGTCCGCACCGGGCGCCATATCCCCCGCAACCGTCCAGGCGATTGTCGGCGCAGCGCCGTCGTTGGACAATGGCACGCCGTGCCGCGTTGCATCGATATCCTCACTCCAGGCTTCGGACGTGACCATCTCGGCCAGCCAGGCAACATTCCGGCAATCCGTGGGAACTGCTCCGCCAGCGCATCCCCACGCCGCCGCATGGGCCCTCTTCCTCGACTTCGACGGCACGCTGATCGACTTTGCGATGACCCCGGACGCGGTCGTGGTTCCCCCGAAGCTGCGCGCGATTCTCGTCGCCTGCATCGAAGCATTCGGCGGTGCGGTCGCGATCGTCAGCGGCCGTCCGATCTCGACGCTGGACACCCTGCTCGACCCGTTGCGGCTTCCCGCAGCGGGTCTGCACGGGCTTGAGCTTCGGATGCCGGACGGGACAGTCGAAGAGGCCGCTCATCGCGTCTCGGGACTCGCGGAGTTGCGCGCGCGGTTTCGTTCGCTGGTGCGAGAGGATGCGCGGCTCGTCGTCGAGGACAAGGGCTCGTCGCTCGCGCTGCACTTCCGGCGGGCGCCGGAGCGCGAGCGGGAACTGCGCGAGCTCGTGGCCGGGGCGACGACGCCGCACGACGGACACGAGGTGATGCACGGGAAGATGGTGCTGGAAGTCAGGCCCGCCCATTCGAACAAGGGCACGGCCATCGCCCGATTCCTCCAGACGCCTCCATTCGCGGGGCGCACGCCGGTCTTCGCGGGCGACGACATCACCGATGAGGACGGATTCGCGGTCGTGAACCGTCACGGCGGGATCAGCGTCAAGGTGGGCGCAGGGGAGAGCGAGGCCACCTGCCGGGTACCGGATGTCGCTGCGCTGCACGACTGGCTGGCTACCGCCGCCGGCGGACTGAATTGAAGGAGCAGAGCCATTGACCGCAGGCACATTCCCTTTCGGCCAACCCATCCGACGCGTCAAGCAGGTTGACCGAAGTCCCAAGCGGGTGTTCGTGCTCGGAGTGTACGCGAGCGCAGTTCACGCACTTTGGCGCGACAGGAATGGGAGAGTGCTCGTACAGGCACTGGGGGTAGCGTCAGAGCCGTGCATCTTCTGGCGCGGCGAAACCGTCGGTGCAATCGTCTCCAGCATCGACTTGCCTGTCAGCGCCGGAAGCCTCGAACCCGCAGTGGGCCGATTCAACGGCCCATCGGGACGGTCGATTGACGACCGTTCCTGGGTCCTCTCGGCTTGGCGCGCAATGATGCGTGGCTGTGCGACCTCGTCCCGCACAGTTGCATGAACCAGCCACGATCAGGGCAGCAACGGCCTCGTCGTGGCTGTACTCGGTGCGTCCCGCAGAGATAAGGATGAGCCTCATGGTATTCGGTGTATTCGAGTGCTGCGCGGGCCGGGTGTGGCGCAGTAGGGAGTCGTTGATCGAAATCCGATAGTGCGTTGCCAGCCATGCTTCCCGCAGGGTCGTCCCGTCCGTCATTGCTTTCCGCCTTCCGCCGCTCACCGCTGCCGCGTAGCCTGTTGCGCGAAGAGCATCCGTAAACGGTCGCCGCGAAATCAGAGGCCGGCTGCGGCGATCCTGCGCGGCTCTGCTGCAAACCTGAGGAAGGGGCGAGGTGATCAGGCAGGAATACGTGCTCCCCTCAAGTCGCCCGCCGCGCCGGATGAACCGGTGCAGGCTGATACCCGCGCATTGTCTGGTCAAGCCGAATTCACTCATGAGTAATTTCGAGTTATTCTCAAATTACTCATGAAGCTGGACGTTCCTGGCACCCACCGTTCCATGGCCGGCAGATCGAAAGCGCTCCGCCGTTACCTCCGCGCTCCGGTCGAGGACGATCTCCGGCGCAAGATGGTGTTCCTCGGCGGGCCGAGACAGGTCGGCAAGACGACGCTGGCGCTCGAACTCCTGGGCGCGGCGGGGAGGCGGCACCCCGGGTACCTGAGCTGGGACGACCCGCGGGTTCGCCCGGAGCTGCTGCGCGGCAGGCTGCCCGGGGACCAGAGGCTCCTGGTGCTGGACGAGATCCACAAGTTCCCGAGATGGCGCAACCTCGTCAAGGGGTTCTACGACACCGAGGGGGACCGCGTGTCTTTCCTCGTGACGGGGTCGGCGCGGCTGGACCACTACCGCAAGGGCGGGGACTCCCTCCAGGGTCGGTACCATCACTACCGCCTCCATCCGTTCTCCCTCGGGGAGTTCGGCTCGGACCACTCGGCGAGCGACCTGGAAGCACTGCTGCGCTTCGGCGGGTTCCCGGAGCCGTTGCTCGCCGGCCGGACGCGCGTCTGGCGGCGGTGGCAGAGGGAAAGGCTGTCGCGTGTCGTCTACGAGGACCTGCGCGATCTCGAAAGCGTCCGCAACGTCGCGCTGGTAGAGCTTCTCGTGGAGGCGCTGCCGGAACGGGTCGGCTCGCCGTTGTCGATACGGAGCCTGAGCGAAGGCCTCCAGGTCGCTCACGAGACCGTGGCACGATGGCTCGAAATCCTGGAGAACCTCTACGTGTGCTTCCGGATTCCACCCTTCGGAGCGCCGCGAATCCGTGCGGTCAAAAAGGAGACCAAGCTCTACCTCTGGGACTGGTCGCAGGTGCCAGGGCAGGGGGAGCGGTTCGAGAACCTGGTCGCCTGTCACCTGCTGAAGCACTGCCATTTCCTGGAAGATACCGAAGGCCATCGAATGGAGCTCCGGTTCCTGCGCGACACCGACCGCCGTGAAGTGGACTTCGTCGTTGTCCGCGACAATACACCGCTGTTCGCCTTGGAGTGCAAGTCGGGGGACAGGTCGCCGAGTCCGGCGCTCGCCTACTTCCGGCGGAGGACACCGATCGGGGACTTCTACCAGGTTCACCTCGGCGAGCGGGACTACGTCTCCAACGGCACCCGCGTGCTGCCGTTCCGGACACTGTGCAGGGAGCTCGCGCTCCCGTGACCCTCGTTGTTCCCGGGGGCACCGGGGACACCGGTGTCCACGGTCAGGAGGTCGGATTGCCGTGAAGCGAGGCATCGAACCCTTCGAGAGCGAACGCCGAGATCGCCGGCTCCGCCATCTTCAACGCCAAGCCCGGCACTTCAACTCGGCCTTGGTGCCGGCCGAGCAAGCTGCCGGATGCCGCTTCGTTCCATCAACCAGAAAGTTCAATGAGTGACGAGGAGTTCCATACAACAGCGGGGAAGAGCCGCATCGCGCTCGACGACCACTTTCCTGCTGCGGGGCGGTCAGCCCGGCCATGAGCGCTTGAGGCAGTACAATCCGACATCATGCCTCGCCCGATGCACAGGCTTGATATCGGGTTGCGACCTTGATGGGAAAAACTGCGCGAAGAGAGATGGGAAGGAATCCTCGCAGACACACGCAGTTCCGCGCTCGCGAGACCTCGCTGATGTCAGTGCCTTCATTCCCGCAAACACGGGAACCCGAAAACAGGGAGAATGTACCCGAGTCCGCATGCACGGCATCGGGTGCGACGGGAAAGTGTCCTCGCTGAACCTCGGAGTCATCGGCAACTGCACCTTCGGCGCGCTGGTCGACGACGCCGCGCGCATCGTGTGGTGCTGCCTGCCGCGGTTCGACGCGGACCCGGTGTTCTGCAGCCTGATCGACGACGACGTGAACGCCGATGCAGGATTCTTCGTCATCGAGCTCCTCGGCGCGGCAGGCGCCGTGCAGCGCTACCACGAGAACACCGCGATTCTCGAAACGGAGATGGTGGACAATTCCGGGAACCGCATCGTCGTGACCGACTTCGCGCCGCGGTTCCAGACGCGCGGGCGCACGTTCCGGCCCACCACGCTGGTTCGCAGGATTCGTCCGAGCCGCGGCTCGCCGCGCATCCGGATCCGGGTGCGCCCGCGCTTCAACTACGGAGCGCGCGCCCCGGACGTCACCCACGGATCGAACCACATCCGCTACGTGCACACGAGCCAGGTGCTCCGGCTCAGCACCAACGCTCCCATCACCTACGTGCTCGACGAGACCCCGTTCCTGCTCGAGGAGCCGGTGAGTCTGATCCTCGCACCCGACGAGACGCTGGCCGGCGGCGTCGAGGAGACCGCCCGCGAGTTCGAGGAGAAGACCGCCACGTACTGGCGGCGGTGGACCCGGCGCCTCGCGCTGCCGTTCGAGTGGCAGGAGGCGGTCACCCGCGCCGCCATCACGCTGAAGCTCTGCGCGTTCGAGGAGACCGGCGCGATCATTGCGGCGATGACCACGAGCGTCCCGGAGGCTGCGGACACCGGGCGAAACTGGGACTATCGCTACTGCTGGCTGCGGGATTCGTTCTTCGTGGTGCGGGCGCTCAACAGTCTCGCCGAGGTCGAGACGATGGAGGACTATCTCCGCTACTTGAACAACATCATCTGCGGCAACGAGGCGGAGAGCTCC
>JAJDUQ010000131.1 GCA_022826505.1 Gammaproteobacteria bacterium
CTCGAGGACCCGGCCGCGAAGCGGATGCTCGCGCGGGCGAAGAAGCTCGGCGTGGCGGGGCCCTACATCGCCTTCCTGGAAGCGATGGCGGACGCCGCGAAGGACCTGAGCGACACCCCGGTGGACGTGGACCTGCTGGGCGCCATGGCCGCGACGATGATGGACCTGGGATTCACGCCGGAAGCGACCTGGGCGATCATCGCGGTGACCCGTTCGTTCGGCGCCGGCGCGCACTACATCGAGGAGGTCGAGCGCGAGGGCTACACCCGGCTCGGCGAGCACCTCACCCCGAAGGAGCTCTACGACGGGCCGGAGGATCGTCCGGTGCCGCCGCTCGGCGACCGGGACAAGCATGCCAGGCCCGCCAGAGTCGGCACGCCGGACGAGTGGCTGGCGGCATTCAAGGAGCGGCAGAAGCTGCACGGAAGCGGTGCCGCCATCGTCGAGGAGATTCACGACCCCAGCAAGAAGACCGGCGTCGGCTCCCTCGGCAAGAAGATTTGAACCGCACCCACCCCCCATTCACCTGGACGAACGACACGCGGGATACACGAACATGCAACAGACACTGACCAGCGCCAACGACGCAAACGACGACATCCACGAGCTCTATCGCCGCGCCCGGGCGGCGTTCGAGGAATACAGGACCTGGCCCCAGGAGAAGGTGGACCTGATATGTCAGGCGGTCGGGTACGAGCTTTCCAAGCCCGAGACGGCCGAGGCGCTGGCGCGCCTCGCGGTGGACGAGTCCGGCATCGGCGTCTTCGAGGACAAGTTCCACAAGGTTCAGAACAAGACCAAGGGCACCATGCGCGACCAGCAGGGTGCCAGAACCTGCGACCTCGTCGAGGACGACCCGGCGAAGGGCATCCGCAAGTTCGCCAAGCCCTTCGGCGTAGTGGCCAACGTCGTGCCCTGCACCAATCCGGAATCGACCGTGTGCTGCATCGGACTCGCGCTGCTCAAGACGCGCAACGCCATGATCGTGTCACCGCACCCGCGCACACCCGGCAGCTCCAACCTGACGGTGGAGCACATCCGCAAGGCGCTCAGGAAAGTGGGCGCGCCGGAGGACCTCGCGCTCTGCATCCGCGAACCGAGCCACGACAAGACCCGCGAGCTCATGGAGCACTGCGACTTCGCGGTGGCCACCGGGGGCGCGGCGCTCGTCAAGGTCGTCTACGAGGCGGCGACCCCCTGCCACACCGTGGGCGCCGGGAACGTGGTGTCGATCATCGACGAGACGGCGGACCTGCGGGCCACGGCCGAGAAGATCGTCAAGTCCAAGTGCGCCAACAACTCCGCATCGTGTTCGTCGGAGAACGCGGTGGCGGTGGAGGAAAGCGTCTACGACGCGATGATCGAGGCGCTCGAGGCGGTCGGCGGCTACCTCTGCTCGACCGAGGAGCGGGAGAAGCTCCGCGGCTTCTACTGGCCCGACGGCGAGCACCTGAACCGCGCGCTGGTCGCGAAGTCCGCCCCCTGGATCGCCGAGAAGGCGGGGATCGACGTCCCGGAAGACACCCGCTTCCTGATGGTCGTCGGCGAGAAGATCGGCTCCGAGGATCGCTTCTCGGGGGAGAAGATCTCTCCGACGCTGACGCTGTGGAAGTGGACCGACTTCTCGGAGATGTGCGCCCGGTTGAACCGGATCCTGGATTTCTCCGGAGCCGGGCACTCCGCCTCGCTGCACAGCGCGCGCGACGAGCGCCGCGTGGAGCTCGCGCTCCAGGCCAACGTGGGGCGTCTGAACTGCAACATGCCCCACGCGGCCGCCAACAGCGGAAGCTGGTTCAACGGGCAGCCGACGACCGACACCCTGGGATGCGGGAGCTGGGCCGGCAACATGACCAGCGACAACATCGACTGGCGCCACTTCCTCAACTACACGTGGCTGTCGACCCCAATCCCGGAGCATGTCCCCGCCGACGAGGAGCTGTTCGGCGACTACCTCTCCGCGTACGGCGGCGGCTGACGGAGATATCGGAAAGGCAGGGGTCCGCGTTCGGACGGCCGATGGCGAAGGCGGTCATCTTCGACTTCGGCCAGACCCTGGTCGATTCCGCCGACGGCTTCCGCACTGCCGAACGGGAGGCGCAGGACCGGATATTCGCGGCCCTGGAAGGAGTCGCGCGGAATCGCTTCATCGACGTCTATCGCCGGGTGCGCAAGGCGCACCACGAACGCTCGCGCCTGTCCCGGCGCGCGATCTGGCGCTCGGTCTGCGACGCCTTGCAGCGAAGCATCGACGATCGGCGCCTCGTCGCGTGGGAAGACGAGTACTGGGAGCGGGTGAACGCGCTCACCCGCGTCTTTCCCGAGGCGCCGAACACCCTGGCCACACTGCGCGCGACGCACCGCCTCGCCCTCATCTCCAACACGCAGGGTCAGGTGGGAGGCAGCGGTCATCGGCTGAGCGCGTTTCCCGACCTGGAACGCGCGTTCGAGTGCATCATCATCGCGGGCGAAGACGGCGTCCCGACCAAGCCCGACGCGGAGCCTTTCCTGCGCTGCCTGCGGCGGATGAAGCTCGATCCGGGCGAGTGCTTCTACGTGGGCGACGACTACCGGTTCGACGTGTGCGGCTCGCGCGACGTGGGAATGCGCCCGGTGTGGCTGAAGCACCGTTCGGTACGCCGCAACTGGCCGGAAATCGACACCGACGTTCCGGTGATCACCTCGCTGGACGAGCTGCCGAACCTGTGCGGCGCCGGCTGAGCTCGGTGTGACGTCCTGTCCGGCTCGGTCTCCGCTGTCGACTCCATGCGGACTCGTGCGGGAGAATTCGTGACCCCAACGCGGTTCGACCAGGGTGCATACCATGACTTCAGCGCGTGATTTCCGTATCGGCTGCGGGGCCGGTTTCTCCTCCGACCGTCTCGACCCCGCCGTGGACCTTGCGCGCCGCGGGCGCCTCGACGTGCTGGTGTTCGAATGCATCGGAGAGCGCACTCTCGCGTTCGGGCACCGTGACATGCGCGCCGATCCGTCGCGTGGCTACAACCCCCTGCTCGAACGGCGCATGCGGGCGATTCTCCCGCTCACCCACGCAGCCGGCACCCGGGTGGTGACCAACATGGGTGTCGCCAATCCGCGGGCGGCGGCCGAGCGCACGGTCGAGATCGCACGCGAACTGGGGCTCGACGGGCTCGTGGTGGCAGCCCTGCTCGGCGACGACGTGTCCGAAGCACTGGGACCGGATACGCCGCTGTGGGAAGGAATGACCATCGGCGAGGCGGGGCGGCCGTATATCGGCGCCAACGCCTATCTCGGTGCCGACGAGATTCTCCTCGCGCTCGAGACGAACGCCGATGTGGTCATCACCGGGCGAGTGGCGGACCCGTCCCTGTTCGTCGCGCCGCTGCGCCGGCATTTCGGTTGGGACGGCGACGACTGGGATCACCTCGGACCGGCCACTGCGGTCGGGCACCTCCTGGAGTGCGCGTCGCAGGTCACCGGCGGATACTTCGCCGACCCCGGCTACAAGCCGGTCGACGGGCTGGCGTACGTCGGATTCCCCTATGCGGAAGTTCGTGCCGACGGCAGCGCCTGCATCACGAAGCTCGACGACACCGGCGGCCTGGTCGACGAGCGGATCGTCAAGGAACAGCTCCTGTACGAAGTGCACGATCCCGAACGCTACCTCACGCCCGACGTCACTGCGGACTTCTCCACCGTATCGGTCGTCGCCGCCGGCAGGGACCGGGTGCGGGTCGACGGCGCGGGCGGCACGCCCCGCCCCGAACACCTCAAGGTCACGGTCGCGTTCGACGGCGGCTGGCTCGCAGAGGCCGGGGTGTCCTACGCCGGTGCAGGCGCGCAGGACCGCGCACGCATGGCCGGCGACATCGTGATGGAGCGGATGCGCCGAGTCCATGGCACCAACGCGCCGGTGCGTGTCGATCTGGTCGGGGTCGATTCGCTGCACGCGACGGCGCGCGATTATCCGACCGACACCCGCGACGTGCGGGTGCGATGCGCGATGCGTGGGTCTTCGCGCGACGAGGCGGAGCTCCTGCTCTGGGAGGTCGAGTCGCTGCTGTGCTGCGGGCCGAGCGCCGGAGGCGGCTACCGCGGTACGGTGACGCCCTCCGTGATGACATGCTCGGCATCCATCGAGCGCGATTCGGTTGCTCCGCAGGTGGAGGTCTTCGAGGCATGAGCCGAACCGTCGCCCTGCGCGAGATCGCGCATGCGCGAGCCGGGGACAAGGGCAACCGTTCCAATGTCTCGGTCTTCGCGTTCGATCCTGCGCACTACGCGGCGCTGCGGGACCAGATCACCTCCGAGAGGCTCAAACGCGAGTTCGGCACCCTGCTTGTCGGCCCGGTGGTGCGATACGAACTGCCCGCACTCGCCGGCGTCAACTTCGTGCTGGAGGATGCGCTGGAAGGTGGCGTCAACGAATCGCTGAACCTTGACGGCCACGGAAAGTCGTGGAGCAGCCTGGTGCTCGGACTGGAGATCACCATCACCTGAGCTCCGGGTCATCTCGAGAGCGCCCGCTCGGCCGAGGATCGGTCTCGCACGGTGCGACGGCGGGCGAAATCCTGCCGGATCCGAGCCGCGCGTCACCGCTTCCCGCCTCGCGGCTTCGCCGTCACGGCCGTGCCTGGTCGAAGACCGATACCGCCACTTCACCATGCGTCGCTTCTGCCGGGAGGTCGTTCGCCGCGCGTGCGGTACTCCAGGGCGAACTTGCGCCTCAGCAGTCCCGCCGGATCGTCGGGTATGCGGCGAAGCCACTGCTCGTACGCGAGTCGTTGCTCCTCGGTGAGAGAATGTTCGGCGTCGAAGCCGCCGAGCGTACGGTCGGCGCTCGCCCCACTGCCCCCTTCGGCGTCGACCTCGTACTCCTCGCCGTCGCGCGTTCCACGAGACCCTTCGGACGCCTGTGCGGACCGCGCACGCTCGCCGCCGTGCGCTCCGCCCTGTGCTTTCGGTGCGCCCTCTCCGGATTGCTCGCGCTGCCCGGCCTGAAGTTCCTCGTCCGGACGCCGCGCGCCGGGGTTCGGAGATCCGGAGCCGGCGCCTTGCGCGTCCGTCGTTCCGGTGCCGTCACGTTCACCCTCTCCGCTGCGGTGCTCCGGCTGCGTCCGTATCAGGGACTCGACGATCTTCCGATTGTGTTCCGCGTCCTCGTGGCCCGGACTGCGGGCCAGGGCCTCATCGTAAGCTTCGAGGGCGCCACGCAGGTCGCCGGCCCGCGCGAGCGCGTTGCCGCGGTTGTAATGATCGTCGGCGGAATCGCCCGCCGTGAACGCCGCGGCCGACTCGTCGTAGCGGCCGCCGCGGTAAAGAGCAGTGCCCCGCCAGCGGTGGTCGGGAGCGACCGCCACCGCACGGTCGGTATCGCCTCGCTCGATGGCCTGTGCCGCCTGCTGATCACGCCGCGCCCACAGGTCCGCGAACTCGAACGCGCCAACTTCGGGAGCGGAGATCGAAAGCACGAGAGGCAACCCGAGCAGCCAGCCGCGACGGAACGCCAGAGCCGCAATCGGCAGCAACGCCAGCACGAGCCACGGACCCTCATCGCGCCATTCGTCGGTGGTGCGATCGATCTCCTCCAGAGACCGGCGCCACGGATCGTCGATCCGCGTGCCGAGCAGCCACTCGACGTCCGAATCGTCCGCGGTGACGTGCGAGAACCGCCCCTTGCCGGCCCCCGCCACCGAGCGCAGCGCCGTCATGTCGACTCCCGGCACGACGATGTCTCCGTTCGGACTCTTGAGAAAACCGCCTTCGGGCAACCGCACCGGTGCTCCTTCTTCCGTGCCCACCGCGAGTACCGAGACCCGGATACCGCTGCCTGCGATCGTCTCCGCCGTGTCGCGGGTGCGCGGGCCCTTCATTCCGTCGGTGACGAGGATGATCTCGCCGGCGGTGGCGCGCCCCAGCTCGAGCAGATCCCGCGCCATCTCCAGTCCGAGGTCCGGACGGCTTCCCTGCACCGGAATGACACTGGTGTCGATGGCCGACAGCAGATGCACGAGCGTGTCCGCGTCGCGGGTCAGCGGAGCGACGGCGAACGCATCGCCGGCGAACACCACGAGCCCGGCACGCCCGTCCGCGCCATGGCGCAGAAGGTCCGAGACCTTGTGGCGAGCGCGCACCATGCGCGAAGGCGACAGATCGGACGCATCCATCGAACGCGACACGTCGAGGGCGATGACCCGGGCCGCCAGAGATCGGAACACCGGCTGCTCCAGCCGCTCGAACGCCGGCCCCGCAAGAGCGGTTGCGGCGACGATCACCGCGACGGCCATCGCCGCCCACGGCCATTCGCGTTGCGCAGAGCCGGTTCCGACGACGAGGTGGGGCAGCAGGACGGGATCGACGATCGACTCCCACGAGCCGCGTCGGTCCCACTGACGCCGCAGCCACCAGACCAGAGCGAGCCCCGCCGGCACCGCCGCCAGCCACCAGGGTCGGACGAACACGAACTCGGTCACCGCATCACTCCGCTTGCCGATCCCCGAACGAAAGAAGTGCAACTCGGACACCACGCGCGCCTCGTCGCGTTCGAAACGGTCCCGAGCCGACTCGGAGTCATCGCGCGGGTCTCCCTCACCGCGCGTCCTCGCCGTCCGGGTCCCGAGCCATCCGCACGGCGGGGACATTCGATATTCCGAGCAAGGCGACACACGCGAACAGCGTCACCGAGAGTCCGAGCGGCCAGTGGAACAGCTCGCGGGTCGGGCGAAACACCTCGTCGTCGCCGCCAACCGGCTCGAGCGCATCGATGAGCCGATAGACCTCTTCGAGTTCGGCGGCGTCTCGCGCGCGAAAGTAGCGCCCCCCGGTCAGGTCCGCGATCGTCCTCAAGGCGGATTCGTCGAGCGCCGAGCGCGAACCGGTGAGCCGGGTACCGAACCAGCGCGGCGACACTTCCTCGTCTGCACCGACCCCCACCGCGTAGATCGTGATTCCCTCCTCCTGCGCGAAACGTGCCGCGGACAGAGGATCGACCTGGCTCGCGGTGTCGGCTCCGTCGGTCAGCAGCACCAGAACCCGCTCCTGTGTTGCGCGTTCGCGCAAGCGCTTCACCGCAAGTCCAATCGCGTCTCCGATTGCGGTCTGCTCACCCGCAAGACCCAGCACCGTCTCCGACACCATCTCCGACACCGTGTCGAGATCCAGCGTGAAGGGCGTCTGCAGGTACGCCCGTGTACCGAACAGTATGAGACCGACCCGATCGCCGGCACGACGTGCCACGAAGTCTCCCGCCACACGCTTCACGGTGTCGATTCGCCTCTCGAAGCCGGTAGCGGTCTTCATGTCCTGCTCGCGCATGCTCCCCGACAGATCGAGCGCGAGCATCACATCGCGCCCGTGCACCGGCAGCGACACCGGATCGCCGATCCACTGCGGGCGCGCGGCGGCGAGCACCAGTGCGCCCCATGCGAGCAGCGCCACGACCTGACGCACACGGGGCACGGACACCGTCGCGCGCCTCGACCACGCCAGCGCCTCCTCGAAATACGGGACGCGAATCGGAGCACCGGCTGCGTCCGGCGCGCGAGGCGCCAGCCGTGCGACCAGGAGGGGGGTCACCACGGTGGCAAGAATCCAGGGCCAGGCGAGTTGGAGCATGGAACGATGCGCTGCCGATCGACGACGGGTGCCCGCACCGTTTGGCGGCGGGCACGCCGGTGCACACTGTACACTCGGAATTGCTCGATCGCAGACATCAGACAGACCCGAGGGACAAGGAGACCGAAGCATGCCCACCCTGATCACCGACGACGGAACGGGCCTCGCCTTCGAGGAGACCGGCAGCGGCATCCCCGTCGTATTCGTCCACGAATTCGCGGGCGACATGCGAAGCTGGGAGCCGCAGGTCCGTCATTTCTCACGCCGCTATCGATGCATCACCTTCAATGCCCGCGGGTTTCCTCCGTCCGACGTCCCCGACGACACCGGCGCGTACTCGCAGGACCGCGCCCGCGACGACATTCTCGCGGTGCTCGACGGACTCGACGTAGAGCGCGCCCACGTGGTCGGACTGTCAATGGGGGGATTCGCCACGTTGCACTTCGGTCTCGCCTGTCCCGACCGGGCCCGCTCCATCGTCGTCGCGGGCGTCGGGTACGGGGCCGAGCCCGAACAGCGGGAGCGGTTTCGCAACGAAGCGGACACCACCTCGGAATTCCTCCGCGCCCGGGGCATGGCCGCCTTCGCCGATGCCTACTCGCTCGGCCCCACCCGCGTTCAGTTCCAGAACAAGGATCCGAGGGGCTGGCGGGAGTTCGCCGACATGCTCGCAGAGCACTCCGCGGCAGGGTCCGCGCACACCCAGCAGGGAATACAGAAGCGGCGCCCGTCGGTCTTCGACCTCGCCGATGCGATGAAGGCGCTCGCCGTGCCCACCCTCATCGTGACCGGCGACGAGGACTGGCCCTGCCTGGTGCCGAGCGTGTTCATGAAACGCGCGATTCCGAGCGCGGGATTGCTGGTGTTGCCCAACACCGGGCACACCATCAACCTCGAGGAGCCCTGCGCATTCAACGCCGCACTGGCCGATTTCTTCGCCCAGATCGACGCCGGCCGGTGGCCGCTGCGGGACCCGCGTGCGGTCAGCGAGTCGATCACCGGGATGAAATAGGACTCACACGTTCGCAGGGCCGGCAGGGGCTGCGGCGCCCGCCGCGGGAGGCTCGTCGCCGTCGGCCCTGTAGACTGTGCAACGCGACCGCGCGGTGGTGTTCGCGCATGCCGTCGCATTCGAAACAGGAGCCCGAATCGTGAGAGCAGTGGTGTGCAAGGCATGGGGTCCACCGGAAGGTCTGGTGGTCGAGGACGTGCCGGAGCCGGTTCCCGGTGCCGGTGACGTGCTCATCAGGGTACGGGCGTGCGGCGTGAACTTCGCCGACGCCCTGATCGTGCAGGGCAAGTACCAGGAGAAGCCCTCACTGCCCTTCACGCCGGGGCTCGAGGTCGCCGGCGAGGTCGTCTCGATGGGCAAGGACGTCGGCGGGCTCGGCACCGGTCAGCGCGTGGTCGCGTTGTGCGCGACCGGCGGCTACGCCGAGGCGGCAACCGCGCCGGCGCTCGTGACGGTACGGATTCCCGATGCGATGCCCTGCGAAACGGCGGCGGGATTCATGGTGGCCTACGGCACGGCTCACATCGGCCTGGAGCACCGTGCGCAGCTTCGTCCCGGCGAGACGCTGCTGGTGCACGGCGCGGGCGGCGGCGTCGGCCTTGCGGCGGTGGAGGTCGGCAAGGCGATGGGAGCGATGGTGATCGCCGCCGCCGGCTCGGAAGACAAGCGCGCGCTCGCCCGCCGGCACGGTGCGGATCACGTCATCGACTACCGCGACGGCAAGTTCAAGGATGTCGTCAAGGCACTCACCGACGGGCGAGGCGCCGACGTCGTCTTCGACCCCGTCGGCGGCCAGGTCTTCGCGCAGTCGATGCGCTGCATCGCCTGGGAGGGCCGGCTGCTCGTCATCGGATTCGCGGCGGGCGACATTCCCCAGGTCCCGGCAGGACTCGTGCTGGTGAAGAACATCGCCATGATCGGGGTCTACTGGGGCGCGTACCGGATGCACGAGCCCGCGATCATCACCGAGTCGCTGCGGCGTCTGTTCGCGTGGTACGAGGAAGGCACGCTCCGTCCGGTGATCTCCGAGACACTGCCGCTCGAACGCGCCGCCGAGGCGATGCAGCGGCTCCTTCGCCGCGAAGCGCGGGGCAAGGTCGTGCTGACCACCGAAGACTGATTCGAACGCCTCGAAGTACGGCGCGTCGCCGCGGATCGAACGTACGGCGTGGCACTCTCGATTCCACTCGGGGCGGTGCTCGTCTCGATCGTCATCCACTCGCTGTGGGGCGGCAATCCGGTGGCGGTGAAGTTCTCCCTCGTCGCCTTCCCGCCGCTTACCACCGCGTTCCTGCGCTTCGCAATCGGAATTGCGTGCATCGCGCTGTGGGCACACTGGAGCGGCGTCCGGATCCTCCCGGAGAAGGGAGAATGGCGTTCGCTGTGGATCGTGGCGGTGCTGTTCGCGGCCCAGATCGCGCTGATGAACGTCGGCTTCGACCGAACGTCCGGCGCCATGGGTTCGGTGCTCATCGCGACGAATCCGTTGTTCGCGGTGATGTTCGCGCACTTCGTCGTGGCCGGTGACCGAATGACGCCGGCGAAAGCCCTGGGCCTGACGGTCGCAATGGCCGGGACGTCGCTGGCTCTCCTCGAGGACACGGACATTGCCGCGCTCGATCTCGGCGCGGTGGGCAACTGGATCGTGCTCTCGAGCGCCCTCATGCTCGGATTTCGCCTCTCGCTGAGCGCCCGGTTCGTGCGGCGCATCGAGCCCACCAGGGTCGCGTTGTGGCAGATGGTGCTTTCGTTGCCGCTGTTCGCCACCGGTGCGCTGTTGTTCGAGGAGATCGCGTGGGACCACGTCGGCGTCGGACCCATCGCGGGACTGCTCTATCAGGGCATCGTGATCGCCGGCGTCGGATTCACGGTGTCATGTCACCTGATGAAGCGCTATACGCCGAGCGTGATGATGAGCTTCAGCTTCGTCTCCCCAGTTGCCGGCGTGACGTTCTCCGCGTGGCTGCTGGGGGACCGGGTCGGAACGCTTCTGCTCGTCGGGATGGCGCTCGTGGCGGTGGGGCTGTACCTCGTCGCACGTCGACCGCGGACCGCGATCTGAATTTCAGACGGTCGCCGCCGACCACGAGGGCGGCTCGATGCCCGGATGTCGCACACCGCCGGTTTCCGTCTCCGCCGGCCGAATCGCACCCGGCAACTCGCGCGGGCGCGTGGCTTCTCCGGCACTCGCACCGCGTCGTCGGCCCGGGTGCCGGCACGGCTGCGAACGGAACGTCGGCGCCCCGGGTGAAAACTCCACGCGCGTGAATGCGGTCGCGCTCGACGCCGCTCGTCAGTTGAGGCGAGTCGCGATGGGACGCAGCCGCTCTATGCGCGCCCGGATGTCGGCGCCGTCCGCTGCGAGCGGGGCGAGGCGCAGATAGTGCTGGTAGTCGTGATACGCAGCCTGGTAGCACTCCATCTCGGCCAGTACGTGACCGCGCTCGCGCACCGCCACCGGGTCCTTCGGATCGAGCGCAACCATGCGATTCGCCACCACGAGCAGGCGATTGTTGTCCTTGCGCCTGGCGTAAATCTGCCTGAGGTTGCGGAGCATCCGCATCGCCACCTCCCGGCGCGAGGCGGGAGTGGTCACACGCGGCAGAATCTGCCGCGCCTGCCCGGTGCCGCCGGCCATCGGGGCGAGGCGCGCCACCAGCTCCGCGGCCGGAATGCGGGCGCCCCGGTTGAAGGGGTCGATGAACACGCGCGTGCCAACGGTCGATGCAACGAGGAAATGCGCGGGGAACGACACGGGCACGAGGGGCAGCCCGAGCCGCCAGCCGACCTCCAGGTAGACCACCGAGACCGTGATCGGTATGCCGGTCCTGCGGTCGATGACGTCGTTCAGGTAACTGTTGCGGGGGTCGAAGTAGTCGTCCTCGTTGCCCGAGAAGCCTTCGACTTCGAAGAGCTGGCGATCCAGCATCGCGAGCCGCTCCGGCAACGGCATGGAGAGCTCGGCCGCGTCGGCGATCGCTTCGGCCGTGGCGTCGAGCCATGCCAGGTAGATGCCCGGATCGAGGGTGGGATACGCATCGGTGGCGAGCGCAAGCGCAATCCTGGCGATATCGAGCGCCTCGTCCGGCTTGGATACGAGGGCTTCGAAGTTCTCGGTGGGCGGATTCGACATGTTGGAAGCGAGCGTATCGCAGCGATGCATGAACCCTGCCTGATCGAGATCAATCGTGCCAATTCGAGGCACGTTCGAACGAATGTCGCCATTCGGCAACACCGAGCCCGCAGGGGAGTGTCCGGATTCGGCGATGCTGAGGACTCGCGCAATGCGCGCCCGGCGAAATGGCGCCGGGTCGTTGCAATCACGCACAGGTTTGTGAGGATCCCGCCTATTCGCTCAGGTTCGGGCGGCCAAACCCTCACCGGATCGAGCTGTTGTATTCGGCAGGCGACCCGGCATCGCGGGCACCTGCGCGTGATTGCAGGGACTACTGTACACCCGTTCGGACGCGTCTCGCAGTCTCCGCTCGCCGATTTCCGGCGCACCCGGCGCTCTGCGGTCGGGATTTCGAAATGGACACCTGCGATTCATGCCGTGATCGGCCAAGGGGCCGACTCCATGGGTCGTCGGCAAGCGGCGGCCTGCGTTTCCGGATGGAAGCGTGGCAGAGCACCGGCGCCTCCCACGACATGATGGCGCAATCCGCCCGAGGTCGATCCCTTCGGAGACGGCCGCTGGTCAGAGAGCCGAATCTCCCGGCCGGTCCCGAGGTGCGACCCTCAGCGTGAACGTCACCGGCCCGTCGTTGGTAAGCGTGACCTGCATGTGGGCGCCGAAGCGACCCGTTTCCACCACCGGGTGCATCGCGCGGGCGCGCGACACTGCATGATCGAACAGCCGCCGGCCGTCATCGGGCGGCGCTGCGTTGGAGAGACTCGGCCGGGCGCCCTTGCGGGTATCGGCGGGAAGGGTGAACTGAGGGACGAGCAGGAGACCGCCACCGACATCCGCGACGCTGCGATTCATCTTCCCGGCGGCATCGGCGAATACGCGGTAGCCGATCAGACGCTCGACCAGACGGTCGGCTTCGTGCCCGGTGTCCCCGCGTTCCACACCGATCAGCACCATCAGGCCGGCGCCGATGGCACCCACGGTCTCCGCGCCGATCCGGACCTCCGCGTTCGATACGCGTTGAAGCAATCCGATCATCGACGGCACGTCCGCCCGCACCGCCCCGCCTCGGTGCGGCAGGCACGCGCAGGCGCCACCTCGCCCGAGTCGCGAGCGCTTGCGGAGCCGATTCGCCGATGCGGTCCGGTGCCTGCCCCGCTCGACTCGGTGCCGCTCAGGCCGCGGCCTCTTGCGGACCTTCGACGATTCGGGTCCCGAATTTCGCCGGCGAGACGACTTCCAGTACCTCGAAGTCCTCGGAGCACGCGATCTCGCGATGCCGAATCCGTGGCGGCTGCAGGATGCAGTCGCCCTTCTGAATGCGGTGCACGCCCTGCCCTTCGTACTCGAACTCCGCCCAGCCGTTCAGCACCAGCACGAGCTGGAAGTCGCAGTCGTGGACGTGCCACTCCTGGACTTCGTCCTGCATCGACCTGCCGTTGGCCTTGATGATGTGCGCGACGTAGTCGCCCCTGGTGCCGTCCTTGATGCCGAGATCGCGGTAATCGAAGATTTCCCGCAGTCCAGGTGTCCAGGTGGCGTCATCCGCCCTTGCGTGGACGAAGTTCCATTGCTTTGCCATGTCGGCCTCTCTCGTCGCATGGATGGAGTGCCGATCATGGCACGTCGCGCCCGAGCCGTCTCCCCGATGTCCCGGCCCGGTACACCGGCGCACGAGAGCGCGAGACGAACCCCTCACTTCTCGAACAAGCGGTAGATGACCGGGCTGTACAGATGGCCGAACCCTCGTTCGATCGCCTCGACGAATCGCTCTTCCACGAGCTTCGCACCCTTCGCATCCACTCCCGAGCGTTCCGCCAGGTCGAGCGCGTATCGAAGATCCTTCAAGGAGTACGAGGTCGGAAACTGATCGTCGGGATAGTCGCCGTTCGCCATGTGGGTGCCATGCTTGCGCAGAACATAGCTGTCCGCGGAGCCCCTGGACAGAATCTCGAACACGCGCGCGCGATCGGCCCCGGCCCGGGTCGCGATCGCCATCGCCTCCGCGAGCGCCGACACCGTCTGGAAGACCAGCATGTTGTTCATGAGCTTCATGACCTGCCCGGTTCCTATCGCCCCGCAGTGCGAGATCTCCGTGCCCATGCAGCGCAGGCAGGGTTCGATCCGGTCGAGCACCGCCTCGGTTGCGCCCACGGTGATGGCCAGAGTGCCGCTCTGCGCCGCCGGCACTCCGCGCGCGACGGGCGCGTCCGCGAAGTCCGCGCCCTTCTTCGCGAGTGCGGCGGCGACCTCGCGGTCGATATCCGGCGTCGCGGTCGTCATGTCGACGATGATCTGACCTGTTCTCGCGTGAGCGACGAGACCCTCGGAACCGAAGCAGACGTCTCGCACCTGCGGCTCCCCGGGCAGACACATGAACACCACGTCCGCGCGGGTGACGACATCCGCGATGCCCGTGGCCGGATGGACGCCTGCCTCCGCGCACTCGGCGACTCTGATCGGATCGATGTCGAATCCGACGATCGGCTTGCCCGACTTCCGCATGAGGTTGCGGCACATGCGGCCTCCCATCACGCCGAGGCCGATGAAGCCGAGGGTCGCCGGCACGGTCATCGCCGCCGACGCCGTCTCGGGCCGGAAAGCGACACCGATACTCCGACGTTGGCCGCGCCCTTCATTGACCGAACGTCGGCGCACCGTCGGCCAGGTAGCGCCTCTCTTCCTCCGTGGAGTGCCGGCCAAGGATGCGGTTTCGGTGCGGGAACCGGCCGAATCGTTCGACAATGTCGTGGTGCAGCCGCGCGTAGCGCGCGTTTTCCGAGAAGTAGTCGAACCAGGCGCCGTGAGCCTCGGCCGCCAGCGACTCGAATTGCTCGACGGATCGGCGTTGGAGGTCGAGGTCCTCGGCATGCTGGAGCGGCATGTACAGGAAGATGCACTCGACCTGATGCAGGGATCGGTTCTGTCCGGACTCGATCGCGGCAACGCAGTGGGCAGCCGCCTTCGCGTCGTGTGCGAATGCAGCCGGAGAACCGCGATGGATGTTTCGAGGCATCTGATCGAGCAGTATCACGAGCGCCAGCCGTCCGGATGGCGTACCGGCCCAATCGTCGAGGACGCCCCGCGCCGCGTCCTCCAGCAACGCACCGAACCGCGTCGCACACTGGTGGTCGAACCCGGGGTCGGTGCCAAACCAGACATCGCCGCGACGCCGCAACGCCTCGGGACTCCGCACCGCATCCCGGAACCAGAAATTCAGTACGTCCGTCGGGGCTGCCGCGCTCATCGGTCGATGCTCCTCGCCTCGGGCACACATTATCATCAGCCGACGCCGAACGCTGCGAAGAGCCACTGACATGGACGAGATGGTCATCCGCGCGATGGCGAAATGGCCGAACGTGCCGGCCGTATCGGGATGGCTGTCGCTCGATCGGAGGGGGGAGTGGAAGCTCCGGGGCGAATCGATTCCGAATCGCGCCGCGGTCGATTTCATCTCCCGCAACTATTCCTCCGACCGTCAGGGCCGGTGGTTCTTCCAGAACGGACCACAGCGGGTATTCGTCGACCTCGACTACACCCCCTGGGTGTACGCGCTCGACGGACGGGGAGCGCTGATCACCCAGACCGGCCGCCCGTGCGGCGCCGTCGAAAGCGTGTGGCTCGACGAGGAGGGCATCATGATCCTGGTCGGTGAACCCGGCCCGGGAATCGTGGACGACCGCGATCTGATGACACTTTCCGAACGACTTCTCGACGCGCACGACGTTCCGGTGACCGACGAACTCGTGGTCGCGTTCGTGGCGAGCCGCCCGGGCTCGGAGCCGGGGCTGTGGATCGAACACGACGGCAACCGGGTGCGGGTCCGGCGCATCGATTCGGGCCAGGTCGCGGAGCGTCTGGGCTTCGATCCGCATCCGCACGCGTAGATGGCGGGGGCGAGCTCGCCATCGCGGTTCGCGCGCGTGCCGGAGCCACGGCTGCCAACGGTGGCGATGTTGCCGGTGTACGCCGCTCGGGCGTGCGGGGTCACCCGCCGACTGCGTCCCGCCCCCTGTCGCGATTGCGCGAAATCGAATGCACGCGGTACCGGAACCACGGCCGCAACCACGGCTCGCGCCAGCTTCAGTCCGACACCGTCAGCGCGGAGAAACGCACGGACAGGATGTCCTCGGTGGCGAGCGCACCGTCCACGTTCCTGGTGACCAGCATCAGAGTCTGGGCGCCATCCAGACCGGCCGGAATCACCATGCGTCCGCATGGTGCGAGCTGAGACAGCAGCGCGGTGGGAATGAGTTCGGGCGCCGCCGCGACGAGAATCCGGTCGAACGGAGCGTGTTCCGCCCATCCCGCCGAGCCGTCACCAGCCTTCACTTCGACGTTCCCGCACCCTTGCTCGGCAAGTCGCCGCGTCGCGCTCCGCGCGAGTTCCTCGATGATTTCGACGCTGTAGACCCTGGATGCGATGCGGGCGAGTACCGCGGCCTGATAGCCGAGTCCGGTCCCGACGTCGAGAACGCGATCGCCCGGCCGGACCCGAAGCAGGTCCGTCATGAGGGCGACGATATAGGGTTGCGAGATGGTCTTGCCGAATCCGATCGGAAGCGGAGTATCGAAGTAGGCGAAGGTGCGCATCTCGGTCGGAACGAATTCGTGGCGTGGTACCGCCGCCATCACGTCGAGCACCACGCGGGACAGTTCCGGGCGGCCGGTCTCCGGCCCCGCCGTGCGTGCATGGACCTCGATCGCCTCGACCATCAAGCGGCGCAATCCATCGAAATCGAGGGAATCGCTCATCACCCGCGGCACACCGGGAAAGGGACGCACCGCGAGCATATCACCGCGTACTCGAACCACCGCTGCCGGCGCCGATTGCGCAAGCCCCGTGTGCCATCCTTGCGTCCAGGCGTGGGATGACCCGTGTCCGCGTCGGTCATCGAATTCCGACCCTCCAGCACCGGAATTTTCGCCCAGGGCTAATCAAAAGTCGTCCTGATGGTGTAATCGGGGTCCTGACTCGATTTGGCGCTGGCCATTCAAAGGTCGTTGTGGTAGACACAGCGTCATGGAGCAGGCGGACACGGGGTTTGCCGGTCGTTGGCTGCGCGAG
>JAJDUQ010000262.1 GCA_022826505.1 Gammaproteobacteria bacterium
GCGGCGGGATGCGCTGGACCGTCGCTGGCGCCAACGCCATCATCGCCCTGCGCTGCGCCGTGGAGAGCAACCGCTTCGACGACTTCTGGGAACGACGCGCCTGCGTAGCAGCATGAATCTCATAAATGAGACGTGCACCCGTGGCATCATCAATTTGACTCAATCCTTCCGGTCAGCGAGCATCACTGCATGCTCGCACGACATCTGACACCCGCGTTGCGCAAGGCGGCTGCGACCTATCCAATCGTGACGCTGACCGGTCCCCGGCAGTCCGGAAAGACGACGCTGGTCCGCGCGGAGTTCGGCGACCATCCTTACGTCTCCCTGGAAGCGCCCGATGTCCGGATGCAGGCTCTCGAGGATCCTCGCGGCCTGCTGGCGCAGTCGGACCGCATGGTCATCGACGAGATCCAGCGGGCTCCCGACCTGCTGTCGTACCTCCAGGTGCTGGTGGACGAGGACCGGCGCGCGGGACGCTTCATCGTCACTGGCTCGCACAACCTACTGCTGATGAAGTCGGTGGCCCAGACGCTGGCCGGCCGCACCGCGGTGCTGACCCTGCACCCGCTCTCGCTCGCGGAGCTGCGGGGCAGGGGAAACATCGACGCCACGAACCTGGACCGGATCGACGCCACCGGCGAACGGTCTCTGGGAAACCCTCGTCACCGGCTTCTATCCGTACATCCACGACCGACAGGTCGACGCCGGCGACTGGCTCGCCGACTACGTCCGGACCTACGTGGAACGCGACCTGCGCGAGGTGGAGCGGGTGTCGGACCTGCCCACATTCGAGAACTTCATCCGTCTGGCGGCCGCCCGTACCGGACAGGAGCTGAATCTCTCGGCGCTGGCCAACGACGTCGGTGTGACCCAGCAGACGGTGCGGCGCTGGCTCAATGCCCTTCAGATAGGATTTCTCGTCACCACGCTTCCACCGCACTTCGCGAACTACCGCAAGCGCCCCCGGCTTCACTTCCTCGACACCGGTCTCGCCTGCTACCTGCTCGGCATCCGCGATGCGGGGACCCTGGAGCGGCACCCCCTGCGCGGCAGCGTGTTCGAGTCGTTCGTGGTCGCGGAGCTCGTCAAGCACTTCACCGCCGTGCGGAGGGACGCACCGCTGTATCACTGGCGCGACGCCACCGGCCACGAGATCGACGTGCTGATCGACGCCGGCGATCGCCTGATCCCGGTGGAGGCGAAGTCCGGGAGCACGATTGCCGCCACGGCATGCGACACCATCAACTGGTGGACCTCGCTGCCCGAGAATCCCAACCGGGGCGGCGTCATCGTCCACGGCGGCGACCGGAGCTTCGACTTCAAGGGGGTTCGGGTCCTGCCCTGGTTCATCGGCGGATGAAGGGGCGGTTGACCGGCGCGGGACAATACCTTCGACTTTATTCTCCGTAGTGATGGCGTACTGCGAGAAAGTGAACGTGGTCGTCATCCACCATGTAGACGAGGCGATGTTCATGGTCGATCCGGCGCGACCAGCAGCCGGCCAGCTCTCCCCGGAGCCGCTCGGGCTTTCCCGGTCCGTCGAATGGATCCCGAATGGTCGCTTCGATGAGTCGGAGCACGCGGGGCGTCAGCCTGCGGTGGGTTTGCGTACAGTATTCGAGGTCCTCGAGGCAATGACGGTCGAGAACGATCTCGCGTCGCGTCGCCCCGCCCTTCCATTCACGTCTTGTCGAGCCCGAGACGTGCGCGGAGATCTCCGAGACCAGTCGGCTCTCCCCCTCCTTTTCGCGCACGCGCCGCCGCCTTGCGCAGCCGCCTCGCGTTCTTCGGTGAGCGCAACAGGTAGGCGGTCTCGATCCATCCAGCGAGTTCCTCGGCTGCGACCAGAGCCACCGGCTCCTTGCCGCGTCGTCTGATGAGTACAGGTTCTCGCGTGTCGATCACCTGATCCATCAGCGCGGCAAGCCGGCTGCGCGCGCCGGTGTAGGTCGTTTCCCGAATCATCGTCGAACTCCCGGTTTCATCTCCTGGACCGTACAGGAATACGTGAGTGCCGGCAGGCACGTCGAGTGCCGCACTCAGAGGATTCAGTGGCCTGATTCGCGGGACCGTTCGACTCCAATCCGACGCTTCGGCCGGAGTCTGCCCGATGGCCGGATACTCCCGGGCCGATCGTTCGCAGGCCCGGAGTGACAGGTCGCGCAGCAACTCTCCGGGGCCGGCCGCTTACCCGGGGACAATCGTTTGGTGCGACAATTCCGCGATGCGCTTCTTCAACACCAGCGGCCCCGTCGTTGCAGCCAAGCACTACTGCATACCGCCCCTGGAACGTCTCGATCTGCACGGGGTGCTGCAGCTCGTCGGCCGCGAGCGGTACTTCGTGCTGCACGCGCCCCGTCAGACCGGCAAGACCTCCGTCCTCCTGGCGTTGAAGGACGAGTTGAACCGCAGCGGCGGTTACCGTTGCGTCTACATCAACGTGGAGGTCGGCCAGGCCGCGGGCGAGGACGTCGGCGCAGCCACGCGGTCGATCCTCAACCACACCGCGCGGCGCGCCCAGTCCACTCTGAACAACGACTTCGTGGCGAACATCTGGCCGGAGGCGCTGTCACGTGCAGGGCCGTACAACGCCCTCGAGGAAGTCCTGGGCCGGTGGGCGGAAGCGGACCCACGACCGCTGGTGCTGCTGATCGACGAGATCGACTCGCTGATCGGCGACACCCTCCTGGCCGTGCTGCGGCAGTTGCGCGCCGGATACGATCAGCGTCCCACCGGATTTCCGCAGAGCGTCGTTCTGTGCGGTGTGAGGGACGTGCGGGACTACCGCATCCACTCCGCCACCGAGAAGGCCCTCGTCACCGGCGGCAGCGCCTTCAACATCAAGTCCGAGTCCCTGCGGCTGGGGGATTTCTCCCGGCATGACGTGGAGACCCTGCTAGCACAACACACCGGGGAGACGGGACAAGTGTTCGACCCGGACGCCGGCGAGGCGATCTGGACGCTCACCCAAGGCCAGCCGTGGCTGGTGAACGCGCTCGCGTATCAAGCGTGCTTCAGGAGTGAAGACCTGGAACAGGACCGACCGGTGACGGCCGGCGTCATTCGCGACGCCGCCGAGGAACTTGTTCTCCGCCGCGATACCCACCTGGACCAGCTCGCGGACAAGTTGCGCGAGGAACGGGTGCGGCGCGTCGTGGAGCCGGTGCTGAGCGGCGAAACACCCGCCGGAGGCATGCCGGACGACGACGTCGACTACGTTCGCGATCTGGGTCTGATCGCCAGAGACGGCCCGATTCGCATCGCCAACCCCATCTACCGGGAAATCGTCCCCCGACAACTGGTCTACGGCGACCAGGACTTCCTGAGCCAGGAAACCGCCTGGTACGTGGACCTGCGGAGCGGCCGGCTGCGGACCGACAAGTTGCTGGCCGCCTTCCAGACCTTCTTCCGGGAGCATTCGGAGCACTGGCTCGAGCGCTACCAGTACAGGGAGGCCGGGCCACAGTTGTTGTTGCAGGCGTTCCTGCAGCGAATCGTCAACAGCGGAGGACGGATCGAACGGGAGTACGGATTGGGGCGTATGCGTACCGACCTGCTGGTCGTCTGGCCTGGAGCCCCCACCGGTCCCGGGACAGACTCGCAGCGCATCGTCATCGAGTGCAAGGTCCGTCATGGCAGTCTGGAGGGCACCGTCGCCGCGGGGTTGAAACAGACTCGCGCCTACATGGACCGCTGCGCGGCGGAGGAAGGCCACCTGATCGTATTCGATCGATCTTCGAGACCGTGGCGCGACAAGGTGTTCCGATGCGAGGAGACCGAGGCTGGCGCGATGGTCACGATCTGGGGAATGTAGGAGGAGCCGGGCTCCGGGAACCGGGCGTGGCAGCGGAAGCCGAAATCGTGCCGGGGCGACCTGCTGTCCAGGACGACGTCCATACGTTCGAGAGTTCATGTCGCCGTCCGACTCGACGGTTCAGCGATCCAATCGAGACGATCTTCGTCGGCACCGCTACCGCAAGCGAAAACGACGGCCGAGACTTGACGGAGCGATGACATGAAAGAGATCTACGGGTGGGTGCCCTGGTTCCAGGAACTCGCACAGAAAGTCGCGACGAGCGAAAGACACTTCCTGACCGAACGGACGAAGAAAGTCGACTGGAATCCGGACGGCAAATCTCCCGCGCTACTCAAGCATGCCGCAGCCGGGCAACGTTGTGCTCGTTCGATACGGCCGACGGGAAGGACGGGGAATTGGAGTCGTCTACGAGAACGACTACCGCGACAAGCTCGCGGCTGACAGCAGGATGCATGTCCTGTGGTTGAACAAGTCGTCCGCCACCTTGCCGGGGGACGCACCGATCATGGGCTTTTCGAAGGCTGAAGGCACCGAGAACGTCTTTCGGCAGGCCAAGGGGTACGTCTCGACGTTCGAACTTCTGGATCGGATGAGCGGCGAAGTGCCACCTCCGCCGCCGAACGGTGGGGCCTGTGATTTGGAGGTTCTCGCCAATGAACTGCTGATCGATTCCGATTTCCTGCACACGGTCTGGGACCTTCTGATCGACAAACGTCAAGTCATCTTTCAGGGACCACCCGGCACCGGAAAGACGTATGCCGCGCGGAAGATCGCGGAGTGCCTCGCAGGCTCGGAGCGGCGCGTGCCGCTAGTTCAGTTTCATCCGTCCTACGCCTACGAGGACTTTGTCCAGGGCTTCCGTCCCGCGCTCCATGATGGACAGCATCGCGATCAAGCATGCAATCGGAAAGCTGCCGCTGCCCGAGCCTCCGGCGGTCTACGTCCCCGAGCGCATGCGGCTGAGCCGGTTCGAGGGTCTCGCGGTTTCGCACGTGCACGCCCTCGCGGTCGCGGACTTGCCGCCGCATCACCGGGACCCGTTCGATCGCATCCTGGTGGCACAAGCCCGGATCGAAGGGCTGACGCTGGTGACCGCGGATTCGGCGATCGAGCCCTACGATGTGACCATGATCCGGTTGCGGCCGGCGTAATCGTCGCCGCGGGCGGCGAGGCTGCCCGCGGGTCGCGAAGCTGCGCTCGAGGGATTCAGTGGCCTGCTTCGCGGGGCCGTTCGACTCCAATCTGACGCTCTCGCCACGACCGATACTCGGCCGGGCGCAGACCGTAGCGCGCCAGCGCCCCTTCATGCAGCCGCCTCAGCTCCTCGACCACGAGGTCTTCCAGGTTCTTCCGGTCGGCCTCTGCGACCGTGTCCGCCCACCCCTCGACAGCCAGCCGGATCGCATCGAGCGCGTCCCGATCCGGACGCCTGACGACATCCCGGACGCTCTGCCTGATGACATCCCGGTACGCCAGCCGCAACGGATCCGGCTCCGCCAGAGTCTGCTTGATGGCCAGGTACTCCTGGGTCGATCGTTCGTAGGCCCAGAGATACAGGTCGCGCAGCAGCTCGACACGCGTCAGCTCGTACACGCCGAGCATGGCACTGGTGTACGCCCGCTCCGGCACCTCGACAAAGGTCAGCGGACAAAGGTTGGCACGGATCAGGGGCAGGTTGGCGGCAAGTCGCGATGTGCGCTTGTTGACGTCCGCGAAGGGCTGCAGATAGGGCAGGTGCACCATCGCGAAGAAGGATTGCTCGAACGGATCGTCGATCCGGCTCGCCTTGTCCAGTACCTCTCCCAGCATCTCGTCGATTTGTGCGGGCACGGAGAGCGGCCGGTAAACGCTCTTGCCGATCTCGACGACATGCTGCCGGAGCCGCCCCTCGTCGGCGGGGTTGGGCAGCAGATTCTCGGACAGCACGCTATGGAGATTGAGGAGGGTATAGCGATCGAAGCCGACCGCCTCGGCGTTCTCCACCAGCAATTCGATCGCCGCCTTGTGGTTCAGAATCATCTGCGTTTCGAGCAATGCTCTGCCCCGGGCCGCCTTGCCGTGCTCGATCAGATCGCGTGTATCGAGCCGGGTGTAGGTATTGCCCTCCAGATGGCTGGAAGCCCACGAGAGGTCGATCAGGAGGCGGGAAAGGATCGCTCGACCATGAGTCCCCGCGGCCGCTCCCGCCCGGCCGGTGTCGCCCATCCGCCGCAACTGGCGGCGCAACGGCTCGGAGAGGTACCAGGTCTCGTTGGGCTGGTAGGTGTCGAGAAATTCGCGCTGGTATCCCACCGGTCTGCGCGCCTCGATGGGCCGGTCCACATAGGCGAGAACGTCACGGCTGTCCGCGGCAAGCGGAATGTGGCTCGAGAAGGCGTCCTCGCCGGCCGTCGTGGATGGGACCGGCGGCGGTCCGGCAGCGAAATAGCGACGAGCGCGTCCCCTTCCTGCCGCGACGATGCGCTTCTCGTCGATCAATCGGGCGATTCGACGCTGGGCGGTCCTGCGCGCAAGCTCCGGATGCCTGGCCAACAGTTCGGCCAGCGTCAGTCCGCCGGGAGCGTGCCGCACACTGCAGAGCAACGCTTCAGTTGGTGCGGTGGGAGGGGGCATGACCTTGGACTGGCGCAGTCAATCGGGATTGATGGCGCCATTGTGGCACAGTTCTCGAAACTGCGCCGTTATCGTGGCGCAGTATGGACCGGGTGCCAACGCTGGACCCGCGACCTCTCCAGCAAGCACGGCAGGGATGTCCCGCCGATTGCCTCTTGTACTATCCAGCTCACGAACCCTGCCGTCAGTGGACTCGCGGTGCGGATGATGTACGCGCCGGCAGGCACGCCAAGCGCTACGCTCACGCGCGACGGGCGCCTATGGGACGGTGTCCGCAAGCCGCTCCTCGATCCAGCGGGTGTGGACCCGTCCTTCGACGAAGTCAGGATGATCGATCATCGCCCGCTGGAATCCGATGGTGGTGCTCACCCCCTCGACCTCGAACGCGTCGAGGGCGGCGGCCGAACGTTCCAGCGCCTCGGCGCGGGAACCGCCTCTCACGACGAGCTTGGCGAGCATCGAGTCGTAGTACGGAGTCACGGTCTGACCCTCCCGCACGAAGGTGTCGACGCGCACATCCGGACCCTCGGATGGAGACGACCACCGAATGAGCCGGCCCGGGGTCGGCAGGAATCCGCGTTCGGGGTCCTCCGCGTTGATGCGCCACTCGATGGCATGACCGCGGTGCGCGACGGATTGCGCGGCGAACGACAGCGGCTCGCCCGCCGCGATGCGAAGCTGCTCCCGCACCAGGTCGGTGCCGGTCACCATCTCCGTCACCGGATGTTCGACCTGGATGCGCGTATTCATCTCGATGAAGTAGCAGCGTTCGCCGGCGGGGTCGTAGATGAACTCGACAGTTCCGGCGTTCTCGTAGGCGACGCCGCGCGCGAGCCGGACCGCGGCCTCGCAGATCTCGTCGCGCAGCGCCGGGGCCAGCACCGGCGACGGTGACTCCTCCACGAGCTTCTGGTGACGGCGCTGGGCGCTGCAGTCGCGCTCGCCGAGGTGCACGTGGTTGCCGTGCCGGTCGCCGAAGACCTGGACCTCGACATGATGAACCTGCGGGAAGTAGCGCTCCATGTAGATGCGCGAGTCGGAGAACGCGGCCTCCGCCTCGGCCCCCGCGGCGGAGAGCCGCGACTCGAGCTCGGACGGCTCGTTCACCACCCGCATGCCCCGGCCGCCCCCGCCGGCGCTGGCCTTGAGCAGAAGCGGGTAGCCGATCTCCGCGGCCTGGCGCTTCGCGGCGTCCACGTCGTCGATGCTCGCGTCCGACCCGGGCACCACCGGAACGCCGTTCGCGATTGCTGCCGCGCGTCCGGCGATCTTGTCGCCCATCAGCTCCATGGCCTCGGGAGACGGGCCGATGAAGGTGAGACCGTGCTCGGCACAGCGCCGCGCGAAGCCCGCGTTCTCCGCCATGAACCCGTAGCCGGGGTGAACCGCGTCGCATCCGGTGCCGAGCGCGGCGGCGAGCAGCGCATCGGCCAGCAGGTAGCTCTGCGCGGCGGGCGGCGGGCCGATGCACACCGCGCGGTCCGCCTGCGCGAGGTACGGCGAGTCGCGGTCTGCGGTCGAGTACACCGCGACCGCTTCCAGCCTCGCGGCTCGGCAGGCGCGAAGGATCCGCGCCGCAATCTCGCCGCGGTTTGCGATGAGCACACGCTTCATGGGCTCGGCTTTAGCGTAGCTTGTGGAGTGGCCGCTTCATCCGCTGACCACCGGCAGATACCATCTGGAGTTCTTACCCATGCGTCTGAAGTCGATTCTTCTTTCTGACTTAATTCGCTGGTTTGGATCCAACACATGCGGATGGTTGTTTTCCCGTACAGGAACCACCCAATGCCAACTATCGGTCTTTTCCCTGTAGTTGATAGCTACAATCGATTTGTGCGGAATCTTCTTCCAGCCCTTGAACTTTCGCTTTCGCTCCGCGAGCGTCACGCCCAAGCAAGCGGCCGGTTTCCTCAAGTCGCCGGCATCTGTATGGAAGGTACCGTCTTTGCCGTATCCCTTCGTTAGCGCCAATTTCTTGACTTTGGAATGACTGCAACCGGTCACCATCGCGATGCAAGCCAGTCCGCAACTTGCATCTTTATCGGTGTTTGCAGTGACCTGCCTCACAATTCGCTTGTTGCTCATTGAGTCCGATCCGTCGTGGGAGCGCCAAGTTCCTGCCTGTTGCTCGGTTCAACTCCGCATCCGTGCCCCGGCGGGATCGAACGGCGGCTCGGGCAGGATGACCGCTTCGCGCATCTCGCCGAGGATCTCGACCTGGAAGCCGCCGGTTCGCTCGGCAAGCTCGCTGGCGACGTAGCCGAGCGCGATGCTCGCATCCAGGTGGTGGCAGAATCCGCCGGAGGTCACCCAGCCCACCGTCTCCCCGTCGCACTGCACCGGCTCGTTGGCGAGCGCGTCCACGCCGTTCGCGTCGACCTTGAAGATCACCCGCTTGCGGGCCGGCCCGCTGCGCTGCTCTTCGATCAGCGCCTCGCGACCGATGAAGTCGTTCTTGCGCATGTCCACGAAGCGCTCCAGGCCCGCCTGGAACGGGGTGTAGTCCGGCGTGTATTCGCGCGTGAAGCTCCCGAATCCCTTCTCCAGGCGCAGGGAGTTGAGCGCCCTGCCGCCGAAGTGGCGCAACCCCAGGTCCTCGCCCGCCTCCAGCAGGGCGTCGTGGATCGCGAGCTGGTAGTCGGGCTTCATCCAGATCTCGTAACCGAGGTCGCCGGTGAAAGTGATGCGCCCGACCAGGGCGGGCGAGAGCCCGATCTCCATCGGCCGGATGGCCATGAACCGGAACGCCTGGTTGCTCACGTCCTCGGTGACCACCCGAGAGAGCAACTCGCGCGCATTCGGCCCCGCGATGCTCAGGCCCATCAACTCGGTCCGCAGGCTGCGCAAGCTCACCCCGTCGTCGGGCATGTGCTGGCGGAACCAGCGCATGTGATAGGCCTCGGCCGGACCGGACCCGAGGATCAGGAACCGCTCCGGGCCGAGCTTCGCGAGAGTGAAGTCACCAATGAGAGTGCCGCGAGGATTGAGCATCGGTGACAGCACCATGCGTCCTTCGCGCGGAATTCGGTTGGCGAGCAGTCGACTGAGCCACAGCTCCGCTCCCGGGCCGGTCACCTCGTACTTGCCGAAGCCCGAGGTCTCGGTGATGCCGACACCCTCGCGGACCGCGCGACACTCCTCGCCGACCGGGCCGTGGGCGTTGGAGCGGCGAAAGGTGAGGGTCTCCACCGGCTCGGTGCCCTTGGGCGCATACCACAGCGCCTGCTCCAGTCCGAACGCGGCTCCGAAGACCGCCCCCTTCGCCTTCAGGCGATCGTGGATGGGAGTTCGGCGCAGTGGCCGTCCGGCGGGGCGCTCCTCGTTGGGAAACGGCACCAGGAACCGGGTGGCGTAGGTCTGTCGCGCCATCGCCCGCGAGTACGCGGGCCCCGCATAATCGCCGAACCGGGCGACGTCCATCGCCCAGGTGTCCATGCCCGGATCGCCGTCGATCATCCAGTTCGCGAGCGCAAGGCCGACGCCGCCGCCCTGGCTGAAGCCCGCGAGCACGCCGCACGCGGCCCAGTAGTTGCGCACCTCCGGCACCGGACCCACCAGCGGGTTGCCGTCCGGGGTGAAGGTGAACGGACCGTTGATGATCTGCTTGAGTCCCGCCTTCTCGAGCGCCGGGAAGCGCTCGAAGGCGCGCATGAGGTTGTCGCCGATGCGGTCGAGGTCGTCGGGCAGCAGCTCGTGGCCGAACTCCCACGGGGTCGTGTGCTCGGACCACGGCTGTCCGTGCTTCTCGTAGGTGCCGACGAGGACTCCCCGGCCCTCCTGGCGCATGTAGAGCTCGCCGCCGAAGTCGATGACGTGGAGCATTTCCTCCCCGGTATCGGCGATCTCGGGCACCTCGTCGGTGACGACGTACTGGTGCTCCATCGGCGCGAAGGGATGCACGACGCCCGCCATCAGTCCCACCTCGCGCGCCCACAGGCCAGCCGCATTCACCACGTGTTCGGCGTGCACGGTGCCATTCTCCGTCACCACGTCCCAGGTGCCGTCGGCGTGCTGGGCAAGGTCGGTCACGCGGGTCTCGCGGTAGATCTCGGCGCCGCCCTTGCGAGCCGCCCCGGCGTAGGCGTGGGTCACTCCTGAAGGATCGACATGGCCCTCGTTGGGATCGTAGAGCACACCCACGTAGTGCCTGGGATCCATGATCGGCAGCCTGCGCGCCGCCTCCTGAAGATCGATGAACTCGGTGTCCAGACCCAGGTAGCGGCCGCGGCCCCGTGCGGTGTTGAGGTAGTCGAGCCGGTCCTGCGTGTCCGCCAGCATGAGGCCGCCGGTGAGGTGGATGCCGCAGGACTGCCCGGAGGCCTCCTCGATCTCCTTGTAGATCTTCAGGGTGTAGTCCTGGAGCTTGGCGACGTTGGGGTCGGTGTTGAACGTGTGCATGCCGCCGGCCGCGTGCCACGTGGAGCCGGAAGTCAGCTCGGAGCGCTCCAGCAGGACCACGTCCTTCCATCCGTGCTTCACGAGGTGGTAGAGGACGCTGCAGCCCACGACGCCACCTCCGATGACGGCGACTCGGACATGGGATTTCATTCGGTGAATCTCCGTGTATGAGCCCGATTCGGGACGGCGGACCGGGGCGGGGCAAGCATACTGCACCATCCCCGCGGCATTCAGCCCCTCGGCACGCTTGGCGCCCGCGCCGGGGGCCGGTATCTTCGCCTCCGCTCGACCGCGAGCATCGCGACGGGAGCGGCTTTCGGGCCGGCGAGCCCCACCTCCCGCGTCCGCGACCGACGGATGTGGCGTTCACTGCCCGGACCGGGCGGCGCTACGGAGTACGAGAGACGGGAGATCCGACGAAATGGTGACCACGAGCAGCAACCTGCGCGTCGACGGCGCCCGGCTGTGGGCGAGCATCATGGAGATGGCGAAGATCGGCGCCCTTCCGGGCGGCGGTTGCGGCCGCCTCGCGCTCACCGACGACGACAAGCGCGGACGGGACCTCTTCGCATCATGGTGCGAGCGGGCCGGGTGCACCGTCACCGTGGACGAATTGGGCAACATGTTCGCGCGGCGGCCGGGGCGCAACCCGGAGCTTCCTCCCGTGGCGGCCGGCAGTCACCTCGACACCCAGCCCCACGGCGGCAAGTTCGACGGCATCTTCGGCGTGCTGGCCGCGCTGGAGGCGGTGCGCACCCTCAACGATGCCGGGGTCGAGACCGAAGCGCCGCTCGAGGTCATCAACTGGACCAACGAGGAGGGCTCGCGCTTCGCCCCCGCGATGATCGCGTCGGGGGTGTTCGCGGGACTGTTCGAGCGGGATTTCGCCTACGGAGTCCGGAGCCCGGAAGGCGAGACCCTCGGCGACGAGCTCGAACGCATCGGCTACAGGGGAGCCGAGCCCTGCGGCGAGCACCCGCTCGGCGCGCTGTTCGAGGCCCACATCGAGCAGGGCCCGATCCTCGAGGCGGCCGCCGTCCCCATCGGCGTGGTGAGCGGAGCCCAGGGTCAGCGCTGGTACGACATCGAAGTCCGCGGGCGCGATTCGCACGCCGGCACCACGCCGATGCCCCGCCGCAAGGATGCGCTGGTGGCGGCGGCGCGAATGGCGGCGCGGATCGAGGACATCGCGCTCGGAAAGGCACCCGATGCGGTTGGCACCGTCGGTCAGTTCGACGTGAGCCCCAACTCGCGCAACACCATTCCCGGCGAGGTCCGTTTCTCCGTCGACATCCGCCACCCGGACGCGGGCGTGCTCGCCGAAATGGACGACGAGATCCGCACTTCGTTCGCCGCCATCGCTGAGCGGGGCGCTGTGGACGTGACCGTCGATCAGATCTGGGAGAAGCCTCCCATCGTGTTCGACTCCCGGTGCGTGGAAGCGGTGCGCGAGGCCGCGGCGGATTTGGGGTATGACCACCAGGACATCGTCTCCGGGGCCGGACACGATGCCTGCCAAGTCTGCACCGTCGCGCCCACCGGCATGATTTTCGTACCCTGCGAAGACGGCATCAGCCACAACGAGATCGAGAGCGCGGCACCGGAGGATCTGGAGATGGGATGCAACGTGCTGCTGCACGCCATGCTCGCGATGGCGGGCGGCGGGTCGGAGTCCGCGGCAACGTCCTGATCCGGCACCGGGCATCCGGCCCCGGCGCGGCGCCATCCGCGCGCAAGCGGCGCCGCACGCTGACCAAGGAGCTCGCAATGAACTGGTTCGTGGCCGGTGTCGTAGCGATGGCGGTCGTTGTCGCGGTATCCAACTACCTCGTCCAATTTCAGATCAACGACTGGCTGACCTGGGCTTCGTTTACGTATCCGGTCGCCTTTCTCGTCACCGACCTGATCAACCGCCGGCTCGGACCGGGTCCGGCCCGTCGGGTGGTCTACGTGGGGTTTGCGTGCGGCGTGGCACTGTCACTGGTTGCATCGACGCCGAGAATTGCGCTCGCATCCGGGACCGCGTTCCTGCTCGCACAACTCGCCGACGTGTGGCTCTACAATCGCTTGCGCCGCCTCGCCACGTGGTGGCAGACGCCGCTGATCTCCTCGGCCGTCGCCTCGGTGCTCGATACCGTCCTGTTCTTCAGCCTCGCCTTCGCGTTCACCGAGGTTCCGTGGGTGACCCTGGCCATCGGCGACTACGGAGCGAAGATCGCGGTCGCATGCGCGATGCTGATTCCGTTCCGATATTTGATGGGCGAACGCGATCTCGGGCGCCCCGGCATGCAGGCGCCGACCCGCACGGTCTGACCGACCGGCGGCGCCGTCCCCGGACGCCGGTCCTCACGGCACGATTCTCCGGCCCATCTCTCCCGCAAGCTCGCGCAACGCCGGCTCGTCGAGGATGCGTATCCGGTTGCGGCGCACGTCCACCACTTGCTCCCCGTGCAGGTGGGACAGTGTCCGACTGACGGTTTCGACAGCAAGGACAAGGTAGCTCGCGATGTCGGCTCTCGGCATCGGCAACACGAGCTCCCCCTTCTCCCGGCCACGGTGGCGGCAGTCGTCGAGGAGACCAATCAGGAACGAGGCCACTCGCGGGCCGGCGCCTCGCATGGCCAGGGTGTCGAGCCGGCGTCCGTCGTCGCGAATCCGCTGGCTCATCCTGGCGAGCAGGCGACGCTGCACCTGCGGCATGCGCGCGCTCAGCCGGCAAAGCGCTTCGTACGGCAGGCTGCAAACCGAGGCGGTTTCGAGGGCGACGGCGCTCGACACGTGTCGTCTCGAATGAATGGCATCCAGCCCGACGAGATGCCCCGGCGTGTAGAAGCCCGTCACCTGTTCCTCGCCGCAAGCACTGACGGTGCTGGTCTTCAACGTGCCCAGGCGGATCATGTACACGTTGTCGAACGGCGCGCCGTCGTCGAACAGCCGCTCGCCCCGGTGCAGGACATGGACGAGGATGTCGATGTCTCGTTCACGCGCGGCACCGTCGAGGACGCACGCGGGACACTCCGGCGACAACAGATCACTCCCGCATCCGGAACGCACGGCATTCGGATTGGAAAGGGACGTCCTCGCACCATGCATGGTTCGCTTCCTCCCCACCTCCGAACTCGGGGAGAGAAAGTATTTGGTATGCCGAGGACTCGGCGGTATAAGAAATACTACCTAGCCCTGCGCAGCATCAGCGCATCAACCGCACCAACTCCGCGACCGACCGCACACCGAGCTTGCGCATCCCGCGTGCGCGGTGGAGTTCGACGGTGCGGACACTGATTCCCAGATTGGCCGCGATGACCTTGTTGGTATTCCCTTCCGCGACCTCTCCCAGGACCTCGCGTTCGCGGCGTGTCAGCGTGTCGAGCCTGTGAACGTCGGCACGCCTCGCCCGATCCCGGGCCAGCGCTTCACGCACCAGCGCCAGCAGCACCGCCGGATCGAACGGCTTTTCCAGAAAATCCATCGCGCCGGCCTTGAGCGCACGCACTGCCGCAGGCACGGTTCCGTAACCGGTGAGGAAGATGATCGGAGGGACATTGTCGTCGCCGGCGAGGTGTTCCTGGAGTTCGAGTCCGCTCAATCCGGGCAGCCGAAGGTCGACAATGAGGCAGCCCGGATTGCAATGCCCCAACTCGGCCAACAGGCTGCGGGGGGAGTCGAACGTCTTCACCTCGAGACCCTCCCCACGCACGAGCATCGCGATCGAATCGCGAACCGCCGGGTCGTCGTCGACCACGAATACGGCTGCTTCATCGCTCACGATTCACGCTTCCCGTGTGACGGAGACCTCGGGTGCGAATCGCACGGTGGCCGAGGCAGCTCGAGTGCGAATCGAGCGCCACGGCCTCGCTGCGACTCCGCCCACAATCGTCCGTTGTGGCTTTCGGCAATCGATCGGCTGATCGCCAGTCCGACTCCGAGTCCGTTCGGCTTGGTGGTGTAGAAAGTTTCGAAGACACGCTCGCACTGCTCCGGCGTGAGTCCCGGTCCGCTGTCCTCCACCACCAGGCGCACGCGGTCGGTACCCGAACGGTCGGCCTGCATCCACACCCGAGGGCATTCCGTGTCCTCGACCGCATGGAAAGCATTGCGCAGCAGGTTCAGCAGGATCTGCTCGATTTGCACGCGATCCGCGTTGACCGCGGGCAGTCCGGTCTCGCAGCGGACCGTGACCCCGATGCTGCGCCGCCGCCGCTCGTGGTCGACGAGCTGGAGCGTCTCCGCGATCACGTCACCGAGATCGATGACTTCTCGTCGGCTTTCTTCCTTGCGCACAAGGCCACGCAACCGCGAGACGATCTCCGCGGCATGGATTCCCTGCTCGGCGACCCGGCCAAGCGCGTCCTCGAGCAGCGCCGGCTCCGCCCCGCCGCCACGGACCGCGCGCAGGCACGCCTCGGCGAAGCTCACGATTGCGGTCAGGGGCTGGTTCACCTCGTGCACGATACCGGAGCACATCTCTCCCAGCTCGAGCAATCGTGCGGTGTGGGCCGCGCTTTCCAGGCGCAGCCGCGCCCGCACCTCCATCTCGCGACGTTCCGTGAGATCGCGGATGATGCCGGTGAACAGCCGTCGTGCGGGCAGCCGCACCTCGCTCACCGCGATATCGGCGGGGAAAACGGTGCCATCCTTGCGTTGCGCCTCGACCTCGCGACCGATGCCGATGATTCGCGCCTCGCCGGTGCTCAGGTAGCGCTGGATGTGGTGGTCGTGCTCCTCCCGCCAGGGCGACGGCATGAGCATCGACACGTTGCGTCCGACGAGCTCCTCGCGGGCATATCCGAACATCCGCTCCGCAGCCGGGTTGACGGACTCGATGACGCCGGATTCCTCGATGGTGACGATTGCGTCCACGGCGGTTTCGAGGATTGCCAGAAGCCGCGCCCGACTCTCGGAAATGCCGGCATCACCACCCATTGGCGGTCCCGGGCGCCGGTGCATGCGACGGCGCGTCTCGACGCGGCCCGGCCCCCGATTGACGGCTTCGGCCGGGCTCGCTCACCCGAATTCTCGGAGCAGGAGCACCTCGTCGACCCATCTCGGGACTCCGCGCGGCATGCCGCCGGTGTCAACCGCCGGAACCGCGCGGCGACAACAGCGAGAGTGCCATGCCGGCGGCCGCCAGCGTCGGATCGACGACCGGAATCCCGAGCGAATTCTCGAGCCGATCCCGGTACCGGGCCATTCCCGCGCAGCCGAGCACCAGCACGTCGGCACCGTCCTCGTCGCGCAGCGCCCGGCCGGTGGTCGTCATCCGTTCGACGGTGTGGGATTCGTCGGCGAGTCCGGTGACCCCGATACCGACTGCACGGTCGCCGGCAAGCCTGGAGCCGATACCGAGCGAATCGTAGTAGCGCAGATGCCTCGGAATCGCATGATCGAGGATGGAGATCACCCCGAATCGATCCCCCAGGGCGGTCGCGGTGAGGATTCCGCACGCCGCCATCCCCAGCACCGGCCGTCGGGTCGCACGCCGGGCCTCGGCGAGTCCCGGATCGCTGAAGCAGGCAATGATGAACGCATCCGCGGCATCCTCTCGCGATGCCACGAATTCGGCGATCGGCTCGACAACGGCCCGTACATGGGCGTCGGTCTCGATGCCGGGCGGACCCTGCGCCAGCGTCGCGCACTCGATGTCGGGACCGCCGCCGAGTCGCAACGGGTCGAGGGCGTCGTCGATGCCCTCGGTCACCGCCTCGGTCGAATTCGGATTCAGGACGACGATGCGCATGGCCACTCCCGGGATTCCCGCCACGAAGATGCGTCGGTGACGCCCGGGAGATTATTCACCATACGTCTCCGGCGTGGAATGCGCTGCCTCGCCGCCACCTTCGTGTCGGACCCGCCGCCTCCGGCCGCGCTACATGCGGACCATGCATCTTCGACCTCGGACGCCGGCGCGAATACGATACGGGCCAGCCCCGAACCCCAGGAGTTCATTCGCACGATGACCCACGATTCAACCTCCGTGCCCGAGCCCCGTGGTCACGATGGCACCGCATCCGTGAACACGACGGAGCGAGGGAGCATTGGGGCAAGCGGTGCCGAGCCTGCGCAACGCGGACGCGGAATTCGAACGAAAGCGGCCGGCCCGGGTTCGATTCCAGGACTTGTCCGGTGCGGCGCACTGGCGGTGGCCGTTCTGGCCGGCGCCGCCCACGGGGACGCATCTCTTCGGGACCGGCTCGCGGCCGCCTCGCCGGATCGCGGACAGAAGGCGTTCCGTGCGTGCAGTGCCTGTCATTCCATCGCCGCGGGGACCGCCCACACCCTGGGACCCAATCTCCGGGCGGTGATCGGCCGTCCCGTGGCGACGGCGCAAGGGTACGACCGCTACTCGCCGGCCATGCGATCGTACGGAGGAACCTGGACTCCCGAGCGCCTCGACCGCTACCTCCGCCAGCCGACGATGGAGGTCGAGGGCACGACCATGGTGTTTCCGGGAATCCCGAACGCCGACGATCGGGCCGACCTGATCGCGTGGCTCAACCTGAACTCGCCGTCGCCGGCGGACTTCTCGTCGAGCCTCGTCGCGCCGGAGGGTGCGGGAGTCACGGAACGCACGAACGACGCGCAGGCCGACAGGGCACCCGCGACGCCTGGTCGCGCACGATCGCCGGTGCTCGGTGTCCTCGTGGCCGGGTCAGGCGCGGAGGAGACCCACGCCTACTGCACCGCCTGCCACTCCGAACGCATCGTCGCCCAGCAGGGGCTCACCCGCGAGGCCTGGGAGGAGCTGCTGGACGAGATGGTCGAGGAGCACGGCATGAACCCGATCGAGGAGCCGGATCGCGACCGCGTGGTCTCCTACCTCTCGGCGAACTACGGTCCCGATCGCCCGAACCTCCCCAACCGCTAGCACGAATTCTTCACCGAACCGCGCCGGCCGCAACCGCAGCCGGCATCACCCTGCGCCGACGCTCGCGAGCAGGCAATCGTCGGCGAGGGGGACGACGGGGGTCAGGTCGCGATGATGCTGGTGGTCCGGTCGCCGATGACGGGTCAGCGCGTTGGAAACGGGATTCAGGATGAGCGAGAAGATCATGCGCGGCCACGGCGACATGTTGATCGACGAGCCGTGCACCAGGGTGTCGCCGAAGATGAGGGCGGTGCCGGGCGGACCCTTGGCGGCAACGAGGCCGCCGGCGTCGATGAGTCGGGTGACGTTGTCGTTGTCCACCACCCATAACGGATAGCTCGTCGTCTCGGTGTCGAGCGTCGCAGGGGCCGGGCCTCGGCGGTGCGAGCCGCGAATGAAGACCAGCGGCCCGTTGAACTCGTTCACCTCGTCGAGAAAGATGTGCAGGTTCAGCGCGAGCGGCTCCGGAACCCCGTCTTCGCCGTGGTGGGTGGCGAAGTCGTAGTGCCACTGCCACACGTCGCCGGAGAACGCTTCCTTCGCGTTCACCTTGACCTGCTGCACGTAGAGCGCGTCGCCGAGGATCTGCATCGCGGGCTCGACGAGACGGGGGTGCCGGACCGCGCGGGAATAGACCTCGCTGCGCAGGTGCAAACCCATCGCGGTGCGTACCGCATCGCTCTCCTTCTCTCGGAAGTTCTCCGGGCGGCGCTCGGCAAACAGCCGAGGCAGCTCCGAGCGCAGCGTCCCGACCTCGGACTCGGAGAACAGCGAGGGAAGGATCAGGAACCCGTCCTCGCGGAATCGTTCGAGCTGCGTGTGTGTGAGTCTCATCGCTTCGCGCGTCTCCCGCGCCTCCCGATTCGCCCGGTGCCGACCGAGCCAACGCCATTGGTGCCCGAAGTCCCGTCACCCCCAATGAGCCACTGTCCGACCGGCGTCGTCAACCCGCCGCTTCGCTGATGACCCACTCGCGGAACGCCGAGCTCATGGGTTCGTCCGCCGTTGCCTCCGGGCCCACGAGGTAGTAACGCAGGCTCTGGTGCATGGAGACGTCGAACGGCTTGACCAGACGTCCCGCCTCGATGTCGTCGGCCGAGAGCACGCTGCTGGCCAGCGCCACGCCCTGGCCGGCGAGCGCCGCGTCCATCATCAGTCCGTAACTGCCGGGCGCGAACTCGGGACCCTGCGTGGAATCGACATTCTCGACCCCTGCCGCCCGCAGCCACATCGCCCAGTCCGGCCACGTCGGCTGCCCCGCCGCCCAGTCCTGGCGCAGGAGGCGATGCCACTGCAGGTCTTCGGGATGCGCGAGTGGATGCGGACCCTCGAGGAGCGCCGGGCTGCACACCGGAAAGACCTCGTCCTCGAACAGCACGTCGCACCGCAGCCCCGGGTAGTGCCCGTCGCCGTATCGAATGGCGAGATCGACGTCCTCACGCGTGAACTCGACCACCCTGGAGGTCGCGTCCAGCCTGATTTCAATCCCCGGATGCCGCTCCCTGAATCGATCGAGGCGACGCACGAGCCATTTCGCCCCGAAGTTGGGTTCCACACTGACCGTCAGGGGACGCCGCACGGTACGCCGGTAGAACGCCTCCATGGTCCGCGCGAGCTGATCGAAGCCGTCGCTCACCCCCGGCAACAGCGCCTGGCCGGCGACGGTGAGTTCCACGGATCGGTTCAGGCGCACGAAGAGCGTCTCGCCCAGATAGGACTCCAGTGTGCGCACCTGCTGGCCGACCGCGGCGGGGGTGACGTGAAGCTCTTCCGCCGCGCGGCTGAAGCTCATGTGCCGGCCTGCCGCCTCGAAGGCCCGGAGCGAATTGAGGGAAGGAAGGCGCCGTTTCACAAGGGCAAGGAATTCTATATCTCACCTCCAGCGATCATACGTTGTGAATGACCGGATTGGAACATATATTCTGTGGTCAATACACCGGCCGGATGATCGTCCGATTCGAATACAAGGTGAGGAAAACTATCATGAAGGCAACCGCATCGAACGAGAATGGAACCGGCCGCCCGGTCACCGCATTCGCGATGCAGGAGACCGCAATCGCGCCCGCCCGGAACATCGTGCCCGACCGCCGTGCAGCGAATGCCGACGACTTTCATCCGAAGTTCCCGCAGGTCGTCGAGGCCGCGGCCGCCCGGGTCGGGCGGGCAATTGCCGGTTTCGTGCAAGGACTGCGTGACCATGCGGAGCGTCGCCGCACCGTGCGCGAGCTGCGTCGGCTCGGGCGCTCCCGTCTTGCCGATATCGGTATCGAGCCGAACGACATCGAGCGAGTGGTGGCTGGCATGGTCGCCGCACGACGGAGCCGCAGCACGAACTCGGGACGCCGCCGGCCGGCGCCAGGTTCCGCCGCACCTTCGGGAACGTCCGCACGCGACGCCCGGGGGACCTCGCCCATGTCACGAACCGGCGTCGCACCCGATCCGGGCGGTCGGGCGGAGAGGTAGTGTACGGCCGGGACGAGGAACGTCCGATTCCACGCACGGGCGCCGGCCGGCGCCCGTCTCGAACCTGCCGTTTCAGGCGCGCGCCGCAATCGCCTCCACTTCCTTCCACTTCGGGAAGCGGCCTGTCGCCTTCTTCGAGTAGACGAGATCACCATTGAGGGTGATTTCGAACACGCCGCCCGAACTCTTCACCAGCTCGATGTCGGCGTCGTCAATCCGGGACAACCTGTCGCTCACACGGAGCGCTTCGGGTTCATACCCTCAAGCACCGCAATATTCGATCCTGAACTTCATCGTTGCCTCTCCCGCAAGTGCTCACTTTCCCGGCGCAAGGATACATTCCGAGCCTTCCGTGTACCACGCGCACACGCACGCGCGGCCCAAGCGATTTCCGGTAGCGTTCGCCGTCGACATGGAAAGCGGTGAGTCAGCCGGCGAGTTCCTTCTCCCCGACGATGTCGGCCACCCGGGCGGCCTTGCCAACGACCGCCGGGGCACGCTCTTCGTCGCCGACCGAAGCAGCTCGGCAGCCGCCATTGTCGAACCCCCTTCCCGGCACCGGCCCCGCATCCTCGCGGCGGCCGAACCGCCTCGGCCATTGATTGAGGAAGGCAGTGGTGGCCGCGAAGCGACCTGCGGCCAACCCTTCGCGGCAGGAATCCGCATCGCTCCCGACTCATCGGGTCAGTGGGTCAGCAAGGTCGGGGCGGTCATGTGGCGCAGGATGTGGCGGGTTGCACCACCGAACACGAACTCGCGAAAACGGGTGTGCCCATACGCTCCCATGACCAGCAAGTCGGCGGCGTGGTCGGACACGGCGTTGAGAATGGCGTCGCCGACCTCGATGTCGCCGGCGATGGTGTGGCCGACATCCGTCTTGACGCCGTGGCGCGCGAGATGGCCCGCGATTTCGGCGCCGGGCAGATGATCGTGGTCGGGATTGACGCTGAATACCGTCACCTCGTCGGCGGCCCTGAGGATCGGCATGGCGTCACGTACGGCCCGGCTGCTTTCGCGGCTCCCGTTCCAGGCGATCACGACCTTCCCGACAGCCTTGTCGAACGTACCGGCGTAGGGGACGACGATGGTCGGCGACCCAGAAGCCACCACCACCTCCTCGGCCAGGTCGTAGCCGCGCCCGCTCGCGGACGAGCCGTGCACGGCCTGACTGACGACGACGAAGTCGGCATAGCGGGCCTGAGTCGCCAGGATCGGGGGAGATCTGTCCTCCTCCATGCGCCACTCGTGGGACAGCCCGGCACTGCCCGCCCGACGCTCGAACTCGGTGCGGAGCTTGCCGGCGGTCCCTTGCGTCGCGTCTTCATAGCGCCGCAGCACCTCCTGGGCAAGAGGACCCTCGGCATACGGGTAGGTCCCCGGCAGCCCGGCGTAGGCAAACAGACCAACGAGGTGCGCTCCATGCCTTTCAGCCAGATTGACCGCCAGCGCGATCCGCACCGAATTGCGCGCGTCGCGGTCGACCTGTACCAGAATGTTCCTGATTGTCACGTTCAACGTCCTCCGTATTGCCCCCGGGGAGCCGAAGCAAGCATTCGAATCGGCTCCCGGCGAAGTGCGCGGACCCTCCCTTCGGCCTGCCCGATGGCAATCCGCCTCGGCGCCGCCATGGCAGCCTTGTCTGCGGCGATCACGACTCGGAGCACACCCCGATCGAAACCGGCTGAAGCGTTGTTGCCGCACGCCTCGAGCGGCGACAATGGTTCGACTCTCTTCGGCTTCGTCTCGAGCCGTGCATCGGCGCGATGCGTCGACATTGTTCTCGGAGACGACCCGATTGCAATTCCGGGCGAGCACGTAAGTAGGTGCTCGTAACTCCGGGGCGAGGCTCGTCGTGGTCGGCTCGCCGCAATCCGACGGCGCGTGCACCGCCTTCATCGGCGAAGCCGTCAAGGGAGGCGCCCACGCCCGGGCGGACCAGGTTGAGGGCGATCAGGCCGATGGTTGCGGCAAGGAAGCTCGTCAGGACGTAGTGGCCGAGCGTCTTGCCGAACAGCCGTCCGATGGCTCGTCCGCTGCCCGGGGAGGCGATCCCGGAGACGATGGAGGCCATGACCAGGGGACGATGATCATGCGCGGCAGACGCATGTTCCTTTCTCACCGAGTCACGGCTGCGGACCCGGATCCGGCTGCGTTCGCTGCGTTGAACATGACCCTCCGACACGGCATCCCGGCATGACCCGAAGCCCCGCTCGACAAGGGCGCAAGGAGACGCTCGCCTCGAAGGCGGACGTCCACGCGCTGTATCAGCAGGCAGTGCAATGCGTGGAGGCGGAGATCGACTTCGTCGACGAGACCTTCGCGGCGCTGCGAGGACGCAAGGCGAGGCACCTGCGCGAAGACTTCTGCGGTACCGCGCACGCCGCGTGCGAGTGGGTCCGGCGCCGGCGCACGAACCGGGCGGTGGCCATCGACATCGACGCCGACGTCCTGGAATGGGGCCGCCGCCACAACGTCGAACCGCTGGGGCGCTCGTCCCGGCGTATCGAGCTGGTCCACGCCGACGTGCTCGAAGCCGACCGCACCGGCATGGACGCGGTGCTCGCGATGAACTTCAGCTACTGGGTACTGCATGACCGCGCCGGGCTGCGCGCCTACTTCGAGAAGGTACTCGATGCGCTGGTCGAGGACGGCGTGTTCTTCCTCGACGCCTACGGCGGATACGATGCCTTCCGGGAGATGAAGGAAACGACCGAGAACGACGGGTTCACCTACATCTGGGACCAGGCGTGGTACGACCCGATCACCGGTCGCAATCGCTGCCGCATCCACTTCCGGTTCCCCGACGGCTCTCGTATCCGGGATGCGTTCGTCTACGAGTGGCGGCTGTGGACCCTGCCGGAGATCCGCGAGGTCCTCCAGGAGGCGGGATTCTGCGACGTCACCGTGTACTGGCAGGGCACCGACGAGAAGACCGGCGAAGGCAACGGGGAATTCGCGCCGGCCGAGCACGGAGAGGCGGACGCCGGCTGGATTACCTACATCACCGCCTTGAAGTAGGATTGACTCGATACCGACAGTGAGCAAGAGCAAGGGCTCGAGGAGGAGACATGTCCGATTCCAAGGTCTACGACGTGCTGCCGCATGCGGCGAAGCGCGCACTCATCGACGAGGCGACGTATCAGGCCATGTACAGGCGTTCAATCGAGGATCCGGAAGGATTCTGGGCGGACATGGCGAACGAGCACGTCCACTGGTTCCGGAAGTGGGATCGGGTCGCGGACTGGACCTTCGGCGGCGACGTCGGCATCCGCTGGTTCGACGGCGCCCGGGTGAACGTCGCGTACAACTGCCTCGACCGGCACCTCGCGGAGCGCGGCGACAAGCCGGCGATCCTGTGGGAGGGCGACCAGCCGGGTGAGGAGCGGCGCATCACCTTCCGCGAGCTGCATGCCGAGGTGTGCAAGCTCGCAAACGTGTTCAAGGCGAAGGGCGTCGAGAAGAGCGACCGGGTATGCGTCTACATGCCGATGGTGCCGGAGGCGATGGTGGCGATGCTCGCCTGCGCGCGGATCGGCGCGGTGCACTCCGTGGTGTTCGGCGGCTTCTCCCCGGATGCGCTCCGCGACCGTATCCTCGACTCCGACTGTCGGGTGGTGATCACCGCGGACGAAGGGCCGCGCGGCGGGCGCAACGTGCCACTGAAGAGGAACACCCAAGAGGCCCTGGAGGGGTGCCCGAACACCCACACCTGCATCGTGGTGCGCCGCACCGGCAACGAGGTGCCGTGGCGCGACGGCCGCGACGTCTGGTACCACGAGCTGATGGCGGACGCCTCGGCGGACTGCCCGGCGGAAGAGCTCGACGCGGAGGATCCGCTGTTCATCCTCTACACCTCGGGCTCGACCGGCACCCCGAAAGGCGTGCAGCACAGCCAGGGAGGATTCCTGCTCTACGCCACGCTGACCTTCAAGTACATCTTCGACTACCACGAGGGCGACACCTTCTGGTGCACCGCGGACGTGGGCTGGATCACCGGGCATACGTACGTGACGTACGCGCCGCTCTCGAACGGCGCCACCACGGTGATGTTCGAGGGGGTCCCGAACTACCCGGACTTCAGCCGCTTCTGGCAGATCTGCGACAAGTACGGCGTGAACCTCTTCTACACCGCCCCGACCGCGATCCGCGCGCTCATGGGCCAGGGCGACGACTTCGTGAAGCGCACCAGCCGCGAGAGCCTGCGCATCCTCGGCTCGGTGGGCGAGCCCATCAACCCCGAGGCGTGGGAGTGGTACTACCACGTGGTGGGCGACGCGCGCTGCCCCGTCGTCGACACCTGGTGGCAGACCGAGACCGGCGGCGTGATGATCACCCCGCTCCCGGGCTGCACGCGGCTCAAGCCCGGCTCCGCCACCCGGCCCCTGTTCGGCATCGAGCCGGTCCTCGTCGACCCCGAGGGCAACGAGCTCGAGGGCGAGGCGGAGGGGGCGCTGTGCATCAAACGGAGCTGGCCGGGGCAGATGCGGACCGTGTTCGGCGACCACGAACGCTTCATCCAGACCTACTTCGCGGCGTTCCCGGGGATGTACATGACCGGGGACGGCGCGCGCCGCGACGCGGACGGCTACTACTGGATCACGGGGCGCGTGGACGACGTGATCAACGTGTCCGGGCACCGGATGGGCACCGCCGAGGTGGAGAGCGCGCTGGTGCTGCACTCGACGGTGGCGGAGGCGGCGGTGGTCGGCTGCCCGCACGACATCAAGGGCCAGGGGATCTACGCCTACGTGACGCTGAACGCCGGCACCGAAGGCACCGACGCGCTGAAGAAGGAGCTCGTCGGACTCGTGCGCAAGGAGATCGGCCCCATCGCCTCACCCGACGTCATCCAGTTCGCACCGGGGCTGCCGAAGACGCGGTCGGGCAAGATCATGCGGCGCATCCTGCGCAAGGTGGCGGCGAACGAGATCGACAACCTCGGCGATACGTCGACGCTGGCCGAGCCTGCGGTGGTCGACGATATCATCGAGAACCGGCTCAGTCGGTAAGCCGATCGCCTGACGGGTTCGCGAACGCGAATTCGGTGAACGCGTCGAACGGCAACCCTGGCGACGGGTCATCCACCGGCGAGGCGGCGCCTGTCCAGGCGCTTCTCGCCGCATTCGACGAAACCGTCCGTGAATCGCACGTGCAGGAGCGATTCGGGGATGCCGGCCGCGCGTTCTCGAACGTGCTCGGAACGTGGACCGAGCCGTTCGCGGCGGCAATGCGGGAGTTCGAGCCGTCGGCCCATTCGCGGGCCGCCGCGCACGCGATGGCCGATCTTGCCCGCCTCACGGGCACATTCGCACGCGACACGGCGCAGCAGCTCGCAAGCGCCGCGTCGGACAGCCCGGACCCTGCATCCGGCGAATGTCAGTCCGTTCTCGCCGCGCGCATCGACGATGCGTTTCGGGCGTTCTCGTCGAGTCCCGAGTTCGACAGCGCACGGCGCCACGCCGCCGCCACCGTCATGGACTGGCTGGAGCGTGATCCCGCGTCCGCACGTGCCCTCGCCCGTGCCCTTGAAACGCCGCCGGCGAAGGCCGGGCCGCTTGCCCGACCATGGGCGGACGAACCCCGGGCGGCCATGCTGGACGCCAATGCGACGCTGATTCGATATGCGGGCGAGCGAACGGCCCGCGCCTCCCTGCTGCTGGTCCCGGGCTTCATGGTCGACCCGGACATCTTCGACATCGATCCGCAACGATCGGTCGTGCGCACCCTCGTTGCGCATGGGGTCGATACCTGGCGGCTCGACTGGGGCCGGCCGGACGAGACGGGCGATCGGCCCACCGTCGCGGACCGGATCGACCGGATCGACCGCGCCGTCGACACGGTTCGGGACGTGACCGACGGACGGCGCCCTGCGCTCGCCGGGCACTTCCACGGAGGCCTGCTCGCCTTGCTCTACTGCATCCGCCGTCCTGACAAGGTCGGTGGGCTCGTCACCCTGTCGACCCCGGTCGAGTTCGCGTCCGGATCCGATACCCTGGCCGACTGGCTCCGCGCGTGCAACGCAGAACGGCTGGCCGACCTGTTCGGCGACGTTCCGGGAGCGGTGAGCGCTTTCCTGATGGCGGCCGCGTCGCCGATGCAATCGTGCGGGGCGGGGCTGTTCACCCTGCTCGAAGGCATTGACACCACGTCCGGGGCCGCCCGCGCGGCCCGGGTCGAGCGGGCCCGCCGATTCCCGCCCGCATTCCCGGGAGAGACGTTTCGCGGGCTCTACCGAACGTTCTACCGCGACAACGCATTCGTGGCCGAAGGCGGCGCGGTATTCGACGGCCACCGCTACGAACCGGCAAGCCTCGCCACGCCGCTCCTGAACGTATTCGGAATCCACGATCGCATCGTCCCGCCCGGCGCCTCGGCTCCACTCGCGGAGCTTGCGCAGGTCGCATTCGCCACCACCCGGGAGCACCGTGGCGGGCACTTCGACCTCATCACCGGCCACCGCACGCACACCGAACTCCTGCCCGACGTCGCCGCGTGGCTGATCGAGCACAACTCTCGGAGCTGAAGCCCGGGGCAGCGGCAGCCGCGAAATTTCACCGAACCGACGAGGCGTTCAGGCGCCACGCCGTGACGGGAGGGATCGGGCAAGGCCGCCCGCATCCTTCTCGGACACGACGTTGCGAACATCGGGAACCCGATCGAGGTCGTCTGGATGGCGGCGGAATACCTGCCCGTCGCCTCGGACGGCGCACATGAGCCCGCCGCGCGCCGCAGACCACGATGCGATCGTCGAGGGCGGCGGCATGGCGAGAACCGCGGCCGCCGTCACGCGGGAGCCGGTCCACCAACACCTTGCGGGATCGTTCGAGATCGGCATGCGGTTCCACTCCCGCACCGGTTGGCGGCCGATCGGGTCAGTCTTCCCGTTTCCGATCTCCGGCCGCACCCGCCACCGCCGAAATCCCGTTCCAGAACGCGCGCTGCATCGACTCCATGCTCTGGAGGTTGGGGGCGATGAACGGACGCATCATGCTGAGCGGGTCGAACCCCTCCACGCCCGCCTGCATCTGTTCGCGGATCTTCTCGATCATCTCCGCCTGCAGCGGCTGAACTTCGGGCAGGCCGAGGAATTCCCGGAACTCGGCCGGCGTCGTTTCCATCGAGATGTTGATTTTCATGCGCTGACTCCGAATTGCCATCGCCCGCGCGACGATCACCGTCGCCGTGCCGGCCGATCCGGACGCGCCCGCGCCCGTGACGGCCCCGAACCGCGCGCCGGAGCCTCTCGCCCCGGCGCTCGCGCCGGCGCCACCCGTCAATGCATGTGGTGGCCGCCGTTGATACTGTAGTTCGCGCCGGTGATGAACGCGGCATCGTCCGAGCACAGGAAACCGACGAGCGCCGCAATTTCGCGGGTTTCGCCGAGGCGTCCCATCGGAATTTCCTCCACGATGCGCTCGAGGATTTCCCGCGGCACCGCCCCGACCATCTTCGTGTTCATGTATCCCGGCGACACCGTGTTCACGGTCACGCCCTTGCGGGCCACCTCGCGCGCAAGGGCCATCGTGAACCCGTGCATCCCGGCCTTGGCGGCGGAGTAGTTGGTCTGGCCGAACTGACCCTTGACGCCGTTGAGGGAGGAGATGTTGACGATCCGGCCGAAACCTCGCTGCGTCATCCCGTCGATGACGTGCTTGGTCACGTTGAAGACGCTGTCGAGGTTGGTGGAGAGGACTGCATCCCACTCGTTCTTGTCGAGCTTTCGAAGGGATGCGTCGCGGGTGATTCCCGCGCAGTTGACGAGGATGTCTACCGGGCCGAGTCTGGATTCCGTGTGGGCCACCGCCTGCGTACACGAGCCGAAATCGGTGACGTCGGCGGCGATGAGCAGGATGTCGAGCCCGTCCCTCGCGAGCCTCGCCTGCCAGCTCCGTCCGTCGTCCCCGTTCGTGGTCAGCGCAATGTCGAGCGCTGCCACCCTGCATCCCTGTCGTGTCAGTCGTTCGCAGATCGACCGGCCCAGTTCACCGATCCCGCCAGTCACCAGCGCGACCCTTTCCGACATTCGCACCCCTCCGTGAAACGCTCGCGCCGCACCCTGGCGAAGCCGCCCCGTCTCCTCTCCATCGCCGCCGCGAGACCGGCTCCGGTTGTGGTGTTGCGCTGCAACAAGGCTGGGATACTAGGAAGCGCGCGCAACGAATGTCAACGGGCATCCCACTGAGCATTCCCACCTCGATTCGATTCGACCACTCCCGCACCCGGGCATCGTGGGAGATCCACGCCGGCGGATCGGATTCGTACGCAGGTGGCAGGTGGCAGGTGGCAGGTGCGAGGATATGGGCGGCGCGGCACGCTGCATGCCGCGGAGAAGCGCACTCAGTCCTCGTCGCCGGAGGGAGCGTGCTTGCGGCCGGATTCGCCGGACCGGCCGGAAGGCGGAGGCGTTGCGGCACGGAGGAGCCCGTCCTGCATCTCCTGCCAGATCGACAGGTTCCGTTCGGTGATCTCGCGCATCATCGACAGTGGGTCGCTGCCCATCATCGTCTTCATCTGATCCTGAACCCTCGCCTGCTGCTCGACGAACAGGTTCAGGCTGCGCTCGAGGTAGCTCGCCATCATCCCCTGCAGCGAATCGCCGTAGGAGCGGATGATCTTGGTGAGCACCTGCTCGCTGAACATGGGCTCGCCGTCCGCCTCCTGCTCCATGATGATCTGCAGCAGGATGCTGCGGGTAAGGTCCTCGTTGCTGCGCGCGTCGCGAACCTGGAAGGGAGTCTCCTGCAGCACGAGACCGCGCACGTCCTCGAGAGTGACGTAGCGACTGACCTCGGTGTCGTACAGCCGTCGGTTCGGATACTTCTTGATGATTCGCGGTTCACTCACCCCGGTGCACCCGATTGGCCGGACCCGACGGTCGCGCGTGCGGCGATAGTACCCCGCGCCGTACCCGGGTTCCTACGGCACTGCGAGAGCATCGCCTGCATCGCCCGCGACTCGAGGCTCATGATACCTCGCGCGAGGTCCGGCTACGCTGGCCCGATGCACTTGGCAAGCACACAGATATCCGACATCCGTCCACTCGCGAGGCTGACCACGCTTGAATGGCTCGACTTGATGGACACACAAGTATCCGATATCGGCCCGCTCGCGAAGCTGACCGCACTTGAACGTCTCAACTTGGCTTTCACGCAGGTATCGGACATCGCTCCGAGCCATCGGTGCGCTGTGGGAGCGCGAGAGCGGTGGCGAGGGCCTGTTCCTCATGGCGGAGAAAATGGTCGACGGAATGGACGTGCGCCGCCAGTTGATGGAGAAGATCGGGCTGCGACCGAAATGACGGTTCCCGACCCGAATCGCCGAAAGGCACACGGTGCCGGATGTGCAACGGGACGCTCACCAGCGCCGGGGCAGACGGCGCGAGGCGTGGAAGACGCGGAGTATTTCCATGCGGTTCAACTGGGGCCGGACACGATACGGGATCACGTAGCGTGTGCCGGGAATGACCAGCTCACGGGTGCCGTGGATCCGGCCGGGGCGACCAAGGCCGGGGTTCTCCCTCAGAAGATCGACGGCCTGCGAAATGCGCTGCACGAGAGCTCGGGCCGCAGCGGGGTTCTCTCGGGCAATGTACTCGGCTTCGTCGTCCAGATTCCTCAACGCCGTCTCCAGCCACCTAACCTGCATCGACGCCCCACTTGCCCAGCACGTCCTTGACACGATCGTCGCTTGCAAAGTCGTCGCTGTCGGCTTCGGCAAGTGCGTTTCGAACCTCCTGTATCTGCCACTCGTTCAGATCGACGAAATCACGTATGGCCTGGGCGGCAAGAAAGGATTTCGATCGCTGCGTCGCTTCGGCCAGATGATCGAGTCGCTGCTTCAGCTCGGACTCCAGGCGGATTGTCATCGTCGCGGACATGGTCAAGCTCGGTTGTGTGCGGTTGTATGCGGGTGTGTACAGTCTATCACGTCTGGCCGGCGTGCCGTCTCGAATCAGCCGGTGGGCGCTCGACCCGGCTCGCCCAACGCCTCTCGGAGACGGACCCGATCGACCGACTCGCCGAAGAAGGTCTCGAGGCCGTCCGCTCCCTGGTGGAAGAAGAGCTCGAAGCCGCTCAGGGTGTCGAGTCCGGCTGCCGCCGCATCGGTCAGGAACCGCGTATCGACCGGGGTGTAGACCGCGTCGAACGCCCATGCCGCATCCTGCATGAACCGGCGCGGGATCGGTGTGCCGCCGTGCCCGATCATGCCGGCCGGAGAGCAGTTGACGAGCCCCTGCGCATGCCCGGTCGCTTCTTCCACGCTCGCGGCGTCCGTCGCGTCCAGCGCCGGATATGACGTCCGGAGCGACGCCGCGAGCACCCGCGCCCGGGAACGGTCGATGTCCACGAGTCGAATCGCCTCCGCTCCGAGCGCCGCGAGCGCGAACGCCACGGCCTTGCCCGCCCCGCCCGCGCCTGTCTGGCATACGACCCCCGGCGCACCGGTTCCGAACTTCTCACGCCAGGCGGAGAGAAAGCCCGTGTAGTCGGTGTTGAAGCCCCGCTGCCTGTCCGAATCGAAGCGCACCAGGTTCACCGCCCCCACCGCGCGAATCAGCGGGCTCTCGATCTCGACCCGCGCCGCCGCCCGCTCCTTGTACGGATGGGTGACGTTGATTCCGCGGTAGCCTCCGCTCGCGCACAGATCGAAGAGCGCATCGAACCCGAGGCCGGCCTCCGCCGGGACCAGCAGATCGTAGCGAACCGCGATTCCGCGCAGCGCGCCCGCGAGCCGGTGCAGCCGCGGCGCCCGCGAGTCGGCGATGTGGTCGCCGATGAGACCGAGACGGACCTCCGTCATGCGCCCTCTCCTCCTGACGCCGGGGGTGCGGCCGAAGACTGACGCCGGAACCGTCCACGGCGAGCGACATCAGGGGCCGGATGGAGCATTCACGTGAACCAGGTGCCGGCAACATACATGGATTCCCGATTCCCGTACCATCCGGTTCCCGGTTCCCGGTTCCCGGTTCCGGGAGCGGCGAGGGAGCACGGCCCGCGCACACCGGGACGACTCGTCCGAAACGATGGAGGCCACACCATGCCGGTCGCATCGGGTCAGGAAGGCGGCTGCCAGTGCGGGGCGATTCGCTACCGGCTGCTGCGCGCACCCGCAGCGCTCTACGCCTGCCACTGCCGCGACTGCCAGAAGCAGTCTTCGAGCGCATTCGGGCTGTCGATGTGGGTCGAGCGCGACGCGATCGAGTTCACCGGCACCGAGCCGCGCATCTTCCGCACGCGCGGCGGTTCGGGCGCGGAGAAGCTCTGTGCGTTCTGCGGCGAGTGCGGCACCCGGCTTTACCACGCCGGCGGCGGAACACGCGCCGAAGGAAGCACGACGCTCAGCATGAAGGCCGGCACCCTCGACGACACCTCGGTCATCGAGCCCACCTGCCACCTGTGGACGAGTCGCGCGCAACCGTGGTTGGCGCCGGTGCTGGAGCGCGACTTCTGCTTCGAACGCGAGCCGGACAGCGAGGAGACGCTTCGCGCCCAGTGGCGCGACGCGGGCGGAGCGGGAACGAGATGAGTCGCGTCGCTCCCATGTTCCGGAATGTCGTTCGACCGATTCATGCGCCGCGTCATGCCCGGCGACGAATGACGGGAGTAGAGAAACGGCCCGGCCGGTCCACTCCGGCCATCGAGACAAGCGCACCCATCGCGGGAGACGACACCATGTCGAGCACGCATCACCAGTACGACGCCCTCATCATCGGAGCCGGCATCATCGGCGCCGCCACCGCGTTCGAGCTCGCCAAGCTCGGCTACCGGACGCTGAACGTGGACAAGCTCCCAGCCGCCGGCTACGGGCCGACCTCCAGCTCGTGCGCGATCATCCGGGTGCACTACTCGACCTTCGACGGCATCGCGCTCGCGTGGGAGGGGTACCACTACTGGCACGAGTGGCGGAAGTACCTGGAGGCGGACGACGAGCGCGGCCTCGCGAAGTTCGTCGAGTGCGGATGCCTGGTGATGCAGACCGAGCACAACGACCACCTTGCCAAGCACATCCGCCTGTCGAAGGAACTCGGCATCCCGCACGAGGAGTGGGATGCCGCGACAATTCGCGAGAAGCTTCCCATCTACGACACCCGCCGCTACGGCCCTCCGCGCCTCATGAGCGACGAGGGGTTCGGGGAGCCGAGCGGCGGGGAACTCCCGGGCGGCGTGTTCTGGCCGACCGCCGGCTACATCTCCGACCCACAGCTCTCGACCCACAACCTGCAGCGCGCGGCGGAAGCGAAGGGCTCGAAGTTCCGGTTCGGGCGCGAGGTCGTCGAAATCCGGGCAGACGACGGCCGCATCCGCGGCGTGACGCTGGACGACGGGACGGAGATCGCGTCTCCCGTGGTGGTCAACGTGGCCGGCCCCCACTCCGCCGCCGTCAACGCGATGGCCGGCGCCCTCGACGACATGACCATCGAGACCAAGCCGCTGCGCCAGGAAGTCGTCCACGTCCCGGCGCCCGCGGGTTTCGACTTCGAGTCGCTCGGCACCGTCGTCTCCGACAGCGACATCGGCTGCTACATCCGCCCCGAGTCGGGCAACCACATCCTCATCGGCAGCGAGGATCCGGAGTGCGACCCGCGCGAGTTCGTCGACCCGGACGACTACTCGCGCGACTTCACCGACCAGGGCACGACGCAGGCGCATCGCTACGGGCAGCGGGTGCCGACCCTCGGAATCCCCTCCAGCCTGCGCGGGGTGGTGGACCTCTACGACGCCTCCGACGACTGGATCCCCATCTACGACAAGAGCCGGGTGCCGGGCTTCTACATGGCAATCGGCACCTCGGGGAACCAGTTCAAGAACGCGCCGGTGGCGGGAAAGATGATGGCCGCGCTCATCGACTACTGCGAGCGGGGCAACGACCATGACACCCATCCGCTCTCCTTCCCCCTCGAGCACATCGACCGCGAGGTGAACGTCGGCTTCTACTCCCGAAAGCGCGAGATCAACAAGGAGAGCAGCTTCTCGGTGCTCGGATGACGCGCGCGCCGGCCGCGCTCGGCTGCCCGTCTCCCCGCAGAGGTTGAACGTCCGTGAGTGAAGCGCGAACCGGAGCGCGGATCGGGATCGACGTCGGAGGCACCTTCACCGACGTCGCCCTCGAGGTCGGCGGCCGGCGGTTCACCTCCAAGGTCCTGACCACCACCGACGACCCGGCCGTCGCCTGCATGCAGGCGCTGGAAGAGGGGCTGTCCCGCGCGGGCGTCGGACCCCGCGACGTCGGCGTCATCATCCACGGCACGACGCTGGCGACCAACGCGATCCTGGAGCGCAAGGGGGCGACGACCTCGCTCGTCACCACCGAGGGGTTCCGGGACACCATCGAGATGGGCACCGAGGGGCGGCCCGAACAGTACGAGATCAATATCGTCAAGCCCCGACCACTGGTGCCCCGGCGGCGCCGGTTCACGGTCCCGGAAAGGCTGAACAGTCGTGGCGAAGTGCTGATTCCGCTGGACGAGGCGAAGCTCGACGCCCTGCTTCCATCCCTGGATGCGGCCGGTACCGAGTCGCTGACCGTCGGCTTTCTCCACAGCTATGCCAACCCGGCCCACGAGCACCTTGCCCGCGACTGGTTCGCGAGGCACCGGCCCGCGTGGTCGATCACCGTCTCCTCGGACGTGTCGCCCGAGTTCCGCGAGTTCGAACGCTTCTCGACCGCCTGCGCCAACGCCTACGTGCGGCCACTGATCGAGCGCTATCTCGACCGCTTCGACGCGGCGCTGCGCGAACGCGGGTTCCGCTGCCCGCTCCTGCTGATGCTGTCGAGCGGGGGGCTGACCACGGTCGAGACCGCGAAGCGCTTCCCGGTCCGGCTGATGGAATCGGGCCCCGCCGGAGGCGCCATCTTCGCCGGCGCGATTGCGAGGTCGAACCGCCTGGACAAGGCGATGTCGTTCGACATGGGCGGCACCACGGCGAAGATCTGCCTGGTCGACGGCGGCTCGGCCCAGACCAGCCGCCGATTCGAGGTGGCCCGCGTCTATCGCTTCCGCAAGGACAGCGGGATACCGCTGCGCATCCCGGTGATCGACATGGTGGAGATCGGCGCGGGCGGCGGCTCCATCGCCTGGATCGACGCGCTGGGCCGGCTCTCGGTGGGACCGGAAAGCGCCGGGGCGCAGCCGGGCCCGGCGTGCTACGGATTCGGCGGTCGCGAGGCGACCGTGACCGACGCCAACGTGGTCATGGGCCGAATCGCCCCGGAGCACTTCGCGGGCGGCAAGGTGGCGCTGGATCCGGCCAGGGCCGAGGACGCGCTCCTGGAAGGTATCGGCGATGCCATGTCGCTTTCCCTCGATGCCGCGGCCTTCGGCGTGACCGAGGTGGTGTGCGAGAACATGGCGAGCGCGGCCCGGGTCCACGCCATCGAGAGCGGGAAGAACGCGGACGATCGGACGCTGATCGCCTTCGGCGGCGCGGCGCCGCTGCACGCCTGCCAGCTCGCCGACAAGCTGGGGATCCGGCGCATCGTCATCCCGCGCGACGCCGGCGTCGGATCCGCGGTCGGCTTTCTGCGGGCGCCCATCGCCTACGAGGTGGTGCGAACCCTGTACCAGTGCACGAACGATTTCGATCCGGGCGTCGTCAACCGGGTCTACGAAGAGATGGAGGACGAAGCGACGCGGTACGTGCGGTTCGGTGCGGGCAACGAGGCTCGAATCGAAGTCCGCCGTCAGGCTTACATGCGCTACCAGGGCCAGGGCCACGAAATCGTCGTCGACATCCCCCCGGGCCGGTTCGCCCGAGACAGTGCCGGCATCCTGCAGGATCTGCTGAATCGGGCGTACCGTCGTGCATTCGGCCGGGACATCGGGGCCATCGCGGACGCCGAGATTGTCGCGTGGAGCACCACGGTGCGGGCCGATCCTCACCCCGAACTGCCCGCTGGGGCTTCCGGCGCCGGAGAGAGTCCGGAGCCCGCGCCGGAGGAACGCTCGATCTTCGATCCGGCCTCGAGGTCGGCGCTGTCGTTCCGGATCCATCGTCGCGACTCCCTGAGTCCCGGCCACCGGGTCGACGGACCGGCGGTCATCACCGAGGACGAGACCGCGACGGTGGTCGCCTCGCAGTTCGATGCGCTCATTCTGGCCGGCGGAGAGATCGAGCTGACGTCGCGGTCCCGCCGGCCGCGGGATTGAGGAGGTACGCTCATGCGCGACATGGAGGAGATTCGCAAGCAGCTCATCTGGAGCCGCCTGATCTCGGCCATCGAAGAGCAGGCCCAGACCGTCATACACACCGCCTTCAGCCAGTCCGTGCGCGAGTGCGGCGATCTGTCGGCCGGCGTGTTCAACCGCCGGGGACAGATGGTCGCGCAGGCGGTGACCGGGACGCCCGGTCACGTCAACTCCATGGCCATCTGCGTGGAACACTTCATCGACAAGTTCCCGATCGACACCATGAAGCCCGGCGACGTCTTCGTCACCAACGATCCCTGGCTGTCGGTCGGGCACTACCACGACGTGACGGTGGTGACGCCGGCCTTCCACCGGGGCCGGGCGGTCGGACTGCTCGCCAACACCTGCCATATCGTGGACATGGGCGGTCGCGGATTCGGACCCGACGCCCGGCAGTGCTACGAGGAAGGCATCAACATCCCGATCATGCATCTCGCGCGCGAGGGCACCGTCAACGAAGAGCTGATGGAGCTGCTGCGCACCAACGTGCGCAACGCCGCCGACATGGAAGGCGACTTCCACGCGATGATGACCTGCAACGACCAGGGCGCCCGCCGCCTGGTGGCCATGCTCAAGGAGTTCGAGCTCGACGACATCGAGGCGACCGGCGACTACATCATCGGGCAGTCCCGCCGCAGCATCGTCGACGCCATCCGCGCGCTGCCCGAGGGGAGCTACCGGCACGAGACCGAGCTGGACGGCTTCGACGAACCGATCCGGATCCGCGCCGAGCTCACCGTCGGCGACGGCCGCATCCACGTCGACTACGCGGGCTCGTCGCCCGCCAGCCCCTTCGGGATCAACGTCGTCCACAACTTCACCCTGGCCTACACCGCCTTCGGCGTGAACTGCGTCATCGGGCCGAACGTCCCCTGCAACGCCGGCACCCTGGAGCCGGTCACTGTCTCCGCACCGCAGGGCTCGATCCTGAACGCGGTCCGCCCGATGCCGGTATCGGCCCGTCACGTGGTGGGACAGATGCTGCCGGACGTGGTGTTCGGGTGCCTCGCGCAGGTGGTGCCCGAGCGAGTCCCGGCCGAAGGCGCCGGAGCCATGTGGAACCCCATGCTCCGGGGCGGACCCACCGGCGTCGACCCGGCCGTCGCGGCACGATCGCCGAAGCTCTCCCGCGACTACGACGTCATCATGTTCAATTGCGGCGGCACCGGAGGCGGCCCGACCATGGACGGACTCTCCACCACCGCCTTTCCGAGCGGGGTGCGAACGCCGCCGGTCGAGGCGGTGGAGACCAGCTTCCCGCTCATCGTCTGGCGCAAGGAGTATCGAGAACGCTCGGCCGGGCCGGGAAGGTGGCGCGGCGGCTACGGCCAGGTGATCGAGATCGGCGGCGAGGACGGCACCCCGTTCAACGTCGCGGCCATGTTCGACCGGACATGGCGTGCCCCCGAAGGGCGGTTCGACGGCCGCGACGGCCGAGCCGGCCGGGTCTCGCTCTCCTCGGGGGAGGCGTTGAAGAGCAAGGGGCGCCAGCCGGTCCCCTTCGGCGAACGCCTGGTGCTGGAGCTGCCCGGCGGCGGGGGCTACGGCGACCCGGCCGAACGCGACCCGGCGGCGGTCGCCGCGGATGTTCTGGACGGTCTGATCACGGCGCAGGACGCCCGGCGCGACTACGGGGTCGTCCTGCGCGGAGACGGCTCTCCCGACGAGGAGGCGACCGATGCCCTTCGATGCCGCCGACGCACCGCGGGACCGGACCGGGCCGCGGGGTGACGCGTCGCCCTCCTGCCGAAACGAACGGGAACGCCCGATGAAACCCTTTCTCCACCTGGACAACTGGCACGCCCCGCAGCCGGCGACGCGCATCGACGAGATGCTGGAAGAGGCGGGCTTCGAGGTCGAGCGCCTGCGCACCAACGACGGAGAGCTTCCAGCCGGCACCGACTACTGCGGCGTCTACGTGAGCCCCAGCTTCAACGGCGCCTACGACGACGAAGCCTGGATCCATCGCGAGCACGATGTTCTTCGCGGTCTCGCCGGCGCCGGCATCCCGATGATGGGCCTGTGCTTCGGCACTCAGATCCTGGCCTCGGCCCTGTGCGGGCGCGACCAGGTGACGATCCGGGCCGAACGGGAGAAGGGCTTCGGCGCCATCCACCTGACCGCGGCGGCACGGGCCGGCGATCCGCTGACCGAGAGCCTCCCGGCCCGGATGCCGGTCTTTCACTGGCACGGGGACGAAGTGCGGCGCGGACACCCGGACATCGTCGTCCTCGCGGACAGTGCGGACTGCGAGAACCAGATCTGGCGCTGGCGCCATGGTCCCGTATGGGGAGTCCAGCCGCATGTGGAGCTCGACCGGGCCCAGCTCCTGGCATGGTACGAGAGCAATCGGGACGCGTTCGAGGCGGGCGGACTCGGCTACGACGAGCTGGCAGGCCAGGCCCGCGACCGTCCCGAGGCAGGCCGTCTGATCGAGAACTTCGTGGACTACGTGAAATATGCGCGCTCCGTGGAGGGCGACGCCTGACCGGTGGGCGGATGAACGAAGAACACGATTGCGGTGGCACGATCGCACGCGGCGAGGAAGCCGAAACCGTCTACTTCAACGGATTGTTCCACTCCAGACCGTCGAACCGAGCGAAATCTCCGTCGGTCGAGCAAAGGACCAGTCCGTGCTCGATCGCGAGTGCGGCCATGTGGGCATCCGGGACGAGGTTGGCTCGACCTTCCGCACTCTTCATGAGTGGTGCGAGCACTTCGCGGTGGCGCTCGGTCGGCAGGGGAATCCAGGCGGAATCCGTCGCGAGCCACGACTCCACCTGCCGCCATGCCGCCGCCACCGAGGAAGGGCGTTCGAAGATGCGTGGATTGCTGACGATTCGGACGAAGCCGAGGAGACTGGGCCACGGCAGGCCGACCGGCGCGGTCCCGTTGATGTTTCCGTCCAGCCAGTCACGCGACGCGGCGTGCTGGGGGAACGATTCGACATGCGCATAGATCAGGAGGTTGGCGTCGACGAGTATCACCGGAACCGTTCACCCTCGGCGACCGCCAGTACCTCGGCGACATCGTCGACGCTGGCGTGCAGACACTTTCCGAGGTCGGCAGTGGGAGTCCGGTAGTACGTCGAACGATCGGGTGAGGGAGCGGACATCCGGCGCAATCCCTGTCGAAGCGCCTCGTTGACGAGCGCCTTGAAGCTGCCCCCGCGGCTCCCGTGCGTGCGCCGAAGCAGCGCAGCGACGTCGGGGTCGAGGGTCAGTGTGGTTCGCATGCATCGAAGCATAGGAATTCTGATGTGTTGATGTCAATTCACGGACTACGGCTCCTCCACCGGCGATGCGCCTTCCTGGACCCGAATTCATCGGATGCAGGCAAGGGAACACAGCAATTCTGCTCCCTGCCGAGGGCTTCCCGAGCGACTTGGTGAAGCGCACGCGCGCCATGCTCTCGGCAATGAACGCGGCCATGGTGCTCGAGAACCTGCGGTTTCCTCCCGGGAACCACCTCGAGGCGCTGAAGGGTGGCAGGGCCGGCCAGCACTCGGTACGGATCAACGACCAGTGGCGGATCTGCTTCGTGTGGACCGAACAGGGACCGGCGGACGTGGAGATTGTCGACTACGCTCTTCTGTGAAGGTTGCCGGGGGAAATCTCACCCGACGAAGGAACGCGCCCATCCTTGGCGCCCCGAGACACGCGGGCCGGAGAGGTTCATGGCAGGTAATCCTTCGGATCGATGCCCCGCCATAGCGCGGACGGCGGTTCGGCGACCTCGGGGAAATCGGGATCCAGCGGTCTGGTGGCGTCGATGCCGAGGCGGGTGCTGAGCAGCGGCGGGCCGCCGGGGTAGGCGGGGTAGCCGGTGGGGTCGACGCGCGAGATGTAGGAGCCGGGGGCGGTGAAGAAGGACCGATCCGCCTGGGTGCGGGTCATGATGGCCCACAGGACGCTCGCGTCGTCGTAGATGTCGACGTCCTCGTCGACCACGACGGCGCACTTGAACCGGTACGCGCCCAGCGCGGCGAGTGCGGTGTTGACGCCGAGCCCTTCGAAATCCTTTCGAATCTGGACGTATACCAGATTGCCCGCACCGCTGACGGGAACGTTGATCGCCACCACCTGAGGCACCAGCGCCTTGAGCTGCGAGAACACCACGCCTTCCATCCCGAGCGAGAACAGCACCAGGTGCTCGGGGCCCACCGGGAAGATGTCGTGGTACAGGGGGTCGCTGCGGTGGGTGATCGCGGTGACCTCGAACACCCGGGCCGGCTTGGGCGGCGCGTAGTACAGCCAGTAGTCGCCGAAGGGGCCGTCGTCTTCCCAGGCGTCGGTCCTGATGCGTCCCTCGATGACGATCTCGGCGTCGGCGGGCACCGGCACGTCCACCGTCTCGGCCTGCACGACGTCGACCGGCTCGCCCAACAGCCCGCCCATGGTCTCGAGCTCGTACTCGGCGCTTCGCTGCTGGGACGCCATGCCCAGGGCGGGGTGGTGGCCGATCACGATGGCGGCATCCACGTGCCTGCCCTTCTCCTCCGCCCGCCTGGCGATCTCCGAGGCGTGGCAGAGCGGCGCCATGTTCATCGTCAGCGTCTTCGAGGACAAGACCAGGTGGCGGTAGATGCCCGCGTTAAGCGCGCCGGAGTCGGGATCGCGCGCGATGGTCATCCCCGCCGTGAGGTACGGCCCGGCATCCTTCTCGCAATGGGTCAGCACCGGCAGGATGCCGAGGCCGGCGCGGTCTCCGGTCAGGACCACGTCCTTCACCGGACCGGACGCGACTTCCCTCGGCGCGATGCGGTTGGCCTGAGCCTCGCCGAAGCGCTCGACGACACGTTCGGGGGTGGTGCCGAGCGCGAGGGCCAGGTGCTGCTTGGTCGAGAACAGGTTCGTCACCACGGGCATCGCGTGGTCCGCCACGCGATCGAACACGAGCACCGGGAGGTCCCCGTCGGCCTGGAGCCGCCTTTGCACCGAGGAAAGCTCCCACCGAGGGTCGACTTCGCGATCCACGCGCACCAGCAGCTCGGGCGCATTCCTCTCGAGCGTGTCGAGAAACGATCTGAGGTCCGCGGTCATGACCGGGACGGTATTCGATCGACACATCAAGGGAAAGGTTGGAGGCCGGCCGAGGGACAAGCACCCTCGACTGCCGGACATCCAAGCGGGCATCAAGTGGTCCTGCGGTCCGCGAGGATGCCGTGCGTCGGCGCGTGTCCAGTATGATTGGGATTCCTGTCGATTCGTGTGGATTCGTGAAGAGCACGGTCTATTTCGACGCGATGTCCAAGAGACCGGATCGCGCCGAGATCAAGCGCGAGTGGATTCAACGCGCCATTGCGGCGCCTCTTCGTGAACATGTACAGACCGACGGCCGAATACGTCGCTGGGCAGCCGTACCGGAAGCGGGAGGACGTTTCCTGAGAGTGGTGCTCCTGCCCGACGGCGAAACCGTACACAACGCCTTCTTCGACAGAGGGTTCAAGCCATGAATATCCGCTACTACACCGAAACGGACACGCTCTACATCGAGTTTCGCGACGTCGCAGTCGCCGAGACTCGCGATCTCGACGAAAACACGCAGCTCGACGTGGACCATGATGGAGGCATTTGCGCCATCACCGTGGAGCACGCGTCCACACGAGCGGGGATTCCCCGATTTTCCTACGAGCAGGTCGCCGCCTGAAGGACACTGTATCGGCACGCGTGAGCCGACGCCGGACAGATATCCGAGCGGCTGCAAGCGAGGGCGTCGAGATCGTGCCGATGCCTTTACGGCAGCGGAACGATTCGCGCAAGCTCCGACCTCCGGCGCCGGGTGGCCGGCAGGTCGACCTCGCCCGTCGCGGTGATCACCACGCCGTAGACGCGGGCCGCCGCGTCGACGGTCACGATCTCCTCCAGCACATCGGCCAGCACCGCGTCCGGATCGCGTTCGAGCGGGCATCCGAAGCCGCCCCCGCCGGGCGTCATCACCCGCAGGCGCGCCCCGCCGTCGATGTCCTGGATCCCCTTGCCGGCGAGCGCTTCCCCCGACGCCAGGCCGACCGCGCCGGCCGCGCCTTCGGCCCCGCCGGCGCGTCCGCGGGGCGGATGCTCGATCCGGTCGAACGCGGCCAGCAGCTCGAAGGGCTGGCCGTCGAGGCTCTCGATCTCGACCACCTGTCCGTGACCGCCTCGGAACCGGCCGGCCCCGCCCGAGTCCGGCCGAAGCTCCTTGCGCCAGTAGACCAGAGGTGCCGTCGACTCGGTGATCTCCACCGGAGTGGCGCGAATGCCGCTCGGGTAGGCGGTGGCGGAGAGCCCGTCCTTCATCGGACGCGCGCCGGTGCCGCCGTTGGTGTTGGCGGTGATGGTGAAGCCGTCGTCGCCGGCGTTGCGACGGGCGGCCAGCCCGCGCAGCATCACCGACCACACCAGCGAGGCTCCCTCGGCCGGAATGCGCTCCGGGACCGCCTGGCACAGGCCGCCGAACACCACGTCGGGGAGAAGCTGCCCGATGACGTGGCGCGTCGCGACCGGGCTCGGGAACTGGGCGTTGAGAATGCAGCCGGCCGGCGCGGACACCGTGTACGGCGCGAGCGAGCCCGCGTTGTTGGGGATGCGCGGCGCGACCACGCAGCTCACCCCGAAGCAGGTGTAGGCGATGGTGTACACGAGCGGCACGTTGATCCCGTACGGCGTGACCGGCGACGTGCCGTCGAAGTCGACGTGCACGCCGCTGGCGGAGATGGTGGTGGCGGCTGCCAGCTCGATCGGCCGGTCGTAGCCGTCCACCGTCATCGAGCTGCGCCAGGTACCTCGCGGCAGCGTCGCGATCTGCGCCATCACCGCTTCGCGCGAACGCTCGATGATGTAGTGCGCGAGATCGACGACGTCGTCCTGCTCGAACTCGTCCAGCATCTCGCGCAGCCGTTGGCAGCCGATGTCGTTGCAGGCGGCGAGAGAGTACACGTCGCCCTCGGTCTCCATCGGCTGGCGGGTGTTCGCCCGAATCACGTCGAGCAGGGTCCGGTTCATGTTTCCGCGATCGGCGAGCTTCACGAACGGGAGATAGATTCCCTCGGCGTGAACGTCCTTCGCGTCCGGGCCGTAGCCGATGCCGCCGATGTCGATGATGTGGCTGGTGCACGAGAAGATGGCCACGAGACGGCCGCGATGAAAGCACGGTGTGGTCACCACGAAGTCGTTGAGGTGGCCGGTGCCCTTCCACGGATCGTTGGTGAGGTAGATGTCGCCGTCGGCCATCGATTCGAGGGGAAAGGCGGCGATGAAGTGGTTCACCGACTCCGCCATGGAATTGACGTGTCCGGGGGTTCCGGTGACCGCCTGAGCGAGCATTCGCCCCTTCAGGTCGAAGACCCCCGCCGAGAGATCGCCGCACTCGCGCACCATCGAGGAGAAGGCCGCGCGCAACAGGGTCTGCGCCTGCTCCTCCACCACCGAGAGCAGGCGATCCCACATGATCTGCATGTGGATTCGGTCGATCGGCCGATGCTCGCTCATGGGGTGCCTCCGTCGCGTCGCGGCGCAGCGCTGCGTTCGAGCACCAGATAGCCGCGGGCATCCACGTGAACGTCGAAATTCGCCGAGACGACGGTGGCGGTCTGATCCTCCACGACGAGGCACGGGCCAGGGAGACGGTCGCCGGGTGCGAGGCCCTCCCGGCCGTGAACGGGGACCGGCGTTTCCGCTCCGGTGACGGGATCGTGGACCACCCTGGTCGAGGCTGCGCCATCCACCAACCGGTGTTCGACCGGTGCGGCGCGAGCCGTCGGTTCGGATTCGGTGCTCACCGTGACCAGCCAGCTCAGGATCTCGATGTCGGCACGAGGGATGGTTCGGGCGAACACCCTGCGGTACTCGGCGTCGAAGGCCGATCGAAGCGTTCCGGCATCCTCCTCGGTCAGCCGGTGTCCCGGCAGCGGCACGACGATCTCGTGCCCCTGGCCGGCGTAGCGCATGTGGGCGCTGCGCCGCTCGCACAGCGGCTGCCCCGGCGCTCCGACGGACACCACACCCCGGGCCTCCTCGCCGAGGTCGGCGAGCACCCGGTTCGCACCGGCGCAGTCGAATCGCTTCAGTCGCATGTAGTGACTCCGCACGACCTCGTAGGCCACCGGTGCGCGGAGAAATCCGATCGCCGATCCGACGCCCGCGTGGGTCGGCACCACGACGCGGTCGATCCCGAGCTTCTCCGCCAGCCGTGCCGCATGCAACGGGGCGGCGCCGCCGAACGCGATCAGGGTGTGATCGCCGATGTTGCGCCCGCGCTCGATCGCATGCACCCGGGCGGCATTGGCCATGCGTTCGTCTACCACCTCGCTGACGCCGCAAGCCGCCGTCTGCGCCGTGAGATCGAGCGGGCCGGCGACGGCCCGCGCAAGCGCAAGGTTCGCCGCCTCCGGCTCGAGCGCCATGGTTCCGCCGGCGAACCGGTCGGTGTCGATGCGTCCGAGCACCAGGTCGGCGTCGGTCACGGTCGCCTCCACGCCTCCCCGGCCGTAGCAGGCCGGTCCCGGATCCGCCCCCGCGCTCCGCGGTCCCACCGCAATCCGGCCAATCTCGTCGACCCGAGCCACGGAGCCGCCGCCCGCCCCGATCTCGATCATCTCGATGGCCGGAATCCTCAGCGGCAGCCCGCTGCCCCTGAGTAACCGGGCGGCGCGGTCGACCTCGAAACCCTGCACCGTATCCGGGACGAAGCCGTCGATCAGGCAGATCTTTGCGGTGGTGCCGCCCATGTCGAATGCGACGACCCGCTCGTGAGCGCACTCGGCGGCGATCCGGCCGGCCAGCACCGCACCCCCCGCCGGGCCCGATTCGACCAGCCGGATCGGAAAGCGCGCTCCGGTTTCGAGCGTCATCAGCCCGCCGCCCGACGACATCAGGAAGATCGGGCAGTCGAGTCCCCGCTCGCGCAGCACCGCCTCCAGACGGCGCAGGTACCGGGTCATCAGGGGTTGCACGTACGCGTTGGCGCAAGCGGTCGACAGGCGGTCGTACTCGCGGATCTCCGGGCACACCTCCGAGGACAGCGTGACGTCGAGGTCGGGCAGGGACTCGGTCAGAATCTCGCGGACGCGCTGCTCGTGGGCCGGATTCGCATAGCCGTGCAGAAATCCGACCGCCACGCTGCGGACCTGCTGCCGTTCGAGGACGGGGACCAGCGCCCGCACCGCGTCCTCGTCCATATCCCGCAGCACCTTGCCGGCGGCGGAGATCCGCTCCGGCACCCCGAAGCGACGGCGGCGAGGGATCAGCGGCGGGCGCTTGTCCAGGTAGAGGTCGTACTGATCGTAGCGACTCTCGTACCCCGTCTCGAGGATGTCGCGAAATCCCGCCGTGGTGACCAGGGCGCTGACCGCGCCCTTGCGCTCGATGATCGCGTTGGTGGCAAGCGTGGTGCCGTGGACCAGCAGATCGACATCACCGGCGCGGAGGCCGGCATCCTCGAGCGCGATCGCGATGCCGTCGACGACGCCCTCTTCCGGCGCCCGCGGCGTGGTCAGGCACTTGGCGGTGGTCAGTCCGTTCGGCCCTTCGAGCGCGATGTCGGTGAACGTGCCGCCGACGTCGACCCCAACCCGGTACTTGGCCGCCATGTCTCACCGATTCACGGCGGCGGACGCGGGACTGCCGGCATCGGCCGCGTTGAGCGCGGCCAGGGTGCTCGATCCGCGGTTGCGGGACATCGGGGCGAGTCCGCCTGCGCTCCCTGACTCGCGCCCGCCTTGCCGCTGCCGACAGATCCGGGCCTTCGCTTCGCGCGCCGGTGAGATATGGCGGCTGGCCGGCGATTCAGTCATGACGCGTGGATGTCCTCGTGTCGTTGCGGCGAGACCGCGCACTCGTCCAACGCTTGATTGCAGCTTCGGAGGCCTCACCACCGACAGCTCACCGGATAGCGATGGACGGCATCGTCGGGGGTGAGGATGATCGCGTTCGCCCTGAGCGCCGCAGCCACGAGCAATCGGTCGAACGGGTCCCGGTGGTGCTGCGGCAGCTCGCTGGCGCGATAGATGTCCTCTCTCCCGAGTGCACGGCATTCCAGTGACCAGGCGGCCACCTGCGACTCGACCCAGCGCCGGGGGGGCTCCGGGAGCCCGAGCTTGCCCGCGCTCCACTTCAGAGAAATCTCCAGGACCGAGACCTCGCTCAGAAGCAGCCGGGTGTCCGGTGCATCGATGAATTCCGTTGCCGTCGCCGAGAGCTTGTCGGGAGATGCGCAAAGCCAGACGAACGTGCAGGTATCGAGCATGCAGTCCGTCACAGTCCCCAGACCTTCATCTCGTCGTCGGTGAGGGGCCGGAAGGCATCGTCGGCATGTCGCACCTCCGATGAAGTCAGGGTTCCGACCGGCGGTCGAGACGCCTCCTCCGGCCGCACCGCGACCAGTCGGGCCATCGGTGTGCTGCCGTTGAGGATGAGGACGGTCTCCCCCGCCCGTACTTCCCTCAGCAGGCGCGAAAGGTGCGTCTTGGCCTGATGTGTGGTGACCGTCTTCACCGGTTTCTCCGAAAACGGAATGCTCCGGGGCGAAGCGGCAACACTATATGGTCCAGTCTTGACTTAGTCCATTCGAAGAGCAAGTCCGCAGCACTTCCCGCCAGCGTCTCGAGGTACTGCTCCACCGCGCGAATTCGACCCGATTCCAGCCGTCCGGGCGCCTGACCCGGCCGGTTTGGCGAGCGATTTCGGGCCCGGCGGAAACTGCTCACAAGTCCGCGAAATGGTTCCGCCCGGCGGATGACAATCGTCTCCAGGAAGACAACGGAGCAGCAAGCCGTTGCGATGAAGGGCCATTCTCCCGCTCACCGCAGCGATCATGCCTCGAAATCCGACCCGGCCGCCAACGGCACGGAACGTCGGGGACCGGTTACTGAAGCGTCACTGGCTGCGTCCCATGACGCGCCCACAGTTTCTCGGCCACCACCTGCGCCTCGGCGACGATCCCATCGCCGTCGAAGGCGGTCGCCCGGCCACCTTCGATCAGGACCCGGCCGTCCACGATCACGGTATCCACGTTGCTGCCGCGGCCGCTGTGCACCACGATGCCGACCCCGTCGATCACCGGCGACAGGTTCGGATGATTGCGGTCGAGCAGGATCAGGTCGGCCTTGCGGCCGGGCTCGATGCAACCGATTCGGTCACCGAGTCGAAGGACCGACGCCCCGCCGGTCGTGGCCCAGCGCAGGACATCGAGCGCCTTTGGCTCGTACTCGGCGCCACGGACCCGGGCGGTGGCGATGGCGGCGCGCATCGCCTCGAACATGTCTCCGGACTTGGTATCGGTGCAGAGCGAGATGCGTGCGCCCGACGCGGCCAGATCGAGAATCGGCGCGGTCCGCCCCGACGCGAGGTTGCCGACCGGCGCGTGCGCGACCGCGATTGCGGCCGCGCCCGCTTCGCGGACGTCCGCGGCGGTCATGTGGATGCAGTGCGCGGCGATCAGCCTGTCGTGCAGCAGCCCCGCCGCGGCCAGCGTCTCCACCGGGCTTCGTCCGTCGCGCTCGCGGACGTGATCGACTTCGCGCCGGCTCTGGCACAGGTGCGTGTGCACGAGGCAGCCGAGCCGATCCGCCTCCGCGGCGACGCGCGCGAGCGTCTCGGGTCCGCAGGTATCGGGCGCGTGCGGCGCCAGATCGCATCGCAGCCGGCCATCGGCCCTGCCGCTCCATCGCGTGATCAGATCGAGGCTTTCCGCCAGCATCGCCGCGCCGACGGCCGGGTCGTGTCTCGTGTGGCCGGCGGCGAGACGGGCCGACGTCGTGTCCATGATGCGTCCGCACAACACCGCGCGCACGCCGATCTCGGCCGCCGCCTCGGCCAGCGCGCCGGGATGGAGATAGTAGTCGACGATGGTCGTCGCACCGGAGGCCACGGCCTCGTAGACACCGAGGCGGGCAAGGGCGAGCGCCTCTTCGTAGCCGAGCGCATCTCCCTGGGGCACACCCTGAAGATAGGCGGGGGCGAACCCCCGGTCCTCGACCATGCCGCGCACGATCATCAGCGGCGAATGATTGTGCGTGTTGACGAGTCCCGGCATCAGGATGTTGCCTCGGGCGTCGAGCGTCCGCCCGGGCAACCAGCGAACCCGGGAATCATCCGGGGGACCGACGCTCACGATCCGATCGCCGGACACGGCGACCGTACCGTTCGCAACGATGCGATCGCCGGCGTCCAGCGTCAGTACCAGCGCATTCCGGATCAGCAGATCGCAGGTCTTCTCGGTAGTGGCCATCGAACGACGTCCGCCCGGGCTGCGGAGAACGGCCGCAGTATAGTGGCTGCGTTCGCGCGCTCCGGCGGCAACCGAGTCATCCGGGTGGTGGCCGCACGATTCCGGCGAGTGTGAATGGTCTGCAGATCGCCCGGCTGGATCGGACCGTGGAGCCGGAGCGCCCTATCCGGCCTGCGAGGACGACGGGAGCCACCGGAACAGCCCGCCGGCTGGATATCGCTCACCGTTGGCGCAGCCCGATGGGACTGCCCGAGCGGAAGCCGAACGACCCTACCGGCTGATCATCAGCTTGGGGAGGAAGGTCACGATCTCGGGAAACGCGGTGATGATCACGATCCCCAGCACCATCAGGAAGAAGAACGGGATCGCGGCCTTCGTGACCTCCATGATGTCCCGCCCGGTCATGGACTGCAGCACGAACAGGTTGAACCCGACCGGCGGAGTGATTTGCGCCATCTCGACCACGATCACCACGTAGATGCCGAACCAGAGGAGATCGATATTCGCGTCGGTGACCATCGGCAGCACCACCGCGGCGCTGACCACCATCATCGACACGCCGTCGAGGAAGCAACCGAGGAGGATGTAGAAGATGGTGAGCGCGAAGATGAGCATGTACGGCGACAGTTCCAGGCCGCCGACCCAGCTCGCCAGGTGGCGCGGGATGCCGGTGAAGCCCATGGCGATCGACAGGAAGGCGGCACCCACCAGGATGAAGCCGATCATGCACGACGTGCGCATCGCACCCATCAGGCTGGTCATGAAGGTGTAGCGGTTCAGGGTGCCGGAGGCGGCGGCCAGCACCAGCGCGCCCAGCACCCCGATGGTCGCGGCCTCGGTCGGCGTCGCCATCCCGCCGTAGATCGAGCCCAGCACCGCGACGATCAGGCACAGTACCGGGACCAGCAGCCTGGTGCGCGGCGAGATCTGGGCGATCGCGATGGTTCCGGCCAGCCCGAGACCGAAGATCAGCATGCCGCCGGTCACGACGTCGTCGTCGAATTCCGGGTTGGCGGCGGCCAGGCCGGCCGACATCCAGACCGCCAGCTCCTGGAGTGACCCGGACAACGCCCACAACGCCGCGACCAGCACCACCTCGAGACCGAGGAAGGTGAAGTCGGCGCGGGTCAGGCTGATGTCGCTCCTCGGCGTGCGTCCGGGATGGATGAGCGTCCACAGCATCACGTAGCCCATGAAGATGCCGATCAGCAGCGCGCCGGGCAGCACGCCCGCGATGAACAGCCGCGAGATCGACTGCTGGGCGATGACGCCGTAGACAATCAGCATGATGGAGGGCGGGATCAGCAGCCCCAGCGTGCCGGACCCGGCCAGGGTGCCGATGCTCAGGCCCTCGTCGTAGCCACGCTTGCGCAGCTCCGGCACGCTCATTCGCGCCACCGTCGCGCACGTCACCGAGGACGAGCCCGCCACCGCGGCCATGACCCCGCACCCCACGATGTTGACGTGCAGCAGGCGACCCGGCAGCCAGGACAGCCACGGCGCCAGCCCGTTGAACATGTCGGCCGACAACCGGGTGCGGAACAGGATCTCGCCCATCCAGATGAACAGCGGCAGAGCGGTCAGCGCCCAGTTCCAGCTCGCGTCCCACACGGTGGTGGCGAGCAACGAGCCGGCCGGCGCCGGCGAGAACACCTCCAGGGCCAGGAAGCCGACCGCAAGCAGCGACATCGCCACCCAGATCCCGGACGCGAGCAGCGCCAGCATGAAGCCGAACAGGATGATGGTGACGAGCGCCGGATCCATCAGGCCGGTCTCCGCGTCCGGGCTCGACGAACGTCCGGCATGGCGATGCGGGCGGGGGCCACCGGGCTACGTCTTCTCTTCGGCGTAGGACATCGGTCCGCCGGACTCGTAGGACGGCTCGGCGCCCCGCAGCGCGGCCACGAACTCGTCGGCCAGCGCAACGGCGAGCACGGCGATGCCGGCCGTCATCGCCGCCTGCGGGATCCAGAGATTCATGATGATCAGGCCCTTGGTCACCTCGCCGAAACGGAAGGTGTCCCACACCATCAGCACCGCCTGCGTGGTGGCGTAGCTCATCGCGACGGCCCCCGCGCCGGTGCACCACAGCTCGGCCCCGCGCTTGCCCCAGCCGCGCAGCCGTCGAAGCACCAGGTTGACCCGGATATGGGTGCCGTGCTTGAGGGTTGCGGCCAGTCCGAAGAAGGTGGACGCGGCCATGCAGAAGCCGGACACCTCGATGGCATCGATGGCGACGGCGAAGAACCGGCCGACGATCTGGGCGACGATCAAGCCGGCGATCGCGGCCAGGAAGAAGGCCGCGACGTAGCCGCTGACGTTGAACAGGCCGTCCAGCCACTTGCGTCGGGCGATGACGACAACCAGGAAAACAAGGCCGGTGACCACCAGGAACGAGGTTTCCGAATGGTCGCCGGCGAGCGACATCAGTGCCGCCAGGGGATTCATCGTGGAACTCTCCAGCGCCCGGTTCTCGAGACTCCTGCCGGGACCGCACACGCCGTCCGGCGCGACCCCACCCGGGCGGGGCCGCGCCGGAAGCGTTCAGTCGAGCTATTCGACCAGCGCAAGATAGCGATCGAGCACTGCGACCGCTTCAGGGCTCGCCTGCGTTCGCCAGTCCTCCACCATCGCCTTGCCGATCGCCTGCATGTCCTCGATGACGGCCGCCGGCGCGTTGGCCGCGGTCATGCCGTTGTCCACCAGGGTCTTGATCTGCGCCTTGGTGGTGGCGGCCGACATCTCCCAGCCGCGCATCTCGGCCCGTTCGGCGGCCTGCAGCACCGCGTCCTGAACGTCGGCGTCGAGACGGTTCCAGGCCTTGAGGTTCACGACCACGCAGTTCTTCGAGTAGATGGCGCCGGCGTAGGTGAAGTGGCTCGTGTTGTCCCACGCCTGGATGTCGATTCCGGTCTGCGGGCTCGTGAACAGCGCCTCGATGAGCCCCGTGGAGAAGGCCTGGGGAATCTCGGCAAACGGCAGGATGGTCGCGTTGAAGCCCAGCATCTCGCCCATCTTCTGGGTGGCGGTGGAGTAGATGCGCAGCTTCTTGCCCTTGAAGTCGCCGGTCTCGTTGACCGGGAACTGGGTATAGAAGCCCTGCCCGGGCCACGGCGTGTAGTACAGGATCTTCATGCCGTTCTTCTCGAAGAGCTGGTCGAAGTAAGGCTTCTGCACGTCCTTCAGGAGCCAGGACGTCGAGTAGTTCGGCGCGATGAAGGGAAGGCCGGCGAGGATGTACATCGGATCCTCGTTGCCGTAGACGCCGAGGCGGACCTCGCCGATCGGAATCTGGCCGGCCTGCAGGGCGCGCTTGATGGCGTCGAGCTTGATCAGCGTGTCGTTCGAGTTGAGCGTGATCTTGAGCTTGCCGCCGGTGCCCTTGTCCACGTCGTCGATGAACGCGCGGATGTTCTTGGTGTGGAAGTTGGCGTCCGCATAGCCGCTCGCCATGATCCATTCTTCGGCCTGAGCCGGGACCGCCATCGCCGCGGCGACGGCGCCCGCCGCCAGGACCGTGGTCATTCGCCTGAACATGTTCGATCTCCTTCGGTTGGGTCGCTTGTGGAATTCGCAGACTGCCCGGATATCTCCGCCTCCGATGATGTCGCCGCGCGACTCCGGCGCCATCGCATTGCGGACAGGGAGTGTCGGGGTCTGTGACGGGTTTGTCCAGCGACGGGAGGAGCCGTCGCGGCACCCGGTGCGAAGGGACGGACGAGCGGGGGAGCGACAGCGAAATCGCGGCGATCCGGATGGCATGCCCGTCAGAGAGGATTCGCGTTGCCCGGCCCGGGAAACGAATGAAGCCGGCAATGCCGGTCGCGGCGCTCCGTGAGGTCCTCGATCACCGCCCCCTTGAACCCCTCCGGCCCATGACGGTCCCGCAGCTCGCGCCGGTATGCCGGGATGTCGAGCACTTCCGCGCCGAACCGGACCCGCCGGAACAGGCGCGGGAACCGGTCCCCCGGTGCGTGGACATGATGCAGGCCCCCGCTGTAGCCGATGAACAGACGACCGTCGGGGACCGACTCGAGGATGTCGGCGATGCCGCCACGGATGGTCATCGGGTTGCCGTCGAGATCGAGTCCGGTGCGGCGCTTCATGCGGCCCTCGGGCAGGATGACGATCAGGGCCTCCTCGTCGTGCAGCCGCTCCAGCACCTCCGCCCACGTCTCGTCTCGCTGGCGCGTCACCTGCACCACGTGCCGCGCGATGAACCGGAAGAATCGGCCGACGATCGGCCGTGCCAGCGTCTTGTCGGCCACCGGAAGCACGCCGTGCGCCGCGATCCGCCAGAGAAGGCGATTGGGCGCGATGGCCGTCACCACCGGCTCGAACAGGCTGGTGTGATTGAGGAGCGCCACGACCCGCAGGCCGGTCCACGGGTCATCGACTTCGCGAACGAATTCGAGACGCACCCGAAACAGGAGTCGGCTCGCGGTCTTGATGGCGAGCAGCAGGAGAAAGACGGCACAACTCCGCATCGAAGGTCTGTGTGTCGGCGCACCGGTGCGCCGGTCAAGGGCGAGCTTCCGGCGCGAGGCCGGCGCCGTGATGGCAGCGTACGTCGGTTTCCACTCCTGCGGCGCGTGCTCGTGCAGATCGAACTCTTCACGCTTCGAGGAGCCGGACCAGCATGTGACGAACATGATCCTGTCCGCCGACGAACACTGCGAGGACACGCACCGTCTGCCGATCATCGTCGACGTCGAACCAGTAAATCGCCCGTCCGATGGCGAGATGCCGCAGGCCGGGCAGGAGGTCGTCGTGGCGTTCGCCTCGATGAGGGGCGGTCAGGATGCGCTCCGCGCCGGCCCGGATCTCGCGAACCCGCGCCTCGGCTCGATCGAGGGCGCTCTCGAGGCTCTCGCCGAAGTCGAGGCAACTCCGCAGGAGATGATCGAATATCAGCCCGAAGTCGCGTTCGGCATCGGCCGAGAACTCAAGGCGGAAGGCCATGCGCGCGGCGCTTGTCGGCAACCATTCCGGCCAGCCGCTTGTCCATTGCCTCCACACCGACGAACGCGCCCTTGCGGCGCCGTGACAGCAACTCGCGCAACGCCGCGGTTTCCAGCTCCCCGGCGTCCATTCGCTGACGCAGCAGGTCGACGCCTTGCTGCAGCACCGCGCTCAAGCTCGAGTAGCGCCCCGCGTCGACCAGCGCCCTGGCGAAGGCGTGCTGCTCGTCGGTGAGCGAGATTGACGACTTGACCGTCACGGGACCCTCCTCGGCGTCAAGGTAATACTCCGTGGCACCAGCGGTCAACATCACCTTGGCGACGCACCCGACACGAACCCCGACCCCGCGGCAACCTCGGCTCTCTGTGGCCGTGAATCATCGCCTCGGCGAGCGTCGCGCATGATCTCCCGCATCACCACTATGCCTACGGGTACGGATGGGCAGTGGCGCATGGGATGGTGCGATGCACCCTATGAACGCAGCCATCGACGACGCCCGGACGCAGAACCGCGGCTGCCCGCGCAGAGGATGGGATCGGAGTCGCTCAGGACCTGAGTAATCTCGGGAGTCGGGCAGCTCATGATCGAGTCATGGCGTATGGCCACTGCGTGGTCGCTCATCAGAGACTCGGCCCCCTGCGAGCATGCGCCGGTCCTTGCCGCCGGGCTGCCGGTTTGTCCGACGGAGGCGCATCGACTGAAGTCTGCGCCCTCAGTTGCCGCAAGATCAGCGGCGAGATCCGATAGCCGCATTCAGCCATGCGTTGAATCGCGGCCTCCGCGTCGTCGACGATCGATCGCCGCTCGGCCAAGTGCAGCATGCGAACGGTTCCGATGTAATCCAGCCCGCGGCGCATTGCCTCGCGCCGTGCCAGCCGATCGTCCATGATCAGCAACGCCTTCTCCGTCTCCAGTGCCAGTTGAATCGCCTCGATTTCTCCGATGCCAAGGCTCGGTGGATGGCTTCGCCTCGTGGCCACGGACACCACGTTCAGCCATCCCTCGCTCGCGGCCTGTTCGATCCGCCGGCTGTCCGTTCCCGCCTTCTTCACGCACTCGAGCCACACCGCCTCCGGGATCCGGATGCGGGTGAACAGGTCTCTTGGAACGAACAGCGAGTCGACTTTGGCGAGGGCGATCAAGGGCCCGGCATCGCTTATGACGCGAGCCATGCGGAAACGTCACCGGCTTCGTTGTCCGTGGCCTCGTCCCGCCGGACGATCTCGATGCCCAGGTTGCCCAGATGGTCCACGAACTCGCTCAGGGAAAGCCCGCTGATCTTCGCGGCCTTGCCCAGCGATACCCCGCCGCCGCCGTACAGGCTGGCCGCCAGCGCCGGACGCACGCCGGATTCGGTTTCGGTCAACGACTTGTCCAGATGAATCAACAAGGCGTCCGGCTCGTTGCCCTTCAGAATCAGAACCGGTCCTTCCTTCGCCAGCCGCAGCGCACGCGACGGGTTCTTCTTCAACTCTCGGACGTTGGTGGTGTGCATCGAACCGTCCCGGCGCATCGAATTGCTTCCAGTGTAGTCCACGTGCGGTGGGAACGGAATGCAGTGTCCGGGCCGCAATTGTCGTCGCGGACGCGGCCAGCGTCGAAATAACGATGGACCGCAAAAGGAGTAGCCGGTCGGAGCACTTCGGGAAGCATGGGTGAACGCTTTGGTGCATACAGTGTCACGCCGTGGGCTTGATCGATGGCGCGCTGGTACCGATACGTCGAAGAGGCTGAATGGGCGGACGTTGTCGAGTGCGGTGGGTTGCGGCCGGGTTCCAACAGTTGCGGCTCCGGCAAGTGGCTCGCCGCAACGGAAACAGCCGCGTGGCATTGGGGAGAGGCGCTGGACGCCCGGTTTCCGGCGCGGGTGGTTGTCCTGGAACTGGATGCCGGAATTGTCGAGCGAGCGTCTCACGTGGACAATCTCGATGGCATCGGGCGTGCAGCCTATGTCGAAGGAGAAGACTTGACACGGATTCGCATCGTCGAAGTGGTGGAGTACACGTCATGAGACGTACCGGACGACACGCGGTGACGGCGACCTTCGAACCTGCCGATGATCGAGTGCGCGCCGTGTTGGCGCAAGGCACGCCACTGAGCAGTGCTGCTCGCCTGGTTGGTCGCGACGATCCAGGTCCTGTCAGTCTGTTGCTCGAAGCCTGCGGCTCGGGCGGCTACGACGGTCTCGTCCGGGCCGAGCTCCTGGTCCACCCTGAACGGACCGGCGCGTTGCTCGCAGGTGTCGAATTCGAGCTGTTGGCAGGCCGCAGGCTCTTGGGTTGCGGCAAGATCGTCCGAGAAACCGAGCGGATCGATTCGTCGATGCAGCTTGATCGTGAACGAGGGGATCAATCAACGTGCGGCGCGATTCCCGATCAGTGGACCGACGATGCGGCATCGAGTTCCAAGGTGGAATCCGGAGGAGAAGCAGTGCGTGAAAGAGACGACTGGGCGCGATGGTTCCGGGAGCTTGCACGGAAGACCGCCAAAGGCGGCGAACAGTACCTGATCGACAAGGCCAAATTGGTGGCGTGGCAGAACGACGACCGGGAATCGTCAAAGACTTTCAGGTTGCTCAGCTATGGTGACAAGAACATCGATCCCCTGTCGTTCTTCTACACTCTGGCGAGCGAAGGCGATATTTCGAAGAACCCGGAGGAGCGGATATCCCGGATGTACCGGAGCGTCGCCGAAGCCTTCGGTATGGCAAGAGAGCCTGCCTTTGACCACAGGTTCATATTTCCTACACCGCCACGGGTGAATTCTCTCTTCCACGAGCGCGGCGAAGGCAATCCCCGTTTGATCTGGAAGCTGTTCCGGGAGGCCGTGCAAGGAATCGAGTCGGTCGATCCCGATCACTTTGAAGGTGCGCTCGAAGTGGGCAATGTCGCGACCCGAAAGCTCACTCAAGCTCTCTTTCTCGTCAATCCCGAGGATTTCCTGCCCTTCGATGAGCGGGCGAAGCCTCTCAAGCTCTTTGATTCGGATGCTCTGCCAAAGGCTTGGAAGAAAGCCATCAGTTGGAAGCACTACCGGAAATGGCTCGGCAAGGTAAGGGCTTCGTTTCCCGGATGCTGGCTCTGCGAAGCCAACCTGCTCGCCTGGTGGTTGAGTTCGGAACAGCTCTCCGTTCAAGCGAGCCGCTTCTATCAGATCAGCACGAACGTCTTCGATGACGACACGGATCGCTGGGACGAGTTCGACTCGAACAATTGTGTCTACACCGGAGGAACCGGCCAGAAAAACGCATATCCCCTTGCTGACCCGAAAGCCGGGGACGTCATCCTCACAAGATTCGGCCGGAGGGAAGGCCGTGGTATCGGGGTAGTCCATCGGAACGACTACCAGAACGGGTTCCACGAGGATCGTCGGCTGCATGTGGTGTGGCTGAACAAGACGCCCGCGGCGCTGTCGGGGGACACCCCTATCATGGGTTTCTCTCACGCAGGAGAGCCGACGGTCACCGCATTTCGCCAAGCCCCGGAGTACGCTCCGACCTTCGCGCTGGTCGAGCGGTTGAGAGATCGCGCGGCCCCACACAAGGGTCCGTCTCCCGACGTCAACCCGGCAGACACCGAGCGTTCGTCCGTCAGCACGGAAGAGACCGTGTCTCCGACGAGTCTCAAGGCGGAGCCGATGCCTCCATTCAATCGAATCCTCTTCGGTCCGCCGGGAACCGGCAAGACATGGAGAGCAACAGCCCTCGCCGTCTCGATCGTCGACGGGAAGGCCGAGCGCGAGGACGTCGACCGGGACAGGTTCAGCCAGCTCCGATTCAATCCACGCTCCGGTGACGGGCAGGTCGCGATGGTGACCTTTCACCAGAACATCGCGTACGAGGACTTCATCGAAGGCATCCGGCCGGTGCTCAGGAAAGGCCGTCTCGCCTACAAGCTGCGCGCCGGGATGTTCAAGCGCATCGCGAAGGCCGCGAAGAAGAGCCCGGACAAGCGGTTCGTCCTCATCATCGACGAGATCAACCGGGGCAACATCGCGAAGATCTTCGGCGAGCTGATCACGCTCATCGAGGACTCCCGGCGTCTGGGCCAACCCGACGCGACCCAGGTCACGCTGCCGTATTCGCGCAAGGAGTTCGGCGTCCCGGACAATCTCTACATCGTGGGCACGATGAATACCGCGGACCGCTCCATCCAGTTGCTCGACACCGCGCTCCGGCGGCGCTTCACGTTCATCGAGGTCATGCCGGACCCGAGGCACCGCCTCGTCAGCGGGGACGCCGGCGGCGTCGATTGCCGGGAGATGCTCGCGGTCATGAACGAGCGCATCGCGGCTCTGCTCGACCGGGAGCACCAGATCGGACACACCTATCTTCTGGAGGTGGACGACATCCGGAAGCTCTCGGACACGTTCCGGAACCGGATCTTTCCGCTGCTCCAGGAGTACTTCTTCGACGACTGGGCAAATATGCGAGCGGTCTTGGGCAACAACGCCTTCGTCACGGGGAAGAAGGTCGATATCCGGTCCGAGGAGCGCGAGCGGGTGGACGAAGATCGAGCCATCTACGAGCGGCTGCCTGACGACGATCGACGGTGGGAGGATCCCGGAGAGTACCGCAGGATCTACGAGGACGAGACCGGCGGGGGGCCGGAGACACCGGAAGACACCTGATGCGCGGCGTCGTCACGGTCCGGGAGCACGAGAAGCTCGCGGTCCGTCCGGAGCTGACCAAGGAGGATGCGGCCGATCTCGAGGAGGCGGTCGCAAGAGGCGCGCTCAAGCACCGGGCCGGCGACCTCGCCGCGAGCAAGTATGTCGGCGTCGTCACCACGAGGCGCGGCGTGGTGGTGGAGATCCTCCCCAAGATTGACCTCGGCGGCGAATCCGACCCCGAGCACGAGCGGACCCGGCAGGTGTTCCTGCGAATGCTGCGCTGCTCCCGTCGGCTGCCGGTGGAATTGCCCGAAAGCGGAATTCGCGCCATGCGCCGGTTCCCGATGCTCGAGATCTTCGTCCGCCAGTTTCTCCTCGACCTGGGGACCCTCGCTCGCGCCGGTCTCGCCCGGCGCTACGTCCCGGTGGAGGAGAGCCTTCCGTTCCTGCGGGGACGAATCCTCTTTCACGAACAGTTGCGCCGGAATGTGGCTGACCAAGCTCGGTTCCACGTCGCGCACGACGAGCTGAGCGTCAACCGGCCCGCCAATCGGCTGATCCACAGCGCGCTCGCGAGGCTCGCACCCGGGGTGCGGAGCGGCGAGAACCGGCAGCTTCTCCGTGAGCTCAAGGCGGCGTTCGTGGGTGCGGGTGTTCCTCAAGCGGCGGATCTGCACGCCGACTGGCGAAAGCACCACGTCGACCGTTCCATGCGGCACTACCAGCCGGTGCTGCAATGGGTTGGCCTGTTCCTGTTCGACCGGGGGCTGGCCACGTTCTCCGGGCGACACGTGAACCTGTCGCTGCTCTTCAACATGGAGCAGGTGTTCCAAGATTTCGTGACCTGGAGCTTCCGCCGGTTTCAGAACCGATACGAAGTGGCCGCCGAGAGTCCGCGGAGATATCTCACAACAAAGAACGGCGAAGACGGAAGGAACGACGAATACGCATTCATGATGGAGCCCGACGTCTCGCTCAAGGAAGGCGAGCGGGTCGTGTTCGTCCTGGACGCAAAATGGAAGGAAATCAGTGCACGCAGCGGTGCACCGAAGCACGGCATCGATCAGCGGGACATGTATCAGCTCTACGCCTACGGCAAACGCTACGGTTGCCGTGCGGTGGCGCTGGTCTACCCGCAAACCGGCGCTTTCGAGACCGAGCTGCGCTACCGCTTCTTCGACGGCCTGCCCCTGATCTGCCTCCCCTTCGACGTATCGAACCCTGACGGCCCCAAGGACAGCGTGCAACGGTCGATTCGGGCGCTCTCGAGGATCTGCCGGCCGCGCGAATGAACCAGAGCGGAGACGCCTTCGTTCAACCGTGCTCGGATGCCGAGTCGCTCGTATTGCGGTGAATGCTCGCTCCGGCCCTATCGCATGACTGGCCGTGGCGCAAGGTGAGTCGATGGACCGACACAAGCCATCCATCGGCATCCGAATCTTCGGTAGGAAAGGACAGGCGAATCCATATCAGCGGGACGTTTGGTATCAACGGCGAACAAAGGGAACTCGATGACGGGTTGACTCCGAGCCCGACCATCCACCGGAGCCCGATCTCCGAGTGGCGCTCGCGAGAAGCTCGCGACGAGGGCCGCTATCGGATTCCGGGATGGAGGAAGGACGATCCGTCTGGATCCGGTGGCACCAATCTGTTCCCGATCTTTCGCCAGCCAGGGAACTCTCGAGCGGCACGGAGAGCTTCGGCGGCCGTAGCGTACTCCTTGCCGGTGCAATCAAATCCCGCACAAGCGCGGCACCCGTCGCACACCAGCCGGACGCTCTCACAGGGGCAGCTCTTGCAGGCGCCGTCTTCGGCCGGTTGTTCGCTGTCACCTTCGCTGACCTCACCAAGGAAAATCGGCCATTTGCCACAGTTTCCGCAGTAAGCGAGGACCGTGCGCCACCGTCCCTCAACCAGCGCCTGCAATACGCCGGCGCCTCTGAGTCGGTATTCGGAAACCGTCGCCAGGAGACGACGATTCGATTGGATCATCTGGCTCAGCGTATGGATCAAGTGCCAGATGTACATGCGAGGGTCGAACAGGGCGAGCGGAAACCCCTTCTCCTTCGACGAGCGCGCCGACGAGCGAGCCGTCGTTGCCCGATCAGGGAATATCTGCTCGATCAGATCGTCCCGAGCCCGCGGTTCTTCCATGTGAGAGAGCAAGTAGGTCAAAACGAACCAGAACAGAGTGCGCCGAGAGACGCCAAAGTGCTGGAAGAAGCGATGCACGGGCCCGGTGATCCGCGTGTCCAATGGACGGTTCGGGAGGGATCGTATCCTTGAGGCCGCAAGGGCCAGAATCCATGGCGCGACCTCGATGTTGAGGCCATCGCAAATCTTCAGCCAACGCCGAAGGACATCATCCCAATCAGGCATTGAGGCATAGTGGCGCTTCGGGTATTCGAACAGCCAGCCGGGCACAAACGTTGACCAGTCGCCGAACTCCACCGAGATATTCTGGTCGCATGAGTAGCTGGAGACTTGGTCTCTGAAGCAAGCCAAATCCGAGTGTTCAAGCTCGCCGGTGATCGTTGAGACACCCGGATCCCCATCCTCCATGGAAACGACACCGACGATCGGCACCTCCCTGGTCCGGTGTTGCTTGTGTTCCTTCCAATGATGCTCGCCGAATCGGTCGGGCCGCGAGCATCGAACGTTCTTGACGTCAAGGGGCCGATCATCAGCTCTGATGTCATGCGTCTTCCAGTCCTCCAGGGCGCCTTCCCGCAGTTGCTGGATCGAGACATCTTCAACTTGGTATCCCAAGCTGCTGTAGTACGCGAGCGAAGCCTTTTCGGCGCGCCGCGCCGACTCGAGCCTGTTTGTCTCTTCATCCAGCTTGCGTTTCGGATCACGCCGCCAATCCGACACCAGTCGCTGATCCGCAGCGTCCAGTTCGCAACCGAAACACACTCGGGGAGTAGCTGCGCGAAGTCTGGCAACAACCTTGTCGGGCATGGAACGCCATGCGACGGCCATGCGAAGCTCAAGCCCCTTCAGATGAGATCGGCGACGCTGGATGCTCGCAAGCGCTGTCGAGTGGTTGCGACGTGCCAGTCCCCTGAGCTGCGTGCGGGCCGACCCCATCGCTGCTTCGGCGGCAAGCCGAAGCTTCCGCGCCTGGATGGCCAAGCGATGCTTCCGGAACAGAACCAGCCTCTTTGAAAGCAAACGGCGTACCACGTCCGGTTGGACTCCGTTTCGGTGCGCAGCGTCGAGGAGGTGTTGCTCGATTCGCTCCACTTCAACACCGGGGTTCCCAATGAGGGTGTCGATTTCCGTCACGAGCGGCTCCAGTTCACCCGACCGCAAGGACACCCAGTTGGGGCGGAAGCCCAGTCTGCGTAACAGCAGCTTCTCGACGATCGCCGGTGCGGCGTGCACGGTGCCCCGAGGTCGACGCCGCCCTACTCTTGGACGATGGGCCATTGGGACATTCTACGAGACGAGACGAGCTCGACCTGGATGGCGCCACCCGCACGCTGCCTGCCGAGCGCATGAAGGCGAGCCACGAGCACCGGGCGCCGCTTTCCGACGGGGCGCGTCCTCGCGAAGCGGCCCGCACGCCTACGCAGAATCGACAGGTTACGCGGGTTGAACAAAATCATGCCAACGGGAGCCATGCCGGCATGCAGGATCGATACATATGGGGACATCGACGACTTCGCCAAGTATGTCCTGCTGAGGGAGGTGTCGGCCGGGAAGAGGCTCGGTGTCGCCTGATACCCGCACCCAGACCAAGTCTCCTCGGCGGCGGTCGTAACACGAGATATCTCAACCAACCTGTCGAGTGGTTCAGCCTCTCGTCTTCCCCTACTCCATCGTTAACGGCGGCGCCCGCGAAACCAGGCCCCTCGCCTTCAACCTCGTCGCGATCAACGCGTAGATCCCCGCGCGGAAAAACTTCGTCACGACGATGGCCAGCGTCGCGAACAGCAGCATGTGGGCGTAGGGACTCACGTCGCGCATGACCTCCCACATCACCACCAGCAGGATGGCACCGATGATAGGGCCGGGCAGGGTGCCGAGACCACCGACGATGGTTATGGCGAGGATGAGGCTCATCTCGATGAGGAGCCGGTTCTGCGGGGCGAATCGGCCCGATGGCCTCGCTCGGCCAGCCATCCACGCGTGATGCTCGAGAAAGGGATCGTGCGCGAGCAATAGTGTGCGCGCAACTCCTCCGATTCAGCCGTCATCTCGGCGGGGTCGTCGGGAATGATCTCGGAGATGAGCCGAAGCCAGACAAGCCTCTTCCGCAGGTGATGCCACTCGTTGAGTCGGAGGTCGTCGATTGTCTGTCGCGCTTTGCGGTACCGGCCCGGGCTCAGGTCTCCCTTCGGGAGTATCTCCCCGGTCAGGGTGTCGTAGGTGAAGAACCGTTCCGGGTGGGCGGTTCGGGACCTCGCGCACGGATCGACATAGCCCGCAGTAGGCCACTTGTCGAGCTTTGCATGGTTGCAGTCGTGGCAGGCAAACAACCAGTTCGACCAGGAATAGACGAGTTCCGGGTACCGGCTCTTGGGACGGAAGTGGTCCACCTCTCCCCGGCAAAGCTCCTCGCAATAGGCGCAAAGGTCGTGAAACGCATCGGCAAGGTCTCCCGAAAACTCGCGCCACCTGGTATCGCTGGGCTTCTTGCCGGTTCCGGAACCGTAGAACCGGACCCAGCGTGGGGTATACCGAGCATGGATACGGGCCAGTTGCTCCGGCTCGGGGCCGCGATCTACCCAATGCATGCCACGCGACTCCGCATCGACATTCCCGGTTTCCGGAGCCGGACGAGTCAGAACATTACCCGGCAGAACGCCTGCCTCTCGCGCGCCTCAGCTCGTCGGCGAACTGCTCCACCTGAGCGGACGTGGAACCTCGAAGAAGCTCGCTCCCGACCACGTGGCGAAGCACTTCGAGCTCATCGGATTCGTCAGTCGTCAACTTTTCCTTGTGACGCAGCTCCTCGAGGCGGGAGACGTGCGCCGCGGTAGCCATGTCGGTGGGGGTGGGCACCTCCAGGAAGTTCCGCAGGATCTCGTCCGCGCTCCACCCCGCGATGTCCGATTCGTTCGTGGACACGGAAACCTTGCCGTCCTCCCCCCGTCTCAGCAACTGCACCTGCCCCGCCTTCAGACCCGCGAGCATCAGGGGAGAGTGGGTCGAGCAGAAGATTTGCAGCTTGGGGAAATGCCGGATCAGAGTCGGAATGATGCGCCGCTGCCAGGATGGATGCAGATGAGCATCGATCTCGTCGATCACGAGAACTCCGGGCCTGTCCTCGAGGTTTGCCGGAAACCGGTAGTACTCGGCGTACCCGATCGTCAGGTGGGCGAAACACTGGATGACCGATTGAGTCCCCTGGCTCAATACGTCGAGGGGCACGACGCCGGAGGGGGTGGCAACCTGGGGGAAGAGCCCTCGCTCGTCTTCTCCCACTCCCGCAAAACGCACCGGAAATCCTTCGGTCACCTCGGAGACCATTGAAATGATCTTGTGAATCACGTTCCTGATCTCGGGCCGATCCTGCCGATAGGCGGCGTAGTCGAGGTCGACGATCTTCTGCACGATTTCCTTGTCGTCGACCCACGACGAATCGCTCACGGCCAAATCCCTGCGTCGCTTCAATTCCGGATGTTGCGAGTTCATCATCCGCCGAACACCGTCGCGCACGCCTTCGAAACCAAGTCTTCGCAACTCCGCGGGATGTGCCCGGGCCACCCTCTTCGCAATTTCCTCGGTACGCGATTCGAGGTCCTGATTCGAAGAGGGTCCGGATGCTCGGAAGTCCGTCACGGCTCGTTGTGCAGGCAGGAAGCAGGTATGCCCTATGGCTTCGTAAGTCGCCACCATCGCTCTGAGATCAGACGGCAGGTCTCCGCCAATCGATTCCACCTTTGTTCCGGAAGAGTAGTGGAGCTTCCATTTCGGGCGCTTTGATCGATACAGCTTGTCCGGAACCGTGAAGGGATAGACCAACAGTTCCCCGAGCATCAACAGCACCGCCGTCTTCCCGGCGTTGTTGGGCCCGGTGAAGACGTTCACCTGACGGTCGAACTCGAACTCGATCTCGTCGAACGGGCCGATATCGGTGAAGTACAGGCTGGCTATCGGCATCGAACACCTCCGGGCAGGCGCAAGCGTCGGCCACGCCTGATCGTCCGGCAGGATTATATGCGGGGGGAGAAACTCGTTGGTAGAACGACGGCAACCGCCCCGGCAACGTGCTCCGGCCCCGTCCGTGACTTCGGGCTCGACGCACCGATCTGCGTTGCTGGTGTAGTGGAAGCCTCAGCCACCCTCGACGACACCTCGCGCATCGTGCCCACCCGCCGCCTGTGGACGAAGCGCGCCCCGTTCTCGCTGACGTCCGTGCTTGAGCGCGAAGGCCGCTTCGACTCCGGGCCGCACGGCGAGAGGACGCTGGGCGCCTGATGGAAAGACGCGGCGGGAGCGCGAACGGGACGAATTGAGTACGCCCCATATTCCAGGATTATGCCGAAGTTAGTCTATTTTTCAGTTCTCGATAATTCCTGTAATTCTGATATAAAGAGCGGATGAGCCCCCTGGACAATCCGTTCGCCCCCGGCGCCGGCACCCCGCCCCCGGAGCTCGCGGGACGCGACGAGCTGCTCGACGCCATACGCATCGCGACCGAGCGGACGCGCCGTCGCAATTCGGCCAGAAGCATGCTGCTGCTCGGGCTGCGCGGTGTCGGCAAGACCGTCCTCCTCGACCGCGTGCATGACGAGGTGCAGGGGGCGAGGCTTGCCACGGTGATGCTCGAGGCCGCGGAGCGGAACCCCCTGCCGGCGCTGCTCGCGGCGGAGCTGCACCCGATGCTGCTGCGCCTGTCCCGCCAGCAGCGGGTTCATGACCTGGCCGCCCGAGCCCTGCGGGTCCTTGCCGGGTTCGTGTCGGGGCTCAAGTTGAAATACAGGGACTTCGAGCTGGGAATCGATGCGCCCGTCGAGCCGGGGGTTGCCGACAGCGGAGACCTGGAGCTCGACCTCGCCGCCCTGTTCGAGGCGCTCGGCACCGCGGCATCCGCATCGGACACTGCTCTGGTGGTGATCGTCGACGAAATGCAGTACGTCCCGAAGGCGGAGCTCTCGGCGCTGTGCGCTGCTCTGCACCGGGCGGCCCAGCGCCGGCTGCCTATTCTCCTCGCGGCTGCGGGACTGCCGCAGCTTCGGGCGCAGGTGGCCGAGGCGAAGACCTACGCGGAGCGCCTGTTCGAGTTCCGGGAGGTCGGCCCGCTCGACGAGAAGGCGTCCCGGGACGCGGTGGCGAAGCCCATCCGGGCGCGCAACGCCGACATCGCCCCCGATGCTCTGCAAGTCATCGTCGACGACACGGAGGGCTATCCCTACTTCCTGCAGGAGTGGGGCAAGCACGCATGGGACGTCGCGGAGCGCTCGCCAATCGACGCCCGCGACGTGGCGCGCGCATCGACCGAAGTGTCGGCGTCCCTGGACTCGGGATTCTTCCGCGCCCGCTTCGATCGGCTGACACCGGCCCAGAAGCGCTACCTGAGGGCCATGGCGGAACTCGGTCCCGGTCCTCATCGTTCGGGTGAAATCGCCCGGGCGCTCGGCCGGAAGGTGACTGCGCTCGGACCGACGCGTGCACAACTGATCGCCAAGGGCATGATCTGGAGCGCGGCTCGCGGCGACACCGCCTTCACCGTCCCTTCCTTCGACCGATTCATGCGCCGCGTCATGCCCGGCGACGAATGGCGGGAGTAGCGAGCCGACCGGGCCGGTCCGCTACGGTCAGGACGGACACCACTCGTCGCAGGCGACGACACCATATCGAGCAGGCACCACCTGTACAACATCCTCGTCTTCAGGCGGGGCAGTTGCGCAGGCTGCAGAGACCCCGATCATGAAACCCGCGGACCTGCATGCCATGGGCTACAATATCGTCACCTACGGCATCACGCTGCTGATGCGGATCATCCGGACGATGCAACTCGCGCTGGAAGACCTCAGGAGCGAGCGCCTGGAACTGGTCGGCAGCGACGTATCGTTCCAGGAGTACATGCGCATCGTCGATCTCGACCGGTGGTCGGTCATCGAAACCCGATTCGATGTCGACAAAGTGGCCGGGACTCCGAGGGGAGGCGGCACATGACGCACCGGAACATCCCGAGCAGGATCCCGGTCATCGACATCGGACCGTTCGACGCCGGCGACTCGACGGCCAGACACCGAATCGCGCAGGAGGTCGACCGGGCGTGCCGGCGCATCGGGTTCCTGCTCATCGCGAACCACGGCGTTCAAAGGCGCCTCGTCGATGACACCCTGGGGGTCTCGATGGAGTTCTTCGCGCGGCCGACGGAGGAGAAGGATCGCGCAAGGCTGTCCGACGCCGCCGTTCCGCGCGGCTACCACGCGTTCGCGAGCGGCAACCTGGCGAAGTCCTACGGTCTCGAAGCACCCCCCGATCTCCGCGAGCAGTTCTTCATCGGACCGTTGGCGCCCAGGCCGGAGCGCTTCGCGAACCTGCCGCAAGCCCGCATCTTCTACGTTGAGAACACCTGGCCGGAGCACCCCGCAGGCTTTCGAACCGTGCTCGGGGACTGCTGCCGGGCGATGGAGGATCTCGCCGCCCGGCTGATGCGCATCTTCGCGGTGGCCCTGGACCTGCCGGACCGCTACTTCGACGACAAGATCGACCACCACTTCAGCATCTTCCTGACCAGTCACTATCCGGTAGTGGACAACCCCGAGCCCGGGCAGTTGCGGTGCGGCGAGCACACCGACTACGGCAGCCTCACCATCCTCGCCTTCAACGATGCCCCCGGCGGGCTGCAGGTGAGGATGCCCGACGACTCGTGGTACGACGTGACGGCGCGGCCGGGAGAGCTCGTCGTCAACATCGGCGACATGATGGCCCGCTGGACGAACGACCGGTGGAAGTCGACGGTGCACCGGGTGGTCAACCCTGTGCAGACGGGTCCCGCCGTCGCCCCGCGCCAGTCCATCGGCTACTTCCTGCACCCGAACTTCGACGCCCGGGTGGAATGCCTTCCGTCGTGCCGGAGCCCCGACCATCTGCCGAAGTACGCCCCCATCATGGCCGGCGAGCACATGCGTGAGAAGATGCTGCGCGGCGTCGATTCTTCACCTTGAACACCGGCCGGCGGCTCCGCCAGTGAACGGGCGCCGGCTCGACAGGGATGTCCCGCTAATTTACGGCAGCGTCCTTGGGCGAAACAAACCACCGATCTGCGTTGCTGGCGGAGTAGAAGCCTCATCGATCGAAGGCGCGCTGCTGCTCGTATCCCCTACTCCACCGTGAACGGAGGCGCTCGGGAAATCAGGCCCCGCGCCTTCAACCGATCCGCGATGAGACCGAAGATTCCCGCGCGGAAGAACTTCATCACCACGATGACGAGCGTCGCGAACATCAGCATGTGCGCATAGGGACTCACGTCGCGCATGATCTCCCACATCACCACCAGCAGGATGGCGCCGATGATGGGGCCGGTGAGGGTGGCGAGTCCACCGACGATGGTCATGGCGAGGATGAGGCCCATCTCGATGATGAGCAGGTTCGAGGGGGCGAGGACCTGGACGAACAGGTGGGCGTAGATGGCGCCGGCGAGCCCTGCGAAGAGGCTCGAAATGACAAAGGCATTGACCTTCCACTTCACCAGTTCCACCCCCATCACCGCCGCGACGTCCTCGTCCTCCCGAATCGCCTTGAAGTACAGGCCCTTCTCCGAGTTTACGAGCCGGTGGAGCACGAAGATGGTGATCACCGCCAGCGCGAGCATCACGAAGTATCCGAGGATGTGCTGGGGCAGGCCCTCGCCGAACAGGTAGGGGAGCGGGAGCCCGAGCGACCCGCGGGTGTAGTCGTGCTCGATCTGAAGAATCAGCCGCACCGTCTCGGAGAAGCCCAGGGTCATCAGGGCCAGGTAGGGTCCGCGGGTACGCAGACACATCCGACCCAGGCACCAGCCGATTCCTGCCGCCACCGCGCCGCCGATGAACACGCCGAAGCCCGGGTGGACCCCGTAGTGAAAGCTGAGCAACCCGGAGGTGTAGGCACCGATTCCCGCGAAGGCCGCATGCGCGAACGACAGTTGACCGGCATAGCCGAGCAGCAGGTTCCACGACGAGGCCAGGACGATGTAGTACAGCGCCATCGCCGCCACGCGAATGGTGTAGTGGTCGAGCAGGAACGGGATGACCAGCCCGCCGGCCAGGGCCACCCCGCAGACGGTCTTCTCGAAACGGGTCATGCCCGGCGCTCCTTCTGGCCGAACAGCCCGTAGGGCCGGAACATCAGCACCCCGATGAGGACCATGAACGCGAACACGTCGCGGTAGGCGACCGAGATGTAGATCGAGCCCAGGCTCTCCACCAGCCCCAGGATGATCGCCGCCACCACCGCGCCGGGAATCGACCCCATGCCGCCGAGCACGATGATCACGAACGCCTTGATCACCGGAATCTGGCCGACGTCGGGATAGACCAGGAAGACCGGCGCGAGCAGAGCGCCGGCGGCACCGGCAAGGAGGCCCGCAAGCGCCATGGCGACGATGTTCATCCTCACCGGATCGACACCCACGATGGTCGCTCCGACCCGGTTCTGCGCCGTCGCCATCAGGGCGCGTCCGGTCCAGGTGCCGTAGATGAAGCCGAGCGTGGCAACGATGAGCAGGGCGGAGACGCCGGCCGCGAACAGCCGATCGCCAGCCAGCCAGAGGTCTCCGAGGACGTGCCTCGACCCCTCCCAGAACGCGCCCGGCGTCATCTCGTAGGGTCCGAAGAGGATGAGGGCGCTGTACTGCAGGAACAGCGACAGACCGAAGGTGAGAATGATCGCGTACTCCTCGGGGCGATCCATGCGCACGGTGTAGACCGGGCGCAGCAGACCGCGCTCGACCGCGATGCCGAACACCGCGACGACCGCCATGGCGAGCGGGAGGGCGAGGACGGTCGGTATCGCGACCGGAATCGAGAACAGCGACACCGCACCGGCGGTCAACGCGTAGAGCGCGTAGCCGCCGAGCATGTAGAACTCGCCGTGGGAGAAGTTCACCACCCGCATGATGCTGAACACCACGGTCAGGCCGAGCGCGATCAGCGCGTAGATCAGGCCGAAGATCAGGCCGTTGACGATCTGGGAGAGGACGTAGTAGTCCATTGACTCGTATCGAAGGAATGTCCATGCACGCCCGCGCGCCGTCCGGCCGGACCGCCGACCGGTGGGCGAGGACCGGCGAACGACCGGGGACGGGGCGGGCCCCGTCCCCGGCCCCGGGACCGGTTTACGGCCGCATCAGCTCCGAGGTCGCGAACTGCGGCGGATAGAGCACCTCGGCGTCGGCCGCGGACTGCCCCACCTCCGAGTACTGGAAGATGAAGGTGGGCACGTCCTTCCACTGCTGATGGTAGACCCCGTCCTCCTGCGAGAACACGATGTCTCCGCGGGTGCCGGTCAGGTTGAGCCCCTGAAGCTCGGCGATGATGGCCTTGCGGTCGGTGCTGCCGGCTTTCTCGATCGCGGTGAGCAGCGCGTACATCGCGTCGTACCCCTGCAGCGGCAGGTAGTTCGGCTGGCGCTCGAACCGGTCGATGTAGCGCTGCTTGATCGTCTCGCCGAGCTCGGTCAACTGGACGCTCGGGCTGAACGGGCAGGACATCAGCACGTACTGGCCCGCGTCCCTCACCGCCTCCCAGAACACCTTGTCGTTCTGCGCGGTGCAGGTGCCGTCGATGATCACCGTCTCCGCGGACGGCGCGAAGCGGATCTCGTGCGCCTGCTTCAGGACCAGGAACCCGCCGGGCGGGGTCACCGCGGCGATCAGGACTTCCGGCTGCACCTGGGTCTTGTACTTGAGCAGGATGGGCACGAAGTCCTTGGTGGCCCTCTCCACCACGTCGTAGCTGAACTCGATGCCCGCGTTCAGTCTCTCGATCACGATTTCGAGGTTCTTGGCGATGCCCACGCCGTAGTCCGAATCCTCGACGAGAGCGGCCGCCTTCTTGACGCCGTTCGCCATCATCAGCGCAACCATGTTCTCGGCCATCTTCGACGAGTACACGCTGGTGCGAAAGACCTCGTCGTAGCCCGCCTCGGTGAGGAAATCCCCCCAGCACGAACCGATGACGAAAGGCACCCCGTGCTGGTGAAACACCTCGATCTCGGCCTTGCACACCGACGAATGGTATTCGCCGGCCACGCCGACCACGCCGTCATGGGTGATGAGCTTCTCGATCGCGGTCGCCCCCTGGGCCGGGGTATTGCGCGTGTCCTCGATGATCAGCTCGACCTGCTTGCCGAGCAGCCCGCCGGCGGCGTTGACGTCGTCCACCGCCCACTCGAGGCCATACACCAGCTCCTGCCCCTGCTGGTAGCTGCCCGGCGCCGACAGCGGCGCCACGCCGCCCACCTTGATGGTGTCGGCCGCCCCCGCGGCGGTCCCGAGCGACAGCGCCGCGGCGAGCGCGACTCCCGACAGCAGCTTGTTGTTTTGAATCCTGGTCATCCTCTTGCCTCCCTCATTGGTGGTTACGAGGGTGACGACAGTCACCGTCGTACATGGAGCTTCCGCCGTCGGCCGACTTCGGGGCCGGCCGGCGGCGGTGCCGTCATTCTTCTCCGGGGTCCATGCAGTGCGTTCATCCCTGCAATGGCACCGGGACCCGGGTGGGGCGCCGAATCGGATTCCCGCCCGCCGGGCCTCATATCTGCAACCAGTCCTTGATCATGTCGTGCAGGTTGGTCTCGAACTCGGACTTGGTGCCGCTCACCTTGTTCCGCCCGACCTCCAGCACGTAGACGTGGTCCCCGACCCGGATCGCCTCCCGGACGTTCTGGTCGACGAGGAGAATCGTCAGCCCGTCCGCCTTGAGGCGCTCGATGGTATCGTACACTTCCTTCGCGATGATGGGCGCGAGCCCCACCGTGGGCTCGTCGCAGATCAGGATCTCGGGGCGGATCATCATCCCGCGCGCGATCTCCAGGATCTTCTGCATCCCGCCCGACAGATCGCCGGCCTTGGACCGGCGCCGTTCCAGCATCAGCGGAAACAGCGCGTAGACCCGTTCGAGCTCGCGTGCGATGCGCGACTTGTCGTCGCGGAAGGTCCACGCGCCGAGCCGGATGTTCTGCTCGACGGTGAGGTGCGGGAACACGGTGCGTTCCTGCGGCAGGTAGCAGATGCCGATTCCGGCCATGTCGTGGCTGGAGCGGCCGGTCAGGTCCGTCCCGTCCCACGTCACCGTCCCGGACTTCGGGTGCAGAAAGCCGCAGATCACGCGGACCAGGGTGGACTTGCCCGAGCCGTTCGGCCCGATCACCGAGGTGATCCGCTCCCTTTCCGCGTCGACGGTGACGTCCTGCAGGATGTCGATCTCGTCGACGTAGCCGGCCACGATGTTGTGCGCGCTGAGCATCGTCAGCCCCCGAGATAGGCTTCGATGACCCCGGGGTCCTCCCGAACCGCTTCCGGGGTACCGTCGGCGATCAACCGTCCGTTGGCCAGTACCACGATCCGGGTGGCCAGGCCCATGATCGCGGGCAGGTCGTGGCTGACGACGATGAAGTCGATGCCCTGATCGCGGAGATCGCGGATGCGACCGAGGATGCGTTCGACCAGCAACGGGTGGATCCCGCCGAAGGGTTCGTCGAGCAGCATCAGACGGGGCTTCAGCATCAGGGCCCGGGCGAACTGGAGCAGCATGCGCTGGCCTCCGGACAGGTCCGCCGCCTGCTCGTGGGCGAAGTCGGCGATGTCGACGAAGTCCAGGTACTCCTTCGCCCGCCGGATAAGCGTGACGCGGTCCTCGGCGCCGGCGTCGCGGGTGGTGAAGCCCGGGGTGAGCATGTTCTCCAGCGCCGTCATGCGCGGAAAGATGCGCGCGATCTGGAACGTCCGGGCGATGCCGGCGCGCGCGATCGCGTGCGGCGGCGCCTTCTCGATGGGACGGCCCTCGAAGCGGATGGAGCCGGCATCGAGCGGGTAGATGCCGCTCGTCGCGTTGAGCAGGGTCGTCTTGCCGGAGCCGTTCGGACCGATGAGGCCAACGAGCTGGCCCTTCTCCATCGCGAACGACACCGAGCTCAACGCCTGGTTGCCGCCGAACGCGACGCTGCCGTCCTGCACTTCGAATACGGTCTGGTGCTCGGCCAACGACTCGTCCGCCCCTGATCCACCCTGACCCGGAAACGCGCCTGCCCCGCCCCAATCGGCTCGGGGCGAGAAGCAAGCGCGTGACCGGTACCCGTGCGCCGATGATGATGGCCTTTACGACATCGTTCAACCCGGGGGGCGCGGGGGCATGGATCGAGGGGGCGGTCGATGCGCGGGGACGATGCAACCGGCCGTTGAAGGTCACGAATTACGGCGACAATCAGACTCCACCGCGTACATGATCGTCATTGCCCACCGCCGAATCCATCCACCGCGCCGCGTACCGTGCCAGCGAGGTGTCCACGTACACGTCGAAGGACGGCCGAGCGTCGAGCCGGTGAATCAGCGCCGTGATCCTCGCGAACGCGGCGCGCACGGCTCGACCCGTCGGAAACACCGTCGAATGGAGGTCGACTCCCGTGGCCTGAGCGAGCACCTCCGGCGACTCGGGGCCGGTGATGGTGAACACGCGCCAGGCGTCGGAGACCAGGACCACGGCACTGAACGTGCCGGCGGTGATCTCCTCGAGTCTGGCGAGCCAGCCCTCCTCGTCGTCCGGCGAGACGCGGACCAGCCATTCGTCCGGACCGAGGCCGAACACCGTGACCGTCCCGTTCCCTGACACGGGTCCGGCCGGCTCCGGCAACCTGACGCCGAGCGCCCGTTCCACCGCCGGCATCCCCGCCGCCCCGACCCGAAGGCTGATCAGGGCCGGCCGCTCGGGACCGCTCACCTCGACCTGGTAGCCCACCGCCTCAGCCCCTCATACGAACGCCGGCCGGATCGACGAAGCACGGGCGCGTCACCCGCGCCGGTGCCCTCCGATCGATCGCGGCGATCTCGATCCGCTCGTCGATCAGCCGCCGCCCGTCGTCCAGCACCGCGAGCGCAATGGACCGTCCGACATTGGGGCTCCGGCAGGCCTGGGAGACGTACCCGATGATCGGCGGCGCGTCGGACGGAGCGCCGAGCGGCACCAGCGGCGTGCCGTCGGGGGGAACGAACGCCGGGTCCTCGGGCAGCAGGCCCACCACATTGGGCCGCACGCCGCCCACGTTGCGGTCCCGCACGAGCGAGCGCCGGCCGATGAAGTCGCCCTTGTCCATGTCGACCGCCCAGCCGCAGCCGGCGTCGTAGGGGTTGACGATGCCGTCGCCCTCGAAACCGGCGGAGACGAAGCCCTTCTCGCAGCGCATCACCATGCTCGCCTCGGAGCCGACGACGGTGAGGCCGAGCGGCTCCCCGGCCTGCCCCAGCGACTCCCACACGCGCACTCCGTCCCGGGCGGGCACGTTGACCTCGAAGCTGAGCTCGCCGGTGTATCCGGCCCGTGCGACCCGGGCCGGGGCACCGGCGACCGTCGTCTCGCGCATCGTCATGAAGGGAAAGGCATCGGGGGCGAGGTTCGTACCGACTCCGGCCGTCTCCAGAACCTCCCTCGCCTTCGGGCCGCACACGCAGATGTTGGTCCACTGAGAGGTGACGACGGTGAGATACACCCGGAGCCCCGGCCACTCGAGCTGCAGCAGCCGTTCCAGGTGCTTCTCCACGTGATCCGCCGCCCCGGTACCGGCGAACATCCACCAGCGGTCCTCGGCGAGGCGGAAGGTGATTCCGTCGTCCAAGAGCCGGCCGTCCTCGCGCAGCATCCAGCCGAACCGGCCACGACCGACGGCCAGGTCGTCCCATCGATTCGCATGGACCCGGTTGAGAAAGATGGCCACGTCCGGACCGTGGAGCTCGAACTTGCCGAGCGGCGAGCCGTCGTACATGCCGGCGGAGGTCCGGCAGGCGAGCGCCTCGCGCGCGACGGCCTCCTCCATGCGCTCGCCGTCACGCGGAAAGAAGCTCGGCCGCCGGTACCCCGCACCCGCCTCGAACATCACCGCTCCGGCGTCCTCGATCCAGTCGGTGAGCGCGGTACGCCGGGAGGGGAGCACGATCTCGCCGGCGTCCTTCCCGGCAATCACGCCGAAGCTCACCGGCGCGTAGGGCGGCCGGTACGTGGTGGTGCCGACCGCGCCCGGCGCCTCGCCGAGCGTCTCCGACAGGATGCCGATCGCGTTGACGTTGCCGAGCTTGCCCTGGTCGGTGCCCATGCCCGCCGTCGTGTAGCGTTTCACGTGCTCCACCGAGCGGAAGCCCTCCTGCTCGGCGAGCCGGATGTCCGCCGCGGTCACGTCGTTCTGCAGGTCGACGAACGCCTTGGCGCGGGGTCGGGTCGTCGGTATCTCCCAGCAGGGCTCGATGTCGAGGGGCCAATCCCGCCGGCATGCCAAGACGTCCGTCGCGGGCGCGAGGAAGCCGAGCGCGGCGCACGCCTGGGAACCCGCCCGCCAGCCCTGCTCCAGTGCCGCCCGAAGGCCGAACGCACCGTTGCACGCTCCGGCGCTGCGCTCGGCCTGCACGCCGCGGCCCGGCACGAAGCAGGCTCGGGCCTCGTCGTAGGCGGGGCGGCCCCCGGACTGCGAGTGCAGGTGCACGCGAGGACTCCAGCCGCCGGAGCAGAGCACCAGGTCGCAGTCGACGCGGCGGCGCTTGCCGAGCTGGTCGGTCGGCGCGACGAACGCCGCCGCGACGGTCCGGGTGCCGGCGACACCCACCACCGCGTGACCGCTGCGAACCTCGACCCCGCGTGCGGCGAGCTCGCCGACGAGCGGCCCGGGCGGATGCGTCCGGAGGTCCGCGAGCACCGGCACTTCGACCCCCGCCTCGACGAGCTCCAGGACCGCGCGATAGGTCGCGTTGTTGTTGGTGACGGCCACCGCCCGGTCTCCGGGACGCACCCCGTACCGGCGGACGTAGGCGAGCGCCGCGGAGGCAAGCATCACCCCCGGACGGTCGTTGTTCGCGAACACCAGCGGGCGCTCCGACGCGCCGGTGGCGAGCACCACGCGCCGCGCCCGCACCTTCCACAGGCGCTCGTCGATCCAGGATTGCGCGGGAGACAGTTCGACGACGGTCAGCAGGTTGTGGTCGTAGTAGCCCGCCACCGTCGCCTGTTCGAGTCGCACGACGTTGGGGAACGCGTCGAGCTCGGCCACCGCGTCGCCCACCCATTCGGCGGCGGGGCGGTCGCCGATTTCCGCCGCGGCGTCGAGGAGCGTCCCGCCCGGGGCGACTCCGTCGTCGGCGATCATCACCCGGGCGCCGCCACGCGCCGCGGCCAGCGCCGCCCGGAGCCCGGCCGGACCCGCGCCCGCGACGAGCACGTCGCAGTGGCTGAAGCGCCTCTCGTACGCGCGCCGGCCCGCGGTCCGGGGGGCGGTGCCGAGTCCGGCCATGCGGCGCACGTATCGCCCGTAGAAGTTCCATCCGCCGGGCAGCCCCATGAACGTCTTGTAGTAGAAGCCGGCCGGGAGCAGCGGCGACAGCCGATCGCTGATCGCGCCGAGGTCGAAGCCGACGCCAGGCCAGCAGTTGACGCTGCGGGCGCTCAGACCCTCCCCGAGCGCGAGGGTCGTGGCTCTGACGTTGGGTTCGTCGTCCTCGCCGTCGAGCTGCACGACGGCATTGGGCTCATCGGCCCCCGCGGCGACGATGCCTCTTGGGCGGTGGTACTTGAAGCTGCGCCCGACCAGGCGCACGCCGTTGGCCATCAGGGCCGAGGCGAGGGTGTCGCCGGAATGGCCTTCGAAGTCCTTCCCGTTGAACCGGAAGCGAAGCCGCCGGGTACGCTCGACGAGTGCCCCTCCGGTGGGGAGCCTGAAGGGCTGGGCACGGCTCACCGGCGGACGAGCGCCGGCGGGCGGACAGTCGGCCGCGTCGCCACCGGGCGCTATCCGCGCCGGCGTCGCAGCGTTCGAAGTCGCGCCCGGAAGTCGGGCTCGTCCTCGCTTCGAAGCCGGGCGTCGACGACTTCCCCGCCGGTCACCCGGTCGAGGTCCCGAGCATCGAGGCGGGGTCCGGATCCAGGCTGTCCTTGCGAGGCCAGAGTCCTCCGCACGAGCGTCTCCAGGAGCGCGACCCGTCCCTCGATTCGGCCCTCCCGGGCCTCGATCTCCTCGCGCGTCATGGTGACGGGACGGCAGGCGGGAAACTCCCGTGCCTCCCCCTCGGGTCGCGGGTTCTCCCGCATGGTGCGCTCCGCCAACGCGGCGCCCTCGTCAGTCCGCACTTCCGGCCTCCGTCTCGATCCCGCCGAGTCATCCGCAATCTTCATGCCGCGGGTGGGGATGGTCAACCAGGACCATTCCACGCGGCACCGCCGGAGTCGATTCACGCCATGGCGCCGCGACGAACGTCGATGCTTCGACATCCCTCGGCCGCCCGGGATGCAATGGCGCCGGCGGCAGGCGGGCGGAGGTATCCGGACCGCTCGACCAACGATAGACTCGCACGATTCCAGGCATGGACGATTGGTCATGGCACGAGTGCGCGACATCGAAATCGACGAGGTTCCCGCCGACCTCCAGCCCGTCTACCGGCGCTACGCCGAGTCCTACGGCCCGTTTCTCAACCAGGTGAAGGTCTTCGCACACCGCCCGCCCGCACTCCGGCACGTGATGGGCATGCTGCTGGAGCTCGCCGAGGAGGCGGTCCTGCCCAAGCGCTACCTGGAGATCGCGCTGGTGGCGGTCTCGAAGGCGAACGAGTGCACCTACTGCGTGGCCCACCACGCGCCCCGGCTGGTGGGACAAGGGCTCGAAGCGGCCAGCGTGGCCGCCATCCTCGAGCCCGAGGTGCCGGGGTTCGACGAGGTGGACACCCTGGTGCGCGACTACGCGGTCGCGGTCACCGAGGACGCGCGGCGGATGCCGGCCGCAATGTTGGATCGGCTCAAGGCGCACTTCACCGAGGCGCAGATCGTCGAGCTGACGTTGCGCGCGACGCTTTGCGGCTTCTTCAACCGCTTCAACGAGGCGCTCGGCATCGAGATGGAGGACGGGGTCGTCGAGGAGATGCTGGCGGCGGGGTACCGGCTCGAGGACCTCCCGCACCCCGAAACGCTGTCGGAGGCCGCCGACTGAACCGCAGGTCCGCGGAGCCGGACTGCCCGGCGAGCGGCTTCACGACCGATCACGTGCGTGGCGTTCGAGTCAGACTGACCGCACCCTGCAATTCGGCTCGCGAGGAGGCATCCGATGCAGGATCGCCAGTCTGGATACACCAATGAGACACACGCGCCGCGAACCGATCCCGTGGTCCAGGCATACATGCGTCACGTCGACCGCACCCTTCTCCGGCAGAACCTTCGGCGGACGGCAACTGAACGGGTCAGGAACCTGATGGCCCTGCAACGGCTGGCCGAGGAAGCGCGGCGGGCCGGGCGCTCCCGGCGGAGCGCCTCTTGACCGACTTCGAGGCGGTCATTCGAACATTTGCCGAAGCCGGGGTCGAATTCGTCATCGTCGGCGGCCTTGCCGCAACCATTCACGGCTCGGCACGACTGACACAGGATGTGGATTTCGTCTATGCGCGGACCAGCGACCAATCGAACCAGTGAGCTTGGGCTGTCGGACTTCTCATCGCCGCACCGGATCCGCCCCCGCAACCTCGTGGGTCAGCGTGTTGCGCCGCACGATGATCCAGCGCCGGCAGCCGCGCTCGTGCCACCACTGCTCCCGCACCCAGCCCTTGGGGTTGGCATGGTTGTAGACGTAGTCGTTCCACTGCGCGTCGGAGAGCGCGGCCGGGTCCGCGGGCCTCGGCACCGCCTCGCTCCAGCACACGAACTCGTCCTCGTTGCGCGGACCGCAGTGCGGGCAGGGGATGACGATCACGGCCTTGCTCCCATGAAAACGCCTATCGTCGTCGGCGTGCGTTCGTGCACGGATGGACAGTTGTCCTTCAAGGCCCCCGTTCCGGCGCCGGAAGCACTCGAATCCGGGCGTGGCCGGACTGTCGTCAAACCGGCCCTCATCGGTTGAACGACACCCCGCCCTCGACCACGAGCCGGCCGCGCTCGAAGCGGTCGAGGCCGAAGTCCCGAATCAGGTCGTGCGGCTCGTCCTTCGCGATCAGCCACGCGTGCATCCGCGCCGCCATCGGGGTGGTCTTGAATCCGCCGGCCCCGGCAATGTCCACGTAGAAGTTGCGCAGCGGCGTCTTCGAGATGATGGGGCTGCCGTCGTACACGATGTCGAGCATGCCCGCCCAGTGCCGCAGGAGCTTCATGCGGGTGAAGATGGGGAACATCTCGAGCACCGCGGAGGTCACCTGCTCGATGACCCGGAACGTGCCGCGCTGCGCGTAGGACGGATACGGATCGGTCGGTCCGCCAATCACCAGCTCGCCCTTGTCCGACTGCATCATGTAGCAGCCGTAGCCGCTGAAGACCACGATCTCGTGCAGCACCGGCTTCACCGGCTCCGACACCCACGCCTGCAGCGGCTGGACCTCGATCGGGAGTCGAATCCCCGCCATCTCCGCCACCACGCTCCCGTGACCCGCCACCGCCATGCCGACCTTCCCGGCCTCGATGAAGCCGTGCGTCGTCTCCACGCCGATGACGCCGGCGCCGCTGCGCCGGATGCCGATCACCTCGCAGTTCTGGATGATGTCGACCCCGTGCGCGTCGGCCATGCGCGCGAAGCCCCAGGCGACCGCGTCGTGGCGCGCCATCATCGCCTCCGGCTGGTACACCCCCCCGAGCACCTCCAGTCGCGGGCGCGGCGGCGGGCGGAAGATCGGCACCCGGCGCTTGATCTCCTCGACGTCGATCAGCTCGTACTTCGCGCCGTGGACGTGCATGGTGTTGGCCATCCGCGCCGCGGTGCGCGCCGCCTGCGAGCTCTGCAGGAACGAGATCATCCCGCGCCGGCCCACCATGAGGTTGTAGTTGAGCTCGCGCGACAGCTCGCGGTACAGCGCCATCGAACCCTCGTGGAACGGCACGCTCGGAGGCCGGATGTAGTTCGAGCGGATGGTCATGGTGTTGCGCGCGGTATTGCCGCCACCGAGCCACCCCTTCTCGATGACCGCCACGTTGCGGATGCCGTGATCTTGGGCCAGGTACCAGGCGGCGCCGAGCCCGTGCCCGCCGCCGCCGATGATCACCACATCGTAGCGGCGCTTCGGCTCGGGGCTGCGCCACATCCGCTGCCAGTCGGCGCGATATCGGAACCCGTTGCGCAGCAACGAGAAGATCGAGAACCGTTGCATCGGTACCTTCAGCCCGCACCCATCCACTGCAGCGTGGCCTGGCGGCTTTCGTCCGTGACTTGCCTGACCACGGGGTGCGCGTACGCGGTCTCGCGCCATGCCTGCAACTTCGGCCCGTAGCGGGACTCGCGTCCGAAGTGGGGAAGCAGGATGTCGGCGAGCGTGAACGTCGCCGGGAAGGCGCAGTCCGCCACTCCGATCGCGCCGCCGCCCAGCCAGGGATCGGGATCGATCAGCGACTCCATCTGGTCGAGCCGCGCCCGGTAGCGGTCCAGACACGCGTTCAGGGCCGCTTCGTCGCGGCCGGCCGGATCGACGTGCGCGAACGTGGCGCGCAGGTGCGGCTCCAGCCAGAGGTCGTGGAACCGGGACAGGAACCGCTGGTGCGCGCGCTGCTCGGCATTGCCGGGCAGGAGCGAGGGGTCGGGATACTTCTCCTCCAGATACTCCGTGATCACTTCCGATTCGCTGATCACGAAATCGCCGTCCTTCAGGCCGGGAATCGTGCCGACGGGGACGATGGCCTTGTACTGCGGCGAGCTGTAGCCGCCCGGCGGCGGCACCATGTCGTAGTCGATGTCCTTGATGCCGAGCGCGATGCGAACCTTCGCGCTGTAGGTACTGACCGGTATGGCGTAGAGAATCATGATTCCTCTCCGGCGTGGGTGAACTGGAAGGTCGCGAACGTCTCCGGACTCCGCCCCACCATTGTCGTCATCGTCGCCATCGACGGGCGTTCAGGGGATCGGCAGCGCCGCCGCGGCGGGCATGGAACGCCCCGGGCCGGGCCCCGCGAGCGGCGCCGACCGCCACCGGGCGCTCGGTCGCCGCTCACTGGCGATACGAGAACGCCTTGCGGAACCGCCACAGCAGGTAGTCGCCGCAGGCGATGGGCTCGTCGTGCGGGGTCTCGCCGTCGGCGCAGAACGCCCGCGGATCCACCAGGGTCTCGAAGTTCGGATCGTAGGCGAGCACCAGCGAGAGACGCTCGCGGCCGCTCGTGTTGATCACGCGGTGCACGGTGGAGCGGTAGCGGCGGTTCGACCAGCGCTCCAGAAGATCGCCGATGTTGACGACGAGGGTGTCGGGGATCGGCGGCATCGCGGCCCATTCGCCGTTGCGGCGTCGGATCTCGAGCCCGCCGTTGGCATCCTGGCACAGCACCGTGAGCACGCCGAAATCGGTGTGGGGGGCCACCCCGAACTGATCCTCCTCGGCCCCGCCGGGTTGCGGTGGGTAGTACTGGAGCGATCCGCGGCTCACCGGCCGGTCGCGGTGCCGGATGAAGTGGTCGGCCTCCAGGCCGGCCCCGAGCGCGAAGCCCCGCAGCAGGTCCTCCGCGCACGCGCTCGCCGTCTCGAAGTAGGGATAGACGCCGGTCTTCAACTCCGGCATCGCCGGGGGCCACTCGTTCGGTCCCAGGAGGGGGTTCGCCGGCTCCGGCCCGGTGTCGTGCTCGAGGCCGGAATCGCCGTCGAGTTCCATTCCCCAGTTGAAGCTCTCCTTGAGGTCGAGCCTGGCGCCGTCGTTGACCTTGGTCGACCCCGGTTTGAGCCAGCCGTGGTGGGCCAGGTTGGTGGCGGCCTCCCGCTTGGCTTCTTCGGGCAACCGGAAGAAATCGAGCCCCACCTGTCGCGCACGCTCCACGATTCCCGCATCCACCCCGTGGTTCCTGACGTACAGGAAGCCGATCTCGGTAGCGGCCCAGGCAAGCTCGGCCCCGACCGCGGTGGGATTGGTGCCGTCTCGCAAGGGTGCGATGTCGATGATGGGGACATCGCATGCGTCGATCGGTTCGGCTCTTGCTGGGGCGGTCATGGACGGACCTCCAGGTCTTTCAGTATCGGCACCGGCAATGGTGGAGTGTACTCCGATGCGGGACGGTCGAAATCCCGCAGTCCAAACCCGAACTGCGTCCGCCGAGGAACCTTGCGTCGGTTGTCCGGACAGGGCCATGCATGGCCTTGGTCGTCCGGATTGACTGCATTGAATTGCATTCATAGAATGCACAAATTGAAATCACTCGAACTCCGGATCGGAAAGGTTCATGAAGACCATGACCATTCGCAACGTGCCGGCCGAGTTGTCCGCGGCCCTGGAGGCGGAGAAGCGCCGCCGGGGACTCTCCCTCAACCGCACCGTGCTCTCGTTGATGCAGGAGGCCCTCGGCGTCTCGACCGGCAGACGTCGCAGCAACGGGCTTCGCAGCCTGGCCGGTTCCTGGAGTGAGGATGAATTCAGGCGCTTCGAGCAAGCCGTCGCCCCGCTCTCCGAGATCGACGAAGATCTCTGGAAGTGAGTCGGACGAGTGAGTCGAATCTGTCTCGACACCTCGGCTTACAGCAACTTCCGGCGAGGCGAGCCCGGTGTCGTCGAGCACCTGGACCGCGCGGAGTGGGTCGGCGTACCCAGCATCGTCCTCGGCGAACTCCGGGCGGGCTTCCGGCTCGGTACCCGCGCCGAATCGAATGTTCGCGAGCTCGACGAATTCCTGGACCACGCGGTCGTGGAGGTCGTGTCCGTGGACGCGGTCGTTGCACAAATCTACGGAGAAATATTCGCCGACCTGCGCAGCAAGGGACGCCCGCTGCCCACCAACGATATCTGGATTGCCGCAACGGCGGTACGGGCGGGCGCCTCGGTCCTGACATTCGACGAGCACTTTCGAGATATTGTCCGCGCCGGCAGCCTCGTACTCGAGCCGCCCGTCACCTGACAGGAAGATTGCCTGGCGCGATGACTACTCACCCTTGCTGACTGTTCGTCCATCTGCGGCCGTGTTCAGACCGCAACCGAAAGACGGTGAGGGTGAGCCATGCCCAGCCGCACGGGTTTCGTCATCTGCATCGTCATCCCATTTGAGAAACAGGCGCCTCGCGATCACCGGTCCCGGCCGGCTCCGCGGTCCAATCCCGGATTCTCCGCAAATCCGAACGTGACGTCATCGCGGCGGCCCTCGCTCCCGACGACCCGCCCATCACTCAATCGAATTCATACGCGAGCCGCCTTCGGGATCGCGTCATGACGACGGATTGGCGACTCCGAGCCCTACCGCGCCAGCAACTCGGAGACGCAGCCGTCGAGGAAGCGCAGGAAGCCGCTCCCTTCTCGGCTCGGGCTGGCCACCGCGTGACCCCAGGGCGAGTCGTAGGGGCGAAGCTCGGCGTTCGGCATGTGCGCGACCTCGATGGCGTTGTCCGCGGGCGGGAAGTAGAGGTCCGTGGTGCAGGGGACGAGGATCGCCCGCGCCCGAATCGCGCCGAGCGCGCGTTCGAAATCCCCGCCGTAACGCTCGTTGGCGCTGATGTCGCCGTGCTGCCAGGTCCGAAGCTTGGCCACCAGATCGTTGGCGTCCCAGTCGAGGTGATCGCGCTCCCAGTCGAGCACCAGCTCCTCCCAGGTCTCGAATCCGAGCGCGCGGTGGAGCCGCTCGCGGTAGAACGTCTGCGAGAACGCCCACCCCGCGTAGACCCGCGCGAACGCCCGCAGACCCTTCTGCGGGGGCGAGACGTAGTCGCCGCCCGCGAACGCGCCGTCGGCCATGAGCGCCGCCCTGGCCCCGTCGAGGAAGAGCTGGTTGTGGGGGGAGGTTCGCGCCGACGCGCAGAACGGGAGGATGGCATCGACCATGTCCGGGAACTGCGCACCCCATTGGTAGGACTGCCCTCCCGCCATCGACCATCCCGTCACCAGCGCGACGCGCTTCACGCCGAGCACCTCGGTGAGCAGCCGATGCTGGCAGGCGACGTTGTCGTATGGGGTGACGACGGGGAAGCGCGGTCCGTCGAACGGCGGCGCGGTGTTGCTCGGCGAGGACGACAGGCCGTTGCCGAACATGTTGATCGACACGATGAACCAGCGCGACGGGTCGAGCGCCGGCACCGTTCGCAGATAGCCCTCGTTGCGCACGTGCGTGCCGGTGTAGAACGTCGGCATGACGATGACGTTGCCGCGGCTCGCATCGAGCGAGCCGTACGTCTTGTAGGCGAGCTTCGCGTCGGGGAGCGCGACCCCGGACTGGAGCCTCACCTCGCCGAGTTCGAATGTCTCGTAGTCCCGCGCCACTTCGAATCAGACCCGCATCCGCTCGATTGTCCGGCTCGGGGCAGGCGCTCGGACAACCTTCAATAGAGCCGAAGATACTCCTCCACCTCCCAGTCCGTCACCGCCCGATGGTAACGCTCCCACTCGTCGGCCTTGTAGCGCAGGTAGGAGTTCAGCATCGTGGGCCCGAGCACCTCGGCCGCGATCGGGTCGTCCTTGAGGATTCCGGTCGCTTCGAACAGGTTCTTCGGCAGACGCTGCCCGCCGCTGGCCCGAATTTCCTCGTCGGTGAGCTGGTAGAGGTCCTTGTTCAGCGGCGGTCCGGGATCGATGCCCTCGATCACCCCGGCGACGGTCGCGGCGGTGGTCATCCCCAGCGACAGGTAGGGATTCATGCACATGTCGGCCGCGCGGTTCTCGATGCAGAACCGGTTCTGGGGCAGGCGCAGCATGCAGGAGCGGTTGTTGTCTCCGTAGGTCATGTGGGTCGGTGCCCAGGTCACCGTCCCTCCCTCGAAACCGCCGACCTCCGGCACCAGCCCGTTGTAGGAGTTGACGGTCGGACAGGCGATGGCGGTGAGTGCTCCGCCGTGGCGCAGCAACCCCCCGACCGCGCCGTAGGCGGCCCTGGACCAACCACCTCCGGCGTCCTCGAAGATGTTCACTCCCGGCGCATCGACCCGTTGCATCGAGTAGTTGATGTGCGCTCCCGAACGCCAGTCGCCGATGGTGGGCTTGGGCATGAAGGTGACGAACATGCCCTGCTTCTTGGCGACTTCCTTGAGCACCACCCGCAGGAACACCAGCCGGTCGGCCATCCGCAGGACGTCGGTGTAGTCGAAGTCGAGCTCGAACTGCGAGTAGCCGCCCTCGGCGACCACGTCCTTCAGCCCCCAGCCGAGCTCTTCGAGGACGTCGACGAGCGCGCCGAGAAAGCCCATGGAGTCGACGGAGAACTCGATGTCGTATCCGAACGCCTGGCGTCTCGGGCGCACGCCTTCGCCGGGATGCGGGTCGTCGTCGAACGCCTTGACGGGCTGACCGCCGCGCCAGCGCATGACGAAGAACTCCGGCTCGATCCCCGAGAACCCCGCATAGCCCTTCGCAGCGGCATCGCGCACCACGCGCTTGAGGGCGTGGCGGGGGCACAGGTTGTACGGCGCGTCCTCCCACCAGAGATCCGCGAACATCCACGCGCAGGTGCGATCCCAGGGGCAGATCGTCAGGGTGTCGAGATCGGGCACCGGGATCTGGTCGGAGTCGGCGGGGGTGAGCTCGGGCACGAACGAGACCGAGTGCACGGCGAACTGCGGGCCCTTGCCCATGCACAGGTTCTCGAAGTTGCTGAGCGGAACGGGCTTTGTCTTCGGTACTCCGAGCATGTCGATCCAGCAGGAGAACACGTACCGGACGCCCGCCTCGGCGAGCTTCGCCTTCGCTTCGCGCACGCGCTCGATGTCGGGAAGCGCTTCGGCCATGTTTCTCGGTGTCGCATTCATGGGGTTTCACCTCGTTCGATGACAGTAGGGCCGGATCACGATTTTCGAACTCAAGCTCTCTGACGCGAGAACCAATCGTGAATCTCGGTTGCTTTTCTTTATGAATTCGGCACAATCTACATTACCTTCTGCGGATTTCACAACCGCATCCGTCATTCGCGACGCGTGGCGCGACGAGCCGGGCCCATGACTCGAAGCACGGTGCACGCATTCAGGACGACGACCGACGACGACGGCGACGAGCACGCCGACACGGTCTCGGCACTGTCGTCCCCGCACGACGACCTCAACCAGCGGATCATCCGCCTGCTCCGGGACGACGGCCGGGCGGCCTACGACCTGATCGCGCAGAAGCTCGGCGTGTCGGGCGGGACCGTCCGCAACCGGATCGCCCGCATGCGCGAAGCCGGCATGCTCCGCATCGTGGCGGTGGTCGACCCGGTGGCCGTCGACTACGAGACCGACGCGATGCTCGGCATCAAGACTGCGGCGGGAGTGGCTCCGGCCGACGTTGCGCAACGGCTCGACTCCCACGCCTGCGTCGTCTACATCATGTGGGTCAGCGGCCGATTCGACCTGCTGGTCGAGGTGGTGTGCGACGAGGAGACCGAGTTCGCGCTCTTCCTCAACGAGCACATCCACGGCCAGCCCGACATCGCCCACGTCGAGGTCATGACCCGGATCGACATGTTCAAGAACCAGTTCCTGCTCAAGCGCCACGTGCCGTAGCTCGCGCGGGGCTTCGGGGAGATCGGCATGAGTTCCACGCTGCAATCGCTCCTGGGGACCGAGACTCTGGCGACGTTCGAGACCGGGGGGCCGCCGGCTCGCGGCCTGCCCGGCACGGCCTATACGAGCGACGCGTTCTTCGCGCTCGAGAACGAACGGATCTTCACCGCATCGTGGGTCTTCGCCGGCTTTGCGCACGAGCTGTCCCGGCCCGGCGACGCGGCGCCGGTCACCGTGGCCGGCCAGCCGGTGCTGCTGGTGCGCGACGCGAACCGGCGAGTCCGGGCCTTTCACAACGTGTGCCGCCACCGCTGCCTCAAGCTCGTCGACGCGGCCCGCAACGTGGGGCGGACGATTCGCTGCCCCTATCACTCGTGGACGTACGGGCTCGACGGCGCACTCCACGTCGCCCCCTACTTCGGCGGGCGGGACCCGCGCGCGGCGCCGCACGGCTTCGACCGCGAGCAGCACGGACTCGTACCGGTGAGGTCGGAGACGTGGCACGACTGGATCTTCGTCAACCTGAGCGGTACGGCGCCGCCGTTCGACGATTTCTCGGCGCCGATCCGACGCCACCTCGAAGGGCTCGACCTCACCCGAGTGCACCACCTCGTCACCGTCGACATGGGGGAGGTCGCCGCCAACTGGAAGCTCCTGATGGAGAACTTCATCGAGCCCTACCACGTCCAGTTCGTGCACGCCACCACCACCGAGCAGCCTCTCGCCGATCACTACACGGTCAACGAGCCGGGCTGCCTCGGGTGTGCCGTCGATGTCTCGGGAGACGCGACGCGCAAGAACACGCTGTCGGTGGATTCACGCTACCTCACGCTGTTTCCCAGCTTCGCGTTCGGGCTCTACATGCCGGATCAGATCGGCGTGCACCTCAACGTGCCGCTCGCGCCGGGCCTCACCATGCAGCGCCGTGCAATCTACAATCTCGGACCCGAGCCGGCATCGCCCCGGCGCGCCGGGCAGCTTGCGAGGCTGTGGCGCCAGGTGCACCTCGAGGACCACGCAATCTGCGAGCGACTCCAGCAGGGGCGCGTCTCGGATGCGGCGGCAACGGGAGGCGTGCTCTCCCCGGTGTGGGAGAATTCGGTTCGCAGCTTCCAGGAGATGGTGGTGGACCACCTTCGATGACGACGAGGATGGAATCCGGGCCGGTTCCGGTCCATCGGTTCAGGGAGTCGGCCTACCATGGCTATGGAGCCCGGCAGTCCGGCGCGGCCGACGAAGAGCTGACCCGCGTCGGCCCCGGCACCCCGTGCGGGGAGTACCTGCGACGGTTCTGGCATCCGGTGGCGCTGTCGTGCGAACTCGCCGAGATGCCGGTCGCGATCCGAATCCTGGGCGAGGACCTGGTGGCGTTCCGTGACGGCGAGAACCGCGTCGGCCTCGTGCACCGGCGCTGCCCGCACCGCCGGGCCTCGCTCGAGTACGGCACGTGCCGGACTCGCGGAATCCGGTGCTGCTACCACGGCTGGCACTTCGACGTCGACGGCACCCTGCTCGATGCACCGGGCCAGCCGCCGGCGGCCCAGGAGCGGCTGAAGCGCCGGATCCGTCTGGGCGCATACCCCGCCTTCGAGCACCGGGGCCTGGTGTTCGCCTGGCTCGGCCCGCCGGAGGAGATGGCGGAGTTTCCCGTCTACGATGCCTTCGAGCTGCCGGACATGGAGATGGTGCCCTACCGGGCGCCGTTTCGATGCAACTGGCTCCAGGTCCTCGACGCCATTCTCGATCCCATCCACACGAGCTTCCTGCACTCCAGCATCAGCCGCGAGCAGTTCTCCGCCGGCTTCGGCGAGGTCGGCCGAATCGACTTCTTCGACCGGGCCGCATGGATGATGGGAACCAATACCCGACGGGTCGGCGACAACGTCTGGTTCCGGGTCAACGAGCTGGTGCTGCCGAACTTCACCCAGGCCGGGGCCGCGTTCGCGGCGGACGGCACGCGGCGGCGCTACTACGGGCGTTCCTCCTTCGTGCGCTGGGTGGTGCCCGTCGACGACGAGAACACCACCGCCCTCGCCTGGGCCTGCTTCGGAGAGCGGGGCGACCCCCCGGCGTGGAACACGCCCGAGGGGCCGGAGCTGATCGAGCAGGGCGAAGTCTTCGACCGCCCCTACGAGCAGCGCCAGCGCTTCCCGGGCGATGCGGAGGCGGTCGAAGGCATGGGCCGCATCACCGTGCACGACGAGGAGAATCTGGCTCCGAGCGACAAGGGCGTCGCGCTCATGCGCCGCCGGCTGCGCGAGCAGATCGCGGCGGTCGCGGCCGGGGAGCGCCCGCTTCGGGTCACCGACCTCGCCTCCCGTCCGATACCGACCTACGGCGGAGACACGGTACTGATGCTTCCGCGCGACGGGGATGCGGACGAATCCGAGCGCTTCAGCCGGCTCGCGCACGCCTTCATGCGGATGCAGTACGACGCCGACGGGCTGCCCGAATCCGAAAGGGTCGCGTTCGTGACCGAGCGCCTGAAGGCGCTGGAGGCGAACCGCGGCGCCGTCGGATGATGGGCGGCGTATTCGAACCGGCTATCGAGTCAGGCCACGATCGCGCGCAGGCGGGCGAGCACCTCATCCATGATCGGCTCCGGGACGGATTCGAGGCGTTTCCCGTTTCTGGCAGCGAAATCGAGCGTGCGCGGCTGGTCGCAGCGGATCACGCCGGTCGTCCGGGTGCCCGCGTCGTCGAGCGAAACCGTGAAACCGCGCCGGCGTGCGAAGCTCCCGCCGCTGGTGACGGGCACGACGACCGGCGTCCCGGTCAGCTCGTTGAACGGTGCGGGGGAAACGATCACGACCGGCCGGGTCCCCCGCTGTTCATGCCCTGCCGTGGGATCGAGGCTGACGAGCCAGATCTCGCCCCGCCGCATTACAGCAATTCGTTGCCGACCGGGCGGGCGTCGAGCCAGGCCCGGTCCCCGTCGTCGGCCGGGGCGGCCTCGTCACATTGCGCCAGAAGCTCGTCGAGAGAGTAGCTCGGACGGGTCCTCGGCGCCACGATCAGGCGGCCGTCCTCGATTCCGATATCGACCCTGGTGCCGATGCCGAGATTGAGGAGATCGAGGAGCGCCGGGGGCACCGCGAGCATGACGGAACCGCCGACCTTGCGAAGACTTGTTGAATGCATGGGCGCTTCCTCTTGTTATATGGGAGTATAACTACCACCGTCCCGCAACGGCAATCGACGCACAGCCGCACGAGTGCGTGAATGCGGGAATCCACCGGTCCGGCTCTTCGTGGCAAGCTCGGGGCCGTCCACCGACCGAGGAACTCCAGCGAGCCATGCGCGTCCACGTCAAGAACAATCATGCCTCTCCCGAGACGTTTCCACCTACCCCGGAAGGCGAGGCGGTGTTCACCATCACCCGGGAACGCTTCGACGACGCCGCGGCCCGGTATCCCCACGTCGCGCGGCATCTCGACGTGTGCATCGACTGGGACCTCGAGCACTTCGCGGACTCGATGCGCACCGCCGAGGTGCTGGTGTGCTGGGATCTGCCGACCGCGAACCTCGCACGGGTCGCGCCGAACCTGCGCCTGATCCACGTCATCGGCGCCGGGGTGGAGCACCTGTGCCCCATGGACTGGGTGCCCCCCGGGGTCACCGTCGTCAACAACCGGGGCGCGCACGCGGACAAGGCGGGCGAATACGGGCTCATGGCGGTGCTGATGCTGCACAACCGGCTGCCCGCCATCATCGGCAACCAGCAGCGGGCGCGCTGGGAGTCGCTGTATTCGACGCCGATCGGGGGGAAGACGGTGCTCGTGATCGGCACCGGCAGCATCGGCGCCGCGGTCGCACGCCGGTGCCGGACGCTCGGCATGCACGCAATCGGGGTATCCCGCCACGGCCACCCGCTCGATGCGGTCGACGAGACGCACACCCCGGATCGCCTCGACGATCTCCTCCCGCGGGCGGACTTCGTGTTCGTCGCGGTCCCGCTCACGCCGGAGACCCGCAACCTGCTCGATCGGCGCCGGCAGGGACTGATGAGGCGGGGCGCGGGCGTGGTGAACGTCGGCCGGGCGGCGACGGTGGACTACGACGCGCTCGCCGCCAATCTTCGAAGCGGGCACCTCTCGGGCGCGGTGCTCGACGTCTTCGACCCCGAGCCGCTGCCTCCCGGCTCGCCTCTGTGGGGCCTCCCGAACCTCGTCGTCACCCCGCACGTGTCCGCCGACGACGGCGACTCCTACGTCCCCCTCACCCTGGAGTTCGTCTTCCGCAACCTCGAGCGGCTGCTCGATGGCAGGCCGCTCGTGAACGTAGTGCGGCCGGAGCTCGGGTATTGATGCGCGGAGCGTAGCCGGCGAGGCCGCACTCTTGCGGGGGTTTGCATGCGACCGCGGGATGGCTCCCGGAACCGCGGGCCAATCGACCTTCGGTGTCCGGCAGATTCGCCGTTGTCGATCTCGGGCAGGAGAGGCAGTCCTCTGTCGCCCCATTGACTTCCCCGGGCCGGCGACGGATCGTCGTTTGCGAGTCATCGGCTCGGGCGGGCGAGGCGCCCGCGCTTTGAGCAGAGGCCTCCCGCACGGCTCGGCCCGCCACACAAGGATTCCGGAGTGGAACAGGACTCCCTCTCTACCGGAAGCCCGGCCGGACGGCAGCCGGCAAGCACCGTCTTCCTCGCCTTCCTGGCGCTCGGACTGACCTCGTTCGGAGGACCGGTGGCCCACATCGGCTACTTCCGCGAGGCGTTCGTGGTCCGCCGGCGATGGTTGGACGAGCGTGGGTACGCGGACCTCGTGGCGCTGTGCCAGATGCTGCCCGGTCCCACCTCGAGCCAGGTCGGCATCGGGATCGGGCTCACCAAGGCGGGATTCGCGGGAGCGGTGGCGGCCTGGGTCGGCTTCACCGCGCCGTCGGCGATCCTGCTCATCGCGCTCGGCTACGGCGTGGTGGCGTTCGACGACGTGATGCCCGCCGGTCTCCTGCACGGTCTCGGCGCCGTGGTCGTCGCGGTGGTGGCCCAGGCGGTGTGGGGGATGGCGCGGACGCTCTGCCCCGATGCTCCCCGGTTCACCATCGCGGTGCTTGCCGCCGCCGCGGTGCTCGGCATCGGCGGGTCCGCAACGCAGGTGGCGGTGATCGCCGCCGGGGGCCTCGTGGGGTTCCTGTGCCTGCGAGACGAAGACTCACCGCCGACCGGCCCCGGACGGACCGCGCCCGTATCGATGATCGCCATGGCGTCGCTGGCCCTGTTCTTCCTCCTGCTCGTCCTGCTGCCGGTGGCGGCCTCGACCTGGCCGTCGCAGGCGCTCGCGCTCGCCGACAGCTTCTACCGCTCCGGCTCCCTCGTCTTCGGCGGCGGCCACGTGGTGCTGGCGCTGCTGAAGGCGGAGGTCCTGCCGACGGGCTGGGTGCCGGAGGACGTCTTCCTGGCCGGCTACGGCGCCGCCCAGGCGGTACCGGGGCCGCTGTTCACCTTCTCCGCGTATCTCGGCACCGTGATGGAAACGCCGCCCGGGGGATGGGTGGGCGGGCTCATCTGTCTCGGCGCCATCTTCGTGCCTTCCTTCCTGCTGGTCATCGGCACCCTGCCCTGTTGGAATGCGCTCAGCCGCCAGGAGTCGGCCCGCCGGGCGATGCTCGGCGTGAACGCCGCCGTCGTCGGCCTGCTCCTCGCCGCCCTCTACGACCCGGTGTGGACCAGTGGCGTCCGCTCCGCCGGTGATTTCGTCCTCGCCCTCGCCGCATTCGCCCTGCTCGTGTCCTGGAAGCTGCCACCGTGGCTGGTGGTGATTCTCGGGGCGGTTGCCGGATGGGGGGGCGAGATTTTTCTCGCGTAGCACCGGAAGCACGCTGTCCGGCCGAATCGGAGACTCTCTCCGCCTCCGCGGACGGAGCGTATCGGGCAACGGCTCAATAGGCTTGAGCGCGATGCGCTACCCGATTGATCACGATGATTCGGGCGTCGGGATCGTAGACAAAGAAGACGCGCCAGCTTCCGACGCGAAGCCGCAAATCGCCGTTGCTTCGTCCTTTCAGGCGCTTGACGTCTCCCGCCCCCGTACGCGCATGACGCTCGACGGCTTCCACGATGCGCCGCCGCGTCGACTCGTCAAGTCGCTTCAGGTCACGAATCGCCCGGGACGTATAGGCGATCGGATTGTTCAGAGCCCGAGTTCCTGCCTGGCCTCATCCGAACCCGTCAGTCGACCCGCCCTGATGTCCTCCCATCCTTCGTCCAGAAGGCGCCGACCTTCCGCGCTCAACTCCTGTTCTTCCTCAGGGACCGACATCAGGTACAGGAGGTAAGGATCTCCGCGGCTCGTCAGGAACTCCAGGAAGCGGGTCGCCGCTGGTATCTCGTCACCCGGCAGCCGCTCCGCGAGTTGCAGCAACCGACTCCTGTCGCACACACCCATACCTGCCATCGCGTCCGATTCCTTCCACTGTGTTCGGGTCGAGCTTATCACGAGCACCTCGCAATCCGATTTTGCAGCGCTCTCGGCGCAGAGCATTCGAAGCCCCTGCACGACCTGCCTTGCTCGACGAACTGTTCTCGCCGGATTGGGAGATCACCATTCGACACGATCGAGGGCGAGCCGGCCGGAGGCTGCCAGAAACGCATCGTTCTCGTCGCCCAACTCGTCGCACACTCGGTTCATCGTGTCCGTCACCTCGTCTGGTGCGTGGCGCGCGACGTATTCGTCGAGCGCCGCCGCGTACACCTCGCTCCGCGAACGCCGATGACGGCGTGCGAGGCGCTCCGCACGCTTGAAGATTTCATCGGGAATCGACACCACCGTCTTCATACCGCGAGCAAGAACAACCACCGCGCGTGGCCCGTGCATGACTGTCAGGCCCGCAAGTCCGTCCCCAGCCAATCCCGCACCCGCCGCTCGATCTCCGAGCGGCGGGCGGCGCGTTCGAGGTCCATGGTCTCGTGGACGATGCGTCCGATCTCCCGGCCCATGACCCGCTGCAGCTCGATGTCGTCGCGGTTGGTGGGAGGCACGCGCACGATGACGTCGCCGGCCATGGTCGGTACCTGCCCGTCCGGGCCTCGCCGGTGCTGTGGCGGCTCCTTGCCATCGGCGAGGTCGCGGACCGCCTGGCGCAGCATGCGGCGGTACATCGCCACCCCCTTGTCGGTGGTCGCGAGCCGCTCGTCGGCGTGCACCGTGATCGGACCCTGGGAGATCTGGGCCTCGTAGTCGCCGGGCATCGCCTGACCCTCTTCGTAGGAGCGTTCGACGCCGGTCTGTCCGACGAAGTCCACCTTGTTCAGCCCCACTTTCGAGCGGTCGCCCTTGCCGTCGAGGTCGAGCTCTCCGCCGAAGTGGCGGTACGCGATGATCCGGCAGTGCGTATCGTCCACCGGCACCGTCCACTTGGTGATGCCCACCCCGGGAAAGAACTTCTCGCGGTCCGGGTTCTGGTAGATGTCCGGCGGCTGCGCGATGGCCGGGAGCAGGACCTCGGCGGTGCGCACCCAAATGAAGTCCTCCCAGCGGCGCACGTTGGTGAGATAGATCCCGGTGCGGTCCTCGAACGGATGCCACTCGACCACCGGCATCGCGCCCCAGGCCGGGTTGAAGTGCGCGCGGGTCACCCGGGTGTGCAGGAAGACGCTGTGGAAGGGATCCATCGGGTTCTCGGCCACCTGGAGCCAGTTGCACGGGTACTCGATGAGGTAGGGCACGAGCTCGACACCCGGCAGCGAGAAGGTGTCGAACGTCGGGAACTCGGGCACGAGCGCCGGTGGGCCGAGCCAGGCGAAGACCAGTCCGGCGAGTTCCCGCGCGGGATAGGCGCCGTGGCAGAGCTTGCGGGGGATTGGGCTGTTCTCCGGCTCTCCGGGCGCTTCCAGGATGGTGCCGTCCACGTCGAACAGCCAGCCGTGATAGCAGCAGCGGATGCCGCGTTCGGAGACGATTCCGTACTCCAGCGACGCCCGGCGGTGGCTGCAATGCTTGTGCAGCAGGCCGATCCGCCCGGACAGATCCCGAAACAGGACCAGCTCTTCGCCGAGGACCCTGACGACGATGGGCCGCTCCCCGATCTGCTCGGTCATCGCGACCGGCAGCCAGTAGCGCCTGAAGTACTCCCCGCACGGCGTTCCGGGCCCGGTGTGGGTCAGCTCGGGGTCCTCACGAGCGTCGGAGACGCGGTGGTATCCGTTGTAGCGCAGTGCAAGCTGCTCGGCATTCGCGGTCATGTCGGTGGTCCGTCAACGTACGTCAGTGCGACAGGATCTGGCTCAGGAAGAGCTTGGTGCGCTCGCTGTCGGGGTTGGCGAAGAACTTCTCCGGTGGGGCGGACTCGACGATCCTGCCCTCGTCCATGAACACCATCTCGTCGGCGACGGTGCGGGCGAAGCCCATTTCGTGAGTGACCACGATCATCGTCATGCCGCTTTGGGCCAGATCGATCATCACGTCCAGGACCTCCTTGATCATCTCGGGGTCGAGCGCCGAGGTCGGCTCGTCGAACAGCATCACCTTCGGCTTCATGCACAGCGACCGCGCAATGGCCACCCGCTGCTGCTGGCCGCCGGAGAGCTGGCCCGGGTACTTCTCCGCCTGCTCCGGAATCCTCACCCGCTCGAGGTACTCCATCGCCCGGTTCCGCGCCTCCGACTTCGACATGCCACGCGCCTTGGTGGGGCCGAGCATGCAGTTCTCCAGCACCGTCAGGTGGGGAAACAGGTTGAACTGCTGGAACACCATGCCGACCTCGCGACGGACCGCGGCCACGTTCTTGGTGTCGTCGTCGAGCTCCTGGCCGTCGACCACGATGCGCCCTTCCTGGTGCTCCTCGAGCCGGTTGATGCAGCGGATCACGGTGGACTTGCCGGAGCCGGAGGGACCACAGACCACTACCCGCTCGCGCTCGCGAATGGTCAGATTGATGTCCTTGAGCACGTGGAAGTCGCCGAACCACTTGTTGACCCCTTCGAGCTCGATCACCACGTTGCCGGTCATCCGTTTATCCTCTCCTGGACGCCTCGAGGCGCCGCGATATTTGCATTTGAGCCAAATTCTTGCGACTTCCCGGGATCGCGGGCCTCGTTGATTGGAGGCGAAGCCTCGCTGGCTCATGCCGGCCCGACCGAGGCCCGCAGCGCGGCCTCGTCGACGGGCTCGCCGACGTGGAAGAGATAGTCGCCGCGGATCGCGCGCGCCGGCACCCGGCGGCACACGACGACCCCGTCGGCGGAAAAACGCGCCTCGGCGGCCTCGCGCTCGGGGTCGTCCGCCGGATGCACGATGGCGGCGAGATCGCCCGCCTTCACCTCGTCGCCGAGCCGCACGCGCGGCTCGAACAGCCCGTCCATCGGAGCGGCGACGAAGTCGCGCCGATCGCGCGTGCGCAAGAATCGCGTCGGCGCGGCGGGCGGCGCAAGGTCGGATTTCAGGACGCCGACGTGGGCAAGCCACCGCCGCGTCCCCGCCTCCCCCACCTCCAGGGCGTCGAGCCCCACCGTCCCGCCGCCGCCCAGCTCGGTCGCGAGATTCACCACGCCGTGCCGATCCGCCGCCCCGGAGAGCGAGCGCGGGTCCGCGGTGGAGGAGACGACCGCGGTCACCGGCGCGCCGAACGCCCGCACCGCATCGATCTTGGCCGCCATCAGGTCCCGGTTGCCGCCCATCACGAGGTATGCGCACGGCAGGTACTCCGACATCTTGCCGCCGGAATGCAGATCCAGTGCCGCGTCGCACATCGGCATCAGCACCGTCTCCACCCAGTGCGCGATGGCGAAGGTCGGGGTGCCGCCCGCATCTCCCGGATAGGCCCGGTTCATGTTGCCGCCGTCGATGGGCGACACCCGCGTGTCCTCGACCACCGCCGGGTAGTTCAGCGCCGGCATGACGATCAGCCGGCCGGACACCCGCTCCGGGTCCAGCTCGCGGATGAGCCGCCGGGCGATGATCTTGCCCTCGTGCTCGTCGCCGTGGTTGCCGGCGGTGACGAGCGCGGTGGGCCCGCGTCCGTTGCCGATGCAGGCAATCGGCACCGGAATGACCCCGTAGGCGTGGCGGTTGTTCGAATGCCGGACCTCGAGCCAGCCCGCCCGCCGTCCGGGGGCTTCCAGGTCGATGCTGCAGTGAATCCGGGTCGTCTCCGTACTCATGTCGTCGCCACCCTCTTCATCGCTCCACCGCCATGCGCCGCTCCAGCCAGTCGAACACCAGCGCGCAGGACCAGCATACGCCGAAGTAGAGCCCCGCCACCGTGATCCACACCTCGAACACCCGCGTCGTCGACACCGAGGTTTCGATGGCGAGGAAGGTCAGTTCCTGGATGGAGATGAGCGACACGATGGAGGAGTCCTTGACCAGCGTGATGAACTGTCCGGCGAGCGGCGGCACCACCCGCTGCACCGCCTGGGGGAGGATCACGTAGCGCATGAGCTGCAACCGCGAGAGCCCGATGCTGAAGCCCGCCTCGGTCTGGGTCTTCGGGATGGACTGGATGCCGGCCCGCACGATCTCGGTCACGTACGCGCCCTCGAACATGGCGAGGCAGATGATGCCGGAGATCACGTTGGAGATGAGCTTCGGCGGTCCGAACAGCACTCCCAGCCACGCCAGGGTCTCGGGCGAGGCGTGGCGGATGAACTCCTCGATGCCCAGCATGGGCATGATCTGGCTGCTGATGAAGAAGTAGAAGATGAAGATGAAGACGAGCGGCGGGATGTTGCGGATCAGCTCCACGTAGACCCGGCTCAGCATGCGGGGGAAGAGGCGCCGGCTGGTGCGCATGATGCCGAACACCACCCCGATGATCGCGGCCAGCACGATGCTCCACAGTGCGAGCCGGATGGTCGTGTAGAGCCCCTGCATCAGCAGGTTCGCGACCCAGCGCTGCTCCTCCTCGTCCCACCGGTACAGGTAGTGCGGGATGATGGTCCAGTCCCAGCGGTACTCCAGCACCGAGTCGACGCGGTACCAGACGTAGACGATCGCCGCGACGATGATCGCGAAGATCGCGAAGTCGACGAGACCGAGCTTCGGCCTGCGGCGGCCGGAGGTCACCGGTCGGGTCCTTGCAGGCAGGGTGATGGGGCATCCTGCCCTCGTTCGACGACGACACCCCGAAACAGGCACCGCCGACCTGTCGCCGTGGCCCGGAAACGGGCGCCCGGCGGTGACTTCGGAACGGCCCTGCCGAGGGGAGCCGGCACCGCCCGGCGCCGGCTCCCGGCCTCGCGTCGCACTACTGCTCCAGGTTCACCTGGTCCACCCAGTCGCGGGTCTTGAACCAGTAGTGGTGGCGCTCCTCGAGCCAGCCGTTCGTCGTGTGGACGAGGATCCAGTTCGAGAAGAAGTTCAGCGCATCCGGGTCGCCCTTGCGCAGGCCGAACGCCTCGTCGCCCTGGGACAGGTTGTCCGTGGTCGGCAGGACGATGTGGTCGGGGTTCGTGCTCGCCCACTCGACCGGCTTCGGGTACGAGGAGAGCACCGCGTGCGCGTTGCCGTTCAGCACTTCCTGGAACGCCTGGACGTCGTCGTCGAACTTGCGCACCGTCGCCTTCGGGAACAGACGGTCCACGTCGTTGCACGAGGTGGCGCCGCGCCGGCACGAGAAGGACACGTCGGCGCTGTTGTAGTCGTCCGGCCACATCATGCCCTCGGTCATCGCCTTGTTGGCCGCGATTCCCATGCCCGAGTGCGCGTAGGGAACGGTGAAGTTGATGGTGAGGTTGCGCTGCGGGCGAATACTCATGCCACCGATGATCACGTCGAACTTGCCGGCGATCAGGGCGGGGATGATCCCGTCCCAGGACGTCGGGACGAACTCGATGTCCACGTCCATGTCCGCCGCGACCTTCTTCGCGACGTCGATCTCGAACCCGACCAGCTCGCCCTTCGTGTCGCGCATCGCCCACGGCACGAACGTCGACATGCCGACCTTGAGCGCCCCGCGCTTCTTGATGGTCTCGATGACGCTCTCGGACGAAAGCGCCTGCTGGGCGCTCTGCGCGACCGCCCCGGTCGCGACCGCCAAGCCCAGCACCGCAGCCATCCCCAGCTTCAGTCCTGCTTCGGTCAATCTCATCAGCCTTCTCCTTGCTCTCGTGGTGGTGGTGAAACGACGGGCAGGCCGCGACCTCAGTCGCGCGCCCGGACACGGTGCTCGAGCCAGCTCACGAACACCGACAGGGTGACGGTCAGCACCAGGTAGATGGCGGCGACCGTCATCCAGATCTCGAAGCTCAGGAACGTGTCCGCGATGATGTTCCGCCCCTCGGTGGTGAGGTCGAACACGGCGATGACGCTGACGATCGCGGAGTTCTTGATGAGCGAGATGACGAGTCCCGTCAGCGGCGGCAGCATCAGCGGCACCGCCTGCGGGAGGATGACGTAGCGATAGCCCTGCGCGCGGCCGAGCCCGATGCTGTCGCTCGCCTCCCACTGACCACGCGGGACGGACAGGATTCCGGCCCGGATCACCTCGCAGGCGAACGCCCCCTCGAACACCGACAGGCACAGGACCCCGACCCAGAACCGGTCCAGGCCGATGATCGGGCCGAGGACGAAGTAGAAGAGGTAGATCTGGATGAGCAGCGGGGTGTTGCGGATCGCCTCCAGGTACACCTTCGCGACGATCCTGCCGGAGAACGAGTCCGACAGCCGGAGCAGGGCGGTGATCAGTCCGATGGCGAGGGTGATGACGACGCTCCAGGCGGTGATCTCCAGGGTGACCACCAGCCCCTTCATCAGCGGCCCCCAGATCAGCTCCCCGTCGATGATGCGGTAGATGAAGCGGGGCACGCGGTACCACTGCCAGTTGTACCCCATGTTCATCGCGCCGGCGACGGTCAGCCACAGCAGCGCTCCGGTGAATACCGCGAACTGGACGGTGTCGAACCACGGCGCGTTCCACCAGCGCCCGCGGCGAGCGAGCTTCGGAGGGGGGCGGGAAGCGGCGATCGGCGCGTCGATTGGTGGCTCCTCCGAAGACTCGCTTCCCCCGTCGCGGCCGTCTTCCCGCGACCATTGCGATCACGGGGCGCGGCCGCCGGTCAGGCCGGCATCAACAGATCCGCGATATTCCGGCCGGCCGTCGGTGGCGGAAGCGTCTTGTTCTCCCTGCGGGCAATCTCCAGCCACTCGTCGACGATCTCGCACAGCTCCCGGTACACCCCGACCTCGTCATCACCGTGGCAGCAGGGACCGACGACGCCCGGACACCAGCCGACGAAGCATCGGTCTTCATCCGACCATTCGAC
>JAJDUQ010000336.1 GCA_022826505.1 Gammaproteobacteria bacterium
GTCTACCTCGCGTGCATGATGGCGCAGGTCGACCTCCTCTCCGAGCGTGGACACCCCTATTCGGAGATCGCCAACGAATCGATCATCGAGGCGGTCGACAGCCTCAATCCCTACATGGACTACAAGGGCGTGTCCTACATGGTGGACAACTGCTCGACCACCGCCCGGCTCGGTGCTCGAAAGTGGGCGTCGCGCTTCGACTACATCCTCACGCAACTCGCCTACACCGCGATCGACGAGGGCCGAGTCGACGACGAGACGCCGTTCGAAGCGTTCGAGAACTCCAACATTCACGAGGTGCTCGGGGTGTGCGCCGAGCTCAGACCTTCAGTGGACATTGCGGTGGTGCCGACGCGCGGCGGTTGACCGACCCGACTGCCGGTGTCCGGCAGGACCCCGGCTACGGTTCGTGCACGGGGTCCAGGTGCGGACTGATCATCTCGAGCACGCGATCACCGGCGCCGCGATTGCTCTCGACGAATGCGCGCCCCTTCGCGCCGGTGGTGTGTCGCAAGTCCGCGTCGTGCAGATAATCGACGACAGCCCGCCCAAGGCTGTCCGTATCGCTGACGGTGCGCGCGCCGCCGGCTTCCACCAGCCGGCGGCTGATCTCGGCGAAGTTGAACACGTGCGGACCGACCAGCACCGGCAACCCCAGCGCGGCCGGCTCGAGCACGTTGTGTCCACCCCGCTCGACCAGAGTGCCGCCCACGAACGCCACGTCCGCCGCCGCGTAGAACAAGGGCAATTCGCCCATGGTGTCGCCGATGAACACATGCACTCCGGTGCAGTCCACCGGACGCCGGGAGCGCATGACCGGGTCGAACCCGCTCCGCCGAGCCTGCGCCGCGACTTCCCTGAACCGTTCGGGGTGCCTGGGCACCAGCACCAGCAGACTCCCGGGAAGCCGTTCGATCACGTGGCGAAAGGCGTCCAGCACGAGCGTCTCTTCGCCGTCGTGCGTACTGGCGGCGATCCAGATTCCGCGAGATGGCCCCCACGTACGCCTCAGCGCCGCCGCCTCCTCGCGCAGGCTTGCGAGCATCGGAATGTCGAATTTCGTGCTCCCCGTCACGCTGGTGACGCCCGGTGGCGCACCTATCGAGACGATTCTGCGCGCGTCCTCGTCACTTTGCACCGCGACCGCCGCGACCCCACCGAGCGCGGGTGCGAAGAGTCGGCGAAACCTCCGGTAACCTGCCGCGGATCGCTCCGACAGACGCACGTTCGCGAGGACCACGGGAACCCCCCGAACGCCGCACTGGGCCAGCAGATTCGGCCAGATTTCGGTTTCCATGACAATCGCGACACGGGGCTCGACGCGATTCAGGAATCTCGCCACCGAACCTGGAAGATCGAACGGAAAGTAGCGATGGACGACGCTGCCGCCGAAAGCCTTCACGATGCGCACGGCGCCGGTCGGGGTCGTCGACGTGACGACGATGGACTGGTCGGGATGACGGTTCCTGAGCGCCTTCACGATCGGCGCCGCGGCCTGAACCTCCCCGACCGACACGGCGTGGATCCAGACGCACCCGCCGCGTGATTCGATGCGTGACCCCAGCCCGAAGCGTTCGCCGATTCGCCGCCAGTACGCGGGGTTGCGTCGCCCGCGCCAGAGCAACCGTGCGACGAAGAACGGCACGGCGCAATACAGCGCCACGGTATAGACGATCCTCATGGTCATGCCGGACGGTGCATTGCGATGCCTGTCGAATTCACGACCGACGCGGGTCCATCACCGAATTGAACGCGTTCTGCGTCTCAACGTAGCATTCCCCCCACCAGTCACTCGTCCTCACGATCTCGTGCACCCTGACGACGAACCGCATGCGACTCGCCGAACCGCCGCGCAGGCCCCGGGTGCCGAGGTGTCGAGTCCTCCCGGATCTTCCGCCATTTCCGCCAGGGCGGGGAAGCGGTTCGGCGGGCCGCGTCCGTGCCGGGCCGGACAATCCTTCGCAGAGGCGGCATGAATCCGGTCATCTCCCTCGGCTGCGCGCTGCTCCTGGTCGCCGTCGCCGTCTCCGTCTCGGCGTCCCCGCCCATGACGGCGGCCCGCGAGTTGCCCGAACGCTTCGAAGCGACGTTTCTGCTCGAGGCGGCCGGAACGGATGTCGCACGGACACAGTGGTCGCTCGAGCCCGGAGCCGGCGGCACATACGTCTCCACGTCACGCACCGAGCCGGTAGGCGTGTTCTCGCTCATTCGCAACGAGGTTCGGGTCGAACGCAGCGTGTGGACGCACGAGGGCAATTCGCTTCAACCGCTCGCATACAGCTACGCGCGCACTGGTCGCAAGGCCCGAGAGATCGAAATCAGGTTCGACTGGGAAACGAATGTCGCCTTCCACGACTCGTCGGGTACGACGTGGCGGCTGCCGGTAACGCCCGGAACCATGGACAAGTTCAGCTACATCTTTGCGCTGATGCGCGATCTGAGCCGCGGCGAGCGCCACGTCGAGTACACCGTCGCCGACGGAGGCCGCCGGCTCAAACGCTACCTGCTGGCCGGCATCGGCGAGGAACGCATCGAGACGGCGCTCGGAACATTCGACACGACCGTCATCCGGCGCGAGCGCAAGAACAGCAAACGCCGGACCACACTGTGGTGCGCGAACGAGCTGGGGTTCCTCCCGGTGAAGATCGTTCACCTGGAGCGCGACGGAAAATCCCTGACCCTCCATATCGAGTCGCTCAGCGGAATCGAACCGGGAACGCCGTAGAGGCACGGTGCGACGACTCACCCCGGATCGTCGGCGGGGCAAGCGGAGATCGCCGCCGCAAGCGCCTCGAACGCAAGCGTGACGCACCGGTGTCGACTCTTGACGCTGCGGACCGGCGCGAACATCTCCAGCTCCGGCCACGGAAACGGCGCCCCGTCCTTCAGCGCCGAATCCACCGCGACCCCCGCTTGCAGCAGATTTCCCGTCCGTCCCAGTGGCGCCTGCTCGGCGATCAACGACGCCGCGGCTTCGCACAGCAGGCACCCCCTGACGACGTGTCCGATGCGCGAGACTCGTCTCGGCGCCTCGATCCTCACGTCGATCGTCACCCGATCGCCGCACAGCGGATTGTCGGCGGTGGCCGACCCGTGCGCGTGCGCGAGCCGCCCGCGGCCGGTCGCCCGACGCGCCGCCGTGATGATCGCGTCCTGATAGAGGCCGTTCAGAGCCGATCCTCGATGTCCCGCAGCGCTTGCGGAGAATCCACGTCGACGAGAACGGCACGATCCTCCATCGCCACCTCGCACACGAATTCCTCGTACTCGCCGATGAGGTGCCGTGCACCCACGTCGCCGCGAACCGCGGTCATCTCGTCGAAGAATCGCCGGGCGAACAGCACCGGGTTGCCACGCTTGCCTTCGAACACGGGCACGCAAATTTCACGTCCTTGCGCCGGATCGAACGCGGCCCTCAGCTTGTCCACGTGCCTGGACGTAATGAGCGGCATGTCGCCAAGGCAGATGACCGCCGCCTGGGTGGAATCCGGCACGGCCGCGAGCCCGACCCGAAGAGACGCGCTCAGACCCTTCCGATACTCGGCGTTGTGAACGAGACGAACGTCGGCACCGGCAAGGGCTTCTTCGACGCGGTCAGCCTCGTGACCCGTCACGACGACAATCGGCCGGGCGCCCGCGCCCTCCAGTTCGTCGACCACCGTGCGAACCATGGCTCTCCCGCCGACGGTCGTGAGCAGCTTGTTGATCGGACCCATTCGGGTCGAACGTCCGGCCGCCAGAACGACGGCCGATACCTTCGGCGCGCGGGCCGGTCGCGATTTGCGTGCCTCGCGCCGGGGTTGGGACCGGGCCGCCGTCTCCTTGAGCAGACCGCCGACCCCCATCGCCATGATGTCGCCACGCGACACGTCCATTCGCGCCGCGAAACGTTCCAGGACCAGGTCGAGGCCGTTGAGCGCGGGCGAACGCGCGCATCCGGGAAGGCCGAGCACGGGCCGACCGCGGCACCGCGCCAGCAGGAGCAGATTGCCGGGGTCGACAGGCATCCCGAGATGAAGCACCTCTCCGCCCGCGGCCACGATTCCGCCGGGGACGACGTCTCGACGATCCACAATGGCCGATGCGCCGGCGATCAGCACGATTTGCGCACCCGAGTCGAGCGCATGGCCGACGGCCGAAGCGACCGCATCGGCATCATGGTCGCAACGGGCGTCGTCCACGACGCGTCCATGCAGCGCTTCGATACGTGCCCGCAACACCCGAGAGGTCTTGTCGAGAACGGTCTCCTTCGTGGCAGGGAGTCGGGTCTGGATGACGCCGGCGTCCATCGATTCGAATGCCGCGACCCGAATCGGCGGCTCCGGACCGAGGCCGGACACCGCGCGACCGATCACCGTCCCGGGGACCGCGAAGGGGATCACCTTGACCGTCGCGAGCATCTCCCCTTCGCGTACCGCCCGCGGACCCGACAACGTGGCGACGGTGAGCGCCTCGTCCACCGTGTTGAACCGATCGATTTCCGACGCCGAGACGAGAAACAGACCATCGGTCGCAGCGAAGACATTGCATCGCCCGGTAAACGGCGCCCCGATCCGGACCCCCATGCCCGCAAGGGCCCGAGCCGCAGTCTCCGCGGCCCGATCCTCCGTCACGTCGCCGGGGTCGAGCCTCGCGCCGACCACGGATTCGAATCCTTCCCGATTCAGCAGCGCGACGTCGGCCACACTCAGCACACGGCCCTTCTTGAACGCCAGGCCCCCGACCCGCACGCCGTGCGCGAGCACGGTGCCGTGCGCGTCGGCCACTGCGACTCGGCCGAACCTCACGTGTCGGTCCGTACGCGGAAGTTGGCGGTGAGCTCGGCGGCGATCGAAGCGGCTATTTCTCCCGCGGTGACCGCCCCGATATCGAGCCCCACCGGTGCATGAATCCTCGCAAGGGTCTCATCGGTGAAGCCCGCTTCGGTCAGCCGCTCGATACGCCTGGCGTGAGTGCGGCGGCTGCCGAGGCTCCCGATGTAGAAGGCGGGCGACGCGAGGGCGACATGGAGTGCGGGATCGTCCAGCTTCGGATCATGCGTCAGGGTCACGACGGCGCTGCGGGCGTCGAGTTCCGCCCCGGTCAGGACCTCATCGGGCCATTCCGTCGCAACCGTCACGTCCGGAAACCGCTCGGCGGTGACGAATGACCGACGCGGATCGATCACCGTCACCGCATATCCCAGCAATGACGCCATCGGCGCGAGGGCCTGGGCGATGTGGACCGCTCCGACCACGAACAGGCGTAGCGGCGGACTCATCACGTGCAGGAAGTACCTGGCTCCGGCGACCTCCACGACCTCGCTGCGGTCGCGGCGCAGAGCGTCGCGCGTCGCGTCGCGCACCCCCACGTCGCCTCCGGACGCCGGCTCGCCTTCACCCTCGACCCACTGGCGCCCGGTCCCAAGCTCGGTGACGAGCACCAGCGGGCGCTTTTGCGCTCGTGCCTGCAGCACTGAATCAAGCAACAACCGCTTCATCGCGGGCCGCTCGAGCTCGGAGCTCCACAATGACGCACCGGCACGTTCACGACGCGGGATTCAGTCCTCGACCGGCTCGACGTAGACCTGAACCCTGCCTCCGCAGGTCAGGCCGACTTCCCATGCCTGTTCATTGCTGACCCCGAATTCGAGGACGCGGGACCGCCCATCGCCAATTGCCTCGATTCCCTCGGCGATGACCGCCCCTTCGATGCACCCGCCCGAAACAGAGCCGACGAAGCGTCCCTTTTCGTCCAGCACGAGCTGGCTTCCGACCGGGCGCGGAGACGAACCCCAGGTGGCGATGACGGTGGCGATGGCGACGCCGCGATCATCGTTGCGCCAGCGCCTGGCCGTCACCAGTGGATCAGGGTCGGACTCGACCACTTGTCGTTCAGGTTCGCCCATCGAACTCTCCGGTCACTCGCCTCGTCGCAGGGGTCGTCGGTGAACGACTCGAAGCCGTCCGGGTCCCACCCGGGACGATCCTCTCGACCCGTTCCCATGTTACCCCGCAAATATCGGCGATTCACGGCCGCAGAAGCGAAACCAGCAATTCCCGCTGGGCCGGATGTTCGATGCGTGAGGCGGTGAGGAGCCGCGGTGTGCTCGCGGGATACGACGCAGGGCGAGCCTGGCCGTCGCACGGTGTGGTGCGCAGTGTCGATGGCGGCTACGTTGTTGTTCCCTG
>JAJDUQ010000227.1 GCA_022826505.1 Gammaproteobacteria bacterium
GGTCCAGCTCGTCGCCGACCTCCTGAACGGGTTCGGCAAGGTGCTCGGCAACGCGTTCCTGATCTTCCTCACCGTCGTGTTCATCCTGTTCGAGACGTCGAGCTTTCCGCGCAAGTTCCGGGCCGTGTCCGACGATCCCGACCACGCGCTCGATCGGTTCGCCGTTTTCCGGGAGAACGTGAAGCGCTATCTCGTCATCAAGACCGTGGCGAGCCTCGGCACCGGGACCGCGATCGGCCTGTGGCTCGCCATTCTGGGCGTCGACTACCCCTTCCTGTGGGGCCTGCTCGCGTTTCTTCTGAACTATGTCCCCAATATCGGTTCGATCATCGCCGCAGTACCGGCGGTCCTGTTCGCGGCGGTCCAGCTCGGACCGGGAGCCGCGCTGTGGTCGGCGGTGGGGTATCTGGCGGTCAACATTCTGGCGGGGAGCGTCATCGAACCTCGATTCATGGGCCGAGGTCTCGGGCTGTCCACACTGGTCGTGTTCCTGTCACTCGTGTTCTGGGGCTGGGTGCTCGGCCCGGTCGGCATGTTTCTCTCGGTGCCGCTCACGATGATGATCAAGATCGCGCTCGACGCGCGTCCGGGCACCCACTGGATCGCGGTGCTGCTCGGTCCCGAGAGCGCCGCGGCCGACGAGCTGGCCGCGCGGACGTCGGAGTCGGACTCCGGGACCGGGGCTTGATGGTCGAGAAGGCGTTAGCGCATTCTGCTTGATGCCGTTCGCACGCACCCCTCGGCTGACACGAGCCTGCTCCATTCGCGCCATGAGCCTCACCCACGCATCGACGAAGCCCGGAGATGCAGTCCGTCAATCGCTGGCAGCGTCGAGTCGAAGCAGCAATACTCCACATGCAATTCCGCCGGTGGCTCTGTCAGCCGAGAGAACGCCCATGGCCTTGTCCGTCGACCCGCACACCCTGACTGGCAACTGGAACTACCCCACTCCGATCCGCTTTGGTCCCGGGCGGATTCGCGAGCTCGCGCAGACGTGCCGCGAGTTCGGAATCGAACGTCCGCTCCTGGTCACCGATCCGGGCCTCGCGGCGATGCCGATGGTGACGGACGCGGCGCAATCGTGCCGCGACGCCGGCCTCGTCTGCGAGGTATTCGCCGACGTGCGTGCGAACCCGGTGGAGGCAAACGTGGCCGAAGGCGTCCGGGCTTGGCGCGACGGCGGTCATGATGGAGTGATCGGATTCGGGGGCGGCAGCGCCCTCGACGCCGCGAAGGCCGTGGCGCTGATGTCTGGACAGACGCGCCCGCTATGGGACTTCGAGGATCGGGAGGACTGGTGGACCCGGGCGGATTCCGACGGTATTGCTCCGGTGGTCGCGCTGCCGACCACCTCCGGAACCGGTTCGGAGGTCGGACGCGCGTCGGTGATCACCGACGTGCGCGACCACACCAAGAAGATCATCTTCCACCCCAAGATGCTGCCGGTGGCGGTCATCGCCGACCCGGAGCTCACCGTCGGTCTGCCGGCGCCGATCACCGCGGCGGTGGGGATGGACGCCCTGTCCCACAACCTCGAGGCCTTCTGCTCGCCGGTCTTCCATCCGCTGGCGCAGGGGATCGCACTCGAGGGGATCCGGCTGGTGAAGGAGTGGCTCCCGGCCGCCTGCGAGGACGGCACGGACCTCGCCGCCCGCGCCTGCATGCAGGTGGCCTCCACGATGGGTGCGACCGCGTTCCAGAAGGGACTGGGCGCGATGCACTCGATGAGCCATCCGTGCGGAGCCGTGTACGACACCCACCACGGACTCACCAACGCGGTGGTGATGCCCTACGTGCTCGAGTTCAACCGTCCATCCATCGAAGACAGGATGGCGGGACTTGCGCGTTATCTGGGGCTGGACGACGCGGGCTTCGAAGGGGTGGCGCGCTGGATTCTGGATCTTCGGGACCGCATCGGCATCCCGCACACGCTCGCCGATATCGGCGTTCCTCCCGAGGCGGCATCCCGGCTGGCCCCCATGGCTCTCGTCGATCCGTCGTCGGCGACGAATCCGATTGAGCTGACGACGCCGGCCCTGAGGTCGCTGTTCGAGAACGCGCTCCAGGGGCGGCTCCGCAGCGACTGAATGCATCGCGCGCGATCCATGTGCGCGGCGCCCGCCCGGCGAGCGTCCGCGCCCCGGTTCCACGATTCTCCACCGAGCCGATTCGACCGCAACAGTTTATTCAACCCGTTGTTTCTTCGTACAATCCAGTCTCGTCCGGACTTGGCCGGGCGGCGAAGCAGCCGAATCGTCCCCCCAGCGACCGGAGCATTGCTCGGAGGCCTCCTTCGACACACCTGCCGCTGAACCTGGAATCCACCCACCCCGACAGGAGAACGCCCGTCATGGCAAGCACGATGCCCGTACCGGAAACCCTCGAGAAGCTGGACATGTACATCGACGGCGAGTTCGTCGAGCCGGCGTCGGGCGAGTATTTCGAGAGCTTCGATCCGTACACCGCCAAACCCTGGGCTCTGGTGGCACGCGGCAACGCCGAGGACGCCGACCGCGCCGTCCAGGCCGCGCACCGGGCGTTTCAGTCCCCGGAATGGCGAGGGCTGCATCCGTCGCAGCGTGGTGCGCTCATGCGCCGTCTGGCGGATCTCGTGTCGGAGAATGCGCAGCGGCTCGGCGAACTCGAGGTACGCGACAATGGCAAGCTGCTCAGCGAGATGGCGGGGCAGCTTCGCTACGTTCCGAGTATCTATCACTACTACGCGGGGCTCGCGGACAAGATCGAGGGCTCCGTCATCCACGCCGACAAGCCGGCCTTCACCTTCACACGGCACGAGCCGCTCGGGGTCTGCGTGGGGATCATTCCGTGGAATTCGCCACTGATGCTCACGGCGTGGAAGCTCGGTCCGGCGCTGGCGGCCGGCAACACGGTGGTGCTCAAGCCGTCGGAGTACACCTCGGCCTCCGCGCTCGAGTTCGTGAAGCTCGTCGAGCAGGCGGGGTTGCCGAACGGGGTCGTGAACGTGGTGACCGGGTTCGGCGCGGAAGCGGGGCAGCCGCTGGTCGAGCATCCTCTGGTCCGGAAGATTGCGTTCACGGGCTCCGACCGCACCGGAGCGCACCTGTACTCGACCGCGGCCCGGGACATCAAGCGGGTGAGCTTGGAACTCGGGGGAAAGTCGCCCAACATCGTGTTCGAGGATGCGAACCTGGACAACGCGGTCAAGGGAGCGGTGGCCGGGATCTTCGCCGCCACCGGCCAGACGTGCATCGCCGGTTCCCGCCTGCTCGTCCAGCGTTCGATCCACGATGAGTTCGTCGATCGCCTGGTGGCGTTCGCGAAGACCGCGAAGATGGGCAATCCCATGCTGCTCGATACCCAGGTGGGACCGGTCACGAACCTGCCGCAGTTCGAGAAGGTGCTCGGCTACATCGACGTGGCCAAGGGCGAGGGCGTCGAGACGGTGCTCGGCGGCGGCCGCGCGGAGCGCCCGGAGTGCGGCGACGGGTGGTTCGTGGAACCCACCATCTTCACCGGGGTTCGAAACGACATGCGGATTGCGCAGGAAGAGGTATTCGGTCCGGTTCTGTCCATCATTCCGTTCGAGGACGACGACGAAGCGGTGGCGATCGGCAACGACGTCGTGTTCGGTCTTGCGGCCGGGGTGTGGACGGAGAACATGCGCCGAGCCATCACGATGTCGGAACGGCTCCAGGCCGGCACCGTCTGGGTCAACATGTACCGGGCGGTCAGCTACACGATGCCTTTCGGCGGCTACAAGCGCAGCGGCCTCGGCCGTGAGCTCGGGCAGCAGGCGGTCCTCGAATACATGCAGACCAAGAGCGTCTGGATCTCGACCGCGCAAGAGATGGCGAACCCCTTCGTCATCGGCTGATCGGAGGGAACCGACGCCGCATCTGCCTCGGACGCGAAACATGACCACGCGCCGCGCTCTCATCGTCGAAGACAACCGCGAAATCGCGGCGCTGGTCAAGCTGCACCTGCGCGACGTCCAGTGCGAGGCAGACATCGCCGCCGACGGGAAACGCGGCCTGGAACTTGCTTCAGGCCACCGCTACGACCTTGTGGTGCTCGATCTCATGCTCCCGGGGATGGACGGCCTCGCGGTGTGCCGGGAAATTCGAACGCTACCGGGCTACGTCCCCATTCTGATGCTGACTGCGAAGTCGACCGAACTCGATCGGGTACTCGGACTCGAAATGGGTGCGGACGACTACCTCGTCAAGCCGTTCAGTGTGCGTGAGCTCCAGGCCCGGGTCAGGGCGCTCTTCCGCCGTGTGGAAGCACTCTCCTCCACCGCCGGGACGACCAGCGCGGACGAGACGCTCGAGCGTGGCGCGCTCCGAATCGAGACCGGCAAGCGACGCGTCAGCATCGGCGGCGACGAGGTCGTCCTCACGGCTCGGGAATTCGATCTGCTGTTGCACTTCGCCCGCCACCCGGGTCAGGTGTTCAACCGTGCACGGTTGCTCGACCAGGTCTGGGGCTACAACCACGAAGGGTACGAACACACGGTGAACTCGCACATCAACCGCTTGCGGGCGAAGATCGAGCGCGACCCGTCGGCCCCGGAGTACATCCTTACGGTGTGGGGCGTAGGCTACAAGTTCTCCGACCGGCTCGATACCGGGGACGGCTCCGCAGCCGTCGTCGGCGGGCTCACCGCGAAAGGCCCCTGAGACGAAATCGAACGCACCGGCCATGATTCGTACCCTCTACGGCAAGCTCTCGGTCGCGTTGGTCGCGATTGTGCTTGCGATCGCGACCCTCTACGCGGTCCTGACGCTGTTCGCGACGCGGCACCATCTGCAAGTGACCGAGCAGCGGCTCAATCGCAATCTTGCCCGCGATCTCGTTGCCGATCGCAATCTTGTCGAGGCGGGACGCATCAACGACTCCGCCCTGAAGGAGATGTTTCACGATTACATGACAATCAACCCGAGCATTGAGATTTATCTTGTTGATCTACAGGGAAGCATCTTGTCCTTTTCGGCAGATCCCGGGGCGGTCAAGCGAAAGCGGGTATCGCTGGAACCGGTGCACGCGTTTCTCGCCGGCGACGATGCTTATCCGCTGCTCGGCGACGACCCGCGCAGCCATGACGGACAGAAGGCCTTCTCCGTGACCGCGGTACCGAGCGATGAGGATCCGGAAGGCTACCTCTACGTGGTGCTCCTGGGAGAGCGGGTGGATACGATCGCGACGCTTCTGCACACGAGCTTCATCGCACGGTACAGCGGCCTCGCCCTGATCGTGAGCGTCGTGGTGGGATCGCTGGCCGGACTTGTCGTTCTGCGCGCAATCACGCGCAGGCTGCGCCGCCTTACCAACCACATCGATCGATTCCGCGCCGGTGGGTTTCGTACGTTCGAACCGTTCGAAGCCCCAGCCGCGGACCGGGGCGACGGTGATGAAATTGCCCAGCTCGGTCGCGCGTACGACGAGATGGCGGCACGAATCGGCGAGCAGATCGATGCGCTGGAGAAAACCGATTCGTTGCGGAGGGAAATGGTGGCTCACGTCTCCCACGACCTTCGCACTCCCCTCGCGACGCTGCACGGCTACATCGAGACGCTGAAACTCAAGGATGCCAATCTCGAGCCGGCCGAGCGCGAGCGCTACCTGGACGTGGCGCTCGACCAGAGCGAGCGACTGCGTCGTCTCGTGGGAGACCTGTTCGATCTCGCCAAGCTCGATGCCCACGAGCAGACGCCCGCATGCGAGGCGGTGTCTCTGGGCGAACTCGTCAGCGACATCGCGCAAAAGTTTCAATTGGAGGCGCAACGTCGAGGCACGACCATCGAGATCGACGCGGGCGAAGGTCTGCCCATGGTCAACGCCGACATCGCACTGATCGAGCGGGTTCTCGAGAATCTGATCGACAACGCGCTCTCGCATTCGCCCGATGGTGGTTCGATTCGCATTCCCATTGCCTCCAGCGGACACTCGGTGCGGGTGACGGTCTCGGACAGCGGACCGGGCATCGCACCCGAACACCTCCCTCGTGTCTTCGATCGTTTCTTCCAGGCCGACAACGCGCATCGGGGCAACGCCCACGCCGGCCTCGGCCTGGCGATCGCGAAACGAATCGTGGAGCTGCACGGAGCCCGACTCGAGGTGGAGAGCACCTTGGGTCGCGGCACCGCATTCAGCTTTCGACTTTCCGCGCGCGTCCCCGCCACACCGGCGTCGGCCGCATGATGAATGACGACGAACCGGTGACTGCCGGCGAGTCGATTTCGAAGGCCCCGGCTACCGTGCTGCTCGTCGGCGACCCGCGGCTGCGTCGAGTTGCGACGCCTGCCTCCCTCGACGAGCCGGGTCTGAAGGACGATGTCACCCGACTTCACGCGACGCTGGCCCGGTTCAGGGCAGTGCATGGGTTCGGCCGTGCAATCGCCGCTGCGCAGATTGGGGTCGCCCGGCGATTCCTCGCGCTCAATCTCGGAGAGGGGCCGTTCACGATGTTCAACCCCGAGATCGTCTGGACGTCCGGGGAGAAATTCACTCTGTGGGACGACTGCATGAGCTTCCCCTTCCTGCTGGTGCGGGTCGCTCGAAACGCCTCGATCTCCGTGGATTTCGAGGACGAATTCGGTCGCAGGCAATGCTGGGAGCGCCTGGATCGCGCCACGTCGGAACTGCTCCAGCACGAGATCGACCACCTCGACGGTATTCTCGCAATCGACCGCGCCCTCGACCGCGATTCAATCGTCAGCCGGGAGATCTTCGAATCGATGCCGGAGCACTTTGCCCGACTCGTGGACTTCCCTTGACCCGGGGACGACAGGCGCGGAATTCAGATGTCGAAGCACGGCGGGTATTTCGCTGACTGGGCTTGTGGCGCATGATTCGAATTCCGGAATCACCCCCTGCCGACAACCCGATGGAGGTCCCCGTGCAACTCGTCGATCTGAGAAGCGACACCGTCACCCGTCCCACACCCGCCATGCGTACCGCGATGGCGGAAGCAGATGTCGGCGATGACGTGTTCGGCGAGGACCCGACCGTCAACCGGCTGGAGGCGATGGCCGCGGAGCGGTTCGGCCACGAGGCGGCGCTCCTGGTCTCCAGCGGCACGCAGGGGAACCTGCTCGCGCTGCTTACCCACTGCGGCCGCGGCGACGAGTACATCTGCGGGCAGCAGGCCCACAACTACCGCACCGAGGGCGGCGGCGCGGCAGTCCTCGGCGGCATCCAGCCCCAGCCAATCAAGGTCGAGGCGGACGGCACCCTGGAGCTCGCTCAGGTGGAAGCCGACATCAAGCCGCACGACTTCCATTACGCCCGAACTCGCCTGCTGAGCCTGGAGAACACCATCTCCGGCAAGGTGCTGCCACTCGATTACATGCGCGCCGCGCGCGACCTGTGCGACCGACACGGGCTCGCGCTGCACCTCGACGGCGCGCGGGTGTGCAATGCGGCGGTGGCGCTGGGCGTCGAGCCGGCGGAGATCGCGTCGCTCTTCGACAGCGTCTCGATCTGCCTCTCCAAGGGACTCGGCTGCCCGGCCGGCACGCTGCTGGTCGGCTCGCGCGACTTCGTCGCCGAGGCACGGCGCTGGCGCAAGGTGGTGGGTGGCGGCATGCGTCAGGTCGGATTCATTGCGGCGGCGGGGATCCACGCTCTCGACCACCACATCGATCGGATGGAGACCGATCACGCCAACGCCCGTCGGCTCGCCGACGGCCTCGCTCGCATCGAAGGGATCGACGTCGACCACAATTCAGTGCAGACCAATATGGTCTTCGTGAACGTGGCGCCGGACCAGGTCGAGGACTTCGCGGCGCAGTGCGAACGGCATCGGGTGCTCGTTCGGACTCGGAATCCGAATCGCCTGGTGACTCACCTCGACATCGACGCCGACGGCATCGATCACGCGATCGAAGTGATGTCGAGTTATTTCGACGCCTGAGCCCGCGCTCGATTTCCAGCGGGAAATTCACATGATTCGAGCAATCACCCTGGATCTTTGGGATACGGTCATCCACGACGATACGGACGAGCCGAAGCGCGCCGCGGCCGGCCTGCTCCCGAAACCCGCGGCCCGACGCGCACTCATGCGTGAAGCGCTGGCGGCGCAATGTGGCGTCCCGGCCGAGATCGCCGACGCTGCCTACGACGTCACCGATGCTGCGTTCAACAAGGTCTGGCACGATCAGCACGTCACATGGACGGTCGAGGAACGGCTCTCGGTGCTGCTCGGCGGTCTCGAACGGGAGTTGCCCGAGACGGTTCTGGCGGACGTGGTTGCGGGCATCGAACGCATGGAGCTCGAGTTCATGCCGGACCCGGTCCCCGGAATCGGCGATGCGCTCGAGGCCCTTGCCGACCGGTACCCGCTCGGCGTCGTCTCCGACGCCATCCATGCTCCGGGCCGACACCTGCGCAAGTGGCTCGAACGCCACGACCTGTTGCACCACTTTCGCGTTTGCGCATTCTCCGACGAGGTCGGCCGCGCGAAGCCACATCCCGACATCTTCCATCACGCCGCGGCCGGACTGGGCGTCGAAGTGAGCGAGCTGCTCCACGTCGGGGACCGGGAGCACAATGACGTACGTGGACCGCACGCGCTGGGCATGAAGGCGATTCTGTTCACCGCAACCCGAGCCAGGGACCGGGTGGGCACCACCGCCGATGCGGTCTGCGAGCGGGCCGCGGACCTGCCGGCCGCGGTCGAGCGGCTCACCGGGGGCGGCCGGTAGGGGCCCGATGGCATCGCTCAACATTCTCGTCATCGACGGCTACCGGCGCGACGGGCGCGAGAGCCTCGCCGCGGGCGGAGCGACTACCGCGGGCAAGCTCTACGAGCGCATGCTGCTCGCCTGCCACTTGGACTGTGCCGTCGACATCCTCTATCCGGCCGATCCGGGCAGCGCCCTGCCCCAGGGAACGTCCATCGCCGCCTACGACGGCATCGCATGGACCGGTTCCAGCCTCACCGTCCACGATGGCGACGATCCGGCGGTTCGGCCGCAGATCGAGTTCGCGCGCGCCGCCTTCGAAGCCGGAGTCCCGAGCTTCGGGAGTTGCTGGGCGGCCCAGATCGCAGTGGTCGCGGCGGGCGGGCGATGTGCCGCGAACCCACGCGGACGGGAAATGGGGATCGCACGCAAGATCACCCTGACCGACGAGGGGCGCGCCCATCCCCTGTACATCGGAAAGCCGCGCGTGTTCGATGCGTTCATCTCGCACGAAGACGAGATCACCCATCTTCCGAGCGGTGCGCTGAACCTCGCCGGAAACGCCTTTTCGTCCGTGCAGGCCGTGTGCGTGACCTACCGTCGGGGTACGTTCTGGGCGGTGCAATACCATCCCGAGTACGATCTGCACGAGCTTGCGCGCCTGACCTGCGCCCGCAAGGAGCGGCTCGTCAAAATGGGATTCTTCGCCGACCTCGACGCGGCGCAGGACTACGTCACGAAGCTCGAGACTCTGCATCAGGACCCGTCACGACGCGATCTCTCGTGGCTGCTCGGCATCGACGACGACGTCATGAACGACGACGTGCGGCAGACCGAGGTGCGCAACTGGATCGAGCACCTGGTGCTCCCGCACAAACGCGTATAGGCGCAGCGGGCAGTCGGAATCGAGCACGACGGCGCCGGGAATTTGCCAATGCTTCGCCATGGAGCGTGGACCGGGTCGAGTCGGAACCGCCTGCGCTCCGGCCATCGCGCACGACCGGCACCGCGTCGGTGGACGTCCGCGAGCGTACCGATGTCTCGCCGAAGCCCCGGAATGCTTGCCTGCGTGGAGCTTGCGACCATCCGTCGGAACCGAGCCCCAACCGGCGCCGGTTCGAGCCGGCTGGTCCCCGCGAACGCGAGACGAACCACTCCATCCACGCCGGTTCCGCTCGTAGCCTTTAGAATACCGGCCCTCGCGCAAGGGCGAGACTGGAGCAGCCGCGGTGGATGGAGGCTGAACCAGCTTCGCGAACGCGGTCCGATGCAACCGGCCTGCGCGCCGCGCGACACCGGAGACGACGATGAACAACGGAAGATTCAGCGGCACGGATCGCTATGTCGCCACCGACGACCTCGCCCTCGCGGTCAACGCTTCGGCGACGCTGGGACGACCTCTCCTCGTCAAGGGCGAACCGGGGACCGGAAAGACGATGCTGGCTGTCGAGGTCGCACGCGCACTCGAACGTCCCCTGATCGAGTGGCACATCAAGTCGACCACCAAGGCACAGCAAGGTCTGTACGAGTATGACGCGGTGGCTCGTCTGCGGGACTCGCAGCTCGGTGATTCCCGGGTGCACGACATCGCCAACTACATCGTTCGCGGCAAGCTCTGGGAGGCATTCGTCTCCGAGACCCAGCCGGTGCTGCTCATTGACGAGATCGACAAGGCCGACATCGAATTCCCGAACGACCTCCTGCTGGAACTCGACCGCATGGAGTTCTTCGTCTACGAGACGAAGGAGACGGTGCGCGCGCTCGCCCGACCCATCGTCATCATCACCAGCAACAACGAGAAGGAGCTGCCCGATGCCTTCCTCCGGCGCTGCTTCTTCCACTACATCCGATTTCCCGACGCGGAAACCATGCACGAAATTGTCGACGTGCATCATCCGAGGCTGAAGAAGCACCTGCTGGATCGAGCCCTTCGGATGTTCTTCGACCTGCGCGAGGTGCCGGGGCTGAAGAAGAAGCCGTCGACCTCCGAGCTGCTCGACTGGATCAAGCTGCTGGTGGCAGAGGACATCCCCCCTGAAGCCCTGCGAAGCGACGACCGGAAGACCGCGATCCCTCCGCTCTACGGCGCGCTGCTGAAGAACGAGCAGGACGTGCACCTGCTCGAACAGCTTCTGTTCCTCGATCGGCGCCGGGGCTGACGCACATCGCGGACGACACGAGGACGCAACAGTGCTCGTCGACTTCTTTCTCAAGCTGCGAAGTGCCGCGATCCCCGTCTCCATGACCGAGTACCTCACACTCCTGGACGCTCTCGACCGTGACGTGTGCGGATTCGACGTCGAGGACTTCTACCACCTGTCGCGCGCCGCTCTGGTCAAGGACGAACGCCATTTCGATCGCTTCGACCTCGTGTTCGGCGCTCACTTCAAGGGCATGGAGGCGCTGTTCGAAACGGTGGAAGGCGAGATTCCGCTCGAGTGGCTGCGCAAGCTCGCCGAACGCAATCTCAGTGAGGAAGAGAAAGCGCTGGTGGCGTCGCTCGGCGGCTGGGACAAGCTGATGGAGACGTTGCGCAAGCGACTGGAGGAACAGCGCAAGCGGCACCAGGGCGGCGGCAAGTGGATCGGCACCGCGGGCACGTCGCCGTTCGGTGCGTACGGCTACAACCCCGAAGGGGTCCGCATCGGCCAGGACGGTTCGCGCAACCGCCGCGCCGTCAAGGTCTGGGACCGGCGCGAGTACCGAGATTTCGACGACACCGTCGAGTTCGGTACCCGTGGCTTCAAGGTGGCACTGCGCCGCCTGCGGCAATTCGCGCGCGAGGGGGCTGCCGAAGAGCTCGATCTCGACGGGACCATCCACTCCACCGCGCGCAATGCGGGGTTGCTGGACATCCGGATGGTTCCCGAACGCCGCAACTCGGTGAAGGTGCTGCTGTTCCTCGACGTGGGCGGCTCGATGGACGACCACGTCCGCCGGTGCGAAGAGCTGTTCTCGGCCGCTCGTGGCGAATTTCGCCATCTCGAGCACTTCTACTTCCACAACTGCCTCTACGAGTCGGTGTGGCGCGACAACCGACGCCGGCACGCCCAACGCGTCCCGACAATCGAAGTGCTGCGCACCTACGGGGTCGACCACAAGGTCATCTTCGTCGGGGACGCGACGATGAGTCCCTACGAAATCGTGTATCCGGGAGGCAGCGTCGAGCACTGGAACGAGGAGCCCGGCGCAGTGTGGATGGGGCGCGTGCTCGCTCGGTACGCGCACGCCATCTGGCTCAACCCGGAGCCGGTCCGGCGATGGGAGACGACCCCGTCGATCGATGTCCTGCGCAAGCTCATGGGCGACCGGATGTACCCCCTCACGGTGGAGGGAATCGACCGCGGGGTGCGGGAGTTGAGACGCTGACGCCGGACTTGCACCGGTACCGGTGCCCGAGCGCACCTGAACCGCCCTTCGAACGCTACTGGAAAGGCATGACGCGCTTCAGGTACTCGTCGAACAACGGCGTGGCGGACGCATGCCCATCCGGCGCAGGTCGACATGGATCCGCCCGCCGGATCGCGAGGTGTGTTCGGGACGGCGCCGGCACGGCGCACCCTTCGCTCCTCGGGTGCCGGCCAGTGTCCGGGAAGATCAGAACAGACCTTCGATCCGGCCGCAGTCGTCGATGTGGATGCCCTCGGCCGCGGGCTTCTTCGGCAGACCGGGCATCGTCATCATGTCGCCGCAGATCGCGACCACGAACTCCGCGCCGGCCGACAGCCGAAGCTCACGCACGGGTACTTCGTGACCCTCGGGAGCGCCCTTGCGCGACGCATCGGTGGAGAAGCTGTACTGGGTCTTCGCCATGCACACCGGGAAGTGGCCGTACCCGCTTTCCTGGAGCGTCCGGAAGCGGTTCCGCACCGCGGCGGGGGCGGTGATGCCGGACGCGCCGTAGATCCGCTTCGCCACCGTCTCGACCTTGTCCCAGAGCGGCATTTCGTCCGGGTACAGCGGGCGGAACGCGCCCTCCCCCGCTTCGATCATCTCCACCACGTGGCGCGCCAGCGCCTCGGTTCCGGCTCCGCCGTTCGCCCAGTGGGAGCACACGATCGCTCGCGCGCCCTGCTCTCCCGCTGCGTCGACGACGGCCCGGAGCTCGGCCTCGGTGTCGGCGGAGAACTGGTTCACGGCGACCACCACCGGTACTCCGAACTGCTTGAGGTTGGCCAGGTGGCGAGCGAGGTTCGCGCAGCCCGCCCTGACCGCGTCGACGTTCTCTCGTCCGAGGTCCGCCAGCGCCACCCCGCCGTGCATCTTCAGCGCCCGCAGGGTGGCCACCAGCACCACCGCATCCGGAGCGATTCCGGCCTTGCGGCACTTGATGTCGAAGAATTTCTCGGCTCCGAGATCCGCCCCGAATCCAGCCTCCGTGACGACGTAGTCGGCGAGCTTCAGCGATGCGCGGGTCGCGATGACGGAATTGCACCCGTGCGCGATATTGGCGAACGGTCCGCCGTGGATGATGGCGGGGTTGTTCTCCAGGGTCTGCACGAGGTTCGGCGCGAGGGCGTCCTTGAGCAGCACCGTCATCGCGCCATCAGCCTTCAGGTCCCGCGCGGTGACCGGCTCCCGCGCACGGGTCTGTCCCACGACGATGTTGCCGAGACGGCGCTGGAGATCTCCGAGATCCGAGGCCAGACAGAAGATCGCCATGACCTCGGAGGCAACGGTGATGTCGAAGCCGTCACTGCGCGGAAATCCGTTGCCGACGCCGCCGAGCGAACAGACGATGTCACGCAACGCCCGATCGTTCATGTCCACCACGCGCCGCCAGGAGATGCGACGGGCATCCAGGCCCAGCGCGTTGCCCTGGTGGATGTGATTGTCAAGCATTGCCGCAAGCAAGTTGTTCGCAGCACCGATGGCATGAAAATCGCCGGTGAAGTGCAGATTGATGTCCTCCATCGGCACCACCTGCGCGTAACCCCCGCCGGCCGCACCGCCCTTCACCCCGAAGCACGGACCGAGACTCGGCTCCCGCAGGCACACCAGCGTTTCCTTGCCGATGCGATTCAGGCCGTCCGCGAGTCCGACCGATGTGGTGGTCTTGCCTTCCCCCGCCGGGGTCGGCGTGATGGCGGTGACCAGCACGAGCTTTCCGTCCTGTCTCCCGGACAGCGAATCGATGTAGCCGAGATCGATCTTCGCCTTCGTGTGGCCATACGGCAGCAATGCGCCACCGGAAATTCCCAACCGGTCTCCGATCTCCGCAATCGGCTTCTGCGTCGATTCCCTTGCGATCTCGATGTCACTCTTGACCAACGTGTCGTCCTCCAGACTCGTTCATTGACGCATGAGCGGCCGCGCATGCGGAACAATTTCATTCTCGCGGCGGCAATTCGGTGGCGAGAGCATACCGAATACATGGGATACTCGCGCTCCCGGTCCGTTCCGCGCGAAGCGATCGCTGCTGCTCGCTCCGCTTCGCCCATCGACGGCGTCATGCCGGATCCTCACTGTCGCAGACACGTACCGCGCAATCGGGAATCGTGGGCACTGTATCATGTTACACATTAATATAATATGTTAATTTATTGAAATTAATAGATATGATTTTCGGAAGAAATGTCGGGTTCTTCTCCAGATGGTTCGGTTCGGGGCGCGAAGCGCGTCGGCTCACCCGGGATGCGGAAACGATAGTCGAAGCCGCAAAGTCGGTCTCGTCGAGTGCGAAGATGCGCGAGGTGGCACTACGGATCAGAGATGAGCTCGAAGTCGCACACCTCCGCGGCGGTACCGATCCATCGCGATACGCTCCCCTCATTCACCACTTCAGGGTGCAGCACCGCGAGGCCCGGCGACGCCGCGACGACACCGCCCTGACCGCTCTCACTCTGGTCATCATCTACCTGCGTGCGGAAACGATCGGAATCGACACGAAAGCGGTGCGAGACTACATCGACGCCTTCATCGCCGAGTGGACCCGGGTCTGATCCGCAAACTGCACCGATTCCCGGGCTGTCCACATCGCCATGCTCCGACCCGGCGCAGCCCGAATCAGGCCTGCCGTGCCCCCGTCTGCAACGGCAGACCGGGCAAGCTGCCGGACACCGCTCCACAGTGTCGCAGCCGAAGCGGGAGAACGCAGGGTGCGAACGACTTCACGAAATGGAGTCCATCGCAGAGGGGGCGGAGGCCGCTCGCGTTGCGCGGGCGGACCTCCGGCATCCGCACACCCGCCGATACCCTCGAAACCGGCTCAGGGGTCGACTTTTGCCAGAACCTGCGTCGGGATGTCTCCGCTGCGGTAGTAGTCGGGGTGACGCTGCATCGCCTCGAACGCCTCGTCGCGCGCCTCGCGGGACTCGTACCAGCGAAATACCTCGAAGTTCGGACCCAGCAGATGCGGCGCGGACATCGTGTCGCCCGATGGGAGCGTGATACGTATCCCGAATTTGTCCATGAGCTTCAGGTTCCCGACCTTCGCAGTCCCGCCTCCCATTTTACGCCGCGCAGGCGCCTCAGACTCCCTCGACGACGATCATTCGAGTGTTGCTCGACGCTTCGCGCATCGCCTTGACCGGCGCATAGAGTTCGGAGCCTTGCCATGCCCTCGCGCGCTCCATGTCGTCGAACTCGATGATCACTATCCGCTTGGGGTGCCAATTGCCCTCCAGACCACCGACGGCACCCCCTCGTGCCACGTAGCGCCCTCCGAAGGCTTCGATCGTCGACGGGACCAGCTTTCGATATTCCTCGAACGTTCCGGGGTCGGTGACCTCGACCTCGGCGATGATGTATGCACTCATTCCGCGTCGCCTCCTTGTCGTGAATCTCCATCGAAGACCTGAAAGTGGGCCTCGGTCGGTTGCCCCGCCGTCCCGTTAATGGGCAGGATGTCCTGCGGACAGGCGGAGAAAACCACAACTGCGTCAAGGTGGGCCTCGAAGGTGATGGCGTCACCGGGCCGCGTGACGGGAGGATCGAACGAAAGCTCCCCGCCGCTCTGCCACGGGATGTTCATGAACAGATTGAGCGGGCTCGGCGTCTCCGGCGGCGTCAGACCCAGACCGTGCATCGCCGCCCACAGGTTGTCGGTACAGTTGTCGTGGTATTCCGTGCAGCCCAGCAGTCCATACCGGTGGCTGTCGCAGGCCGCCATGAGGGTATCGTGGATGCCGGGCGACGTGTCTTCGACAATTCTCAGAATCGGTCGGCGGCGCGTGGAATACAGACAATCGCCAACCGCGGGCATGATCTTGACGAGTGTCGCACGAGTGTGCTCCATCGACATGAATTCCCTGAGATCATGCCGCACGAACGCCCAGGTATCGACAACCTGCTCACCGTGGGTATTGATGACCTTGACCATCTGTCCCCGGTGCACGAAGGCGGCGGCGCCCCGACGTGCCGGTATGGTTCGAACCTCTGCCATCTGAAGCTCCTCTCTCCCGTTCGCGACGCCTGACGTTGTACGTCGGGGAAGATTCTCCTACAGCCCGCAGCGGTGGTCGAGTCGTGGACACTCGACACCGACGTCCCGGCTTGCGGGTTCGATGTTCGGGCCGTTTGCGGCTGGACGCAGAATGTGCGTGCATGTCGCCTCCTGCGTCAGTCCGCAACCAGCCACGCGAGTACGTGACGCAGAACCGTGTGATCCGGACCGCGAGACCACGCCTCCCGGCCGGAACGGGATTCCGGCGATCGGTGGCCTCGAATGCGTGTGAACGCCTTCCATTGCGCGTGCGGCGTTGCCTGTCCGAGCGCGATGTTGGATAGTCGTACCGTCACGCCAACATTCGCCCGTGCGCTGGCGTGCATATCGCCATGTACAAGCCCGAATTCGCCACCCCCGGCGCCAGCACCCAACCTCGCGAGATCGTCTTCGCCCTCGTTCCCGACTATTCCTTCATCGCGTTCAGCAGCGCGGTGGAGCCGTTGCGAATGGCGAACCGGATGCGCGGAGAGCCGTTGTACCGGTGGCGCATCGTGAGCGCGGGAGGCCTGCCGGTTGCGAGCAGCAACGGCCTGCTGGTGCAGGTCGACGGAGACTTCTCACTGGTCGACAACGCCGACCTCGTCATCGTATGTGCGGGCGAGCACGTTCAACACCACGTCGACAAGTCCTGCGTTGCCTGGCTGCGCAGACTCGCCCAGCGCCGCGTCCCGATTGGAGCGATCTGCACCGGGACGTATCTGCTCGCTTGTGCAGAACTGCTCGGCGGGTATCGCTGCACAATCCACTGGGAGAACCTCGCGAGCCTGCGCGAGGAATTTCCGGACATCACCGCAACCTCCGAGCTGTTCGAGATCGACCGTGACCGCTACACATGCTCCGGCGGGGTCGCCCCACTGGACATGATGCTCAACATGATCGAGGCGGAGCACGGCAGTCCGCTCGCGGTCGCGGTCTCCGAAGAGTTCATTTGCGAACGTATCCGCGGGAAGAACGATCGGCAACGCATCCCCTTGAAGCTCCGCCTCGGCACCAGCCAGCCGAAACTTGTCGACGCGATTTCATTGATGGAGGCAAATCTCGAGGAGCCGATGAGCCTCGACGAGCTGTCGCGTCATGTGGGGCTGTCGCGGCGACAGCTCGAGCGGTTGTTCCAAAAGCATGTACACTGCGTTCCGACGCGGTACTATCTGGAACTTCGGCTCGCCCGCGCCCGTCAACTCCTGCTGCAGACGACCAGACCCATCGTGGACATTGCGTTCGCGTGCGGGTTCGTCTCCGCGCCGCATTTCAGCAAGTGCTATCGCGATCACTACGGTATTCCTCCACGAGAGGAACGGCGGCTCGGCCGGCCACCGGCCGGCGTCGTGACCGCAGGCCGTTTCCGAACCGGCGGACATGGCTGAACGAGCAACCATCCGGGGCAGTAATGGCCGATCTGCGGTCCTCGCCAATCGAAGACACGCACCGGATTTGAGCCTGCCGACTCGGCAACCGACGGCCCGCGAGGGCCAAGGCGAAATCTCCAATTGGCTTGTGGCGCACGATTCGCATCGTCGTCCTTGACGCTGTCGTTCGTGGCAACCACCATCGGCCGCCCGGCATCCGCCTGACCTTGCCGGGAACGCGGCACTCCAACGCCTCGTTCCTCGGGAAGCGGCATGTTCGGGCGCATCCACCAACCCGGACGAACGATGACGCGATCTCGCAGCGAACGCTCCACGGAAGGAGACACGGCCCGGCAATCGATCTCTCCGCTCGCTCCCTGTGTGCCCCGATCGGACTCGCGATCGCGGTGGACGTCACTGCACGGCAGCGCCCGGGGACTCGCAATAGCAAGTCTCGTGCAGCAGGCGGACGCACCGGTGCTCGTCCTCGCCTCGGACAACCAGACCGCTCATCGACTCGAAACCGAGCTGGCGTTCTATCTTGGCCCGGAGATCCCGATTCTGAGGTTCCCGGATTGGGAGACACTGCCCTACGACCTGTTCTCGCCGCACCAGGACATCGTCTCGGAACGACTCGAGATCGCGGCACGACTGCCGACCCTCTCCGCCGGGGTATTGGTCACCGTCGTCACCACAGCGATGGGTCGAATCGCCCCGCGTGGTTTCGTCGACGGCCACCGGTTCCGAATCGAATCCGGTGACCGTGTCGGTATCGACACCTTGCGCCAACAGCTTGAACGAGCCGGATACGCATGCGTCAGCCAGGTGATGGAACACGGGGAGTACGCGGTGCGCGGCTCGCTGTTCGACCTGTTCCCGATGGGTGCCGACGTACCGCTGCGCATCGATCTGCTCGACGACGAAGTCGAGAGCCTTCGCGCCTTCGATCCCGACAGCCAGCGTTCAACTCGACGAATCGACCGTATCGACTTGCTGCCCGCCAGGGAATTTCCGACCTCTCCGGATGCGGTATCCACGTTTCGGCGTGCGTGGCGTCGACGCTTCGAGGGCGATCCGTCGCGGTGTCCGATCTATCGGGAAGTCAGTCAAGGGGGGTGGCCGGCCGGCATCGAGTATTTCCTTCCGCTGTTCTTCGAGCAGACCGCCACGCTGTTCGACTATCTCCCGCCCGGCACGATCGCCGTCCTTGCCGAGGATGTCCACGATTCGGCCAAGGCATTCTGGGCGGACACCCGGGATCGGTACCGGGATCGGTGTCACGACCGAGAACGCCCGATACTTCCTCCAGGCGAAATTTTTCTGCCGGTCGAAGATCTGTTTGCCAGGCTGGCGGCCTATCCCGGCGTCCGCCTGCGACGCGGCGGCAACAGCGGGCGCGGCGCCGACATCCGGTTCGCCACCCGGACACCACCCGCACTGCCTATCGACGGCCGTTCGGAACGGCCAATCGGATTCCTCGAGGATTTTCTCGCCGCGCATGCGGGCCGATGCCTCGTTGTCGCGGAGACTCCGGGACGGCGAGAAATCCTGCTGGAGACCTTGAGTGCGCACGGTTTGAAACCGGGACTCGTCGAGTCCTGGGGCAAGTTCCTCTCGGGCGATTCCCGACTGGCGATGACCGTCGCGGAGCTGGAGGACGGCGCATGCATCGATTCCCCTGCGATCGCCGTAGTCACCGAATCGCAGCTATTCGGTGCGCGCGCTGCCCAACGACGTCGGCGGCGCGGGAGAAAGGGAGACGCCGAGGGGTTGGTGCGCGACCTGAACGAGCTGCGAATCGGGGCTCCGGTGGTGCATGAGGCCCATGGCGTCGGGCGCTACGCGGGACTCGAAGTCCTGGCGATCGGCGGCACGAGTGGCGAGTTCCTCCGAATCGACTACGCGGACGGCGACAAGCTCTACGTGCCCGTAGGGTCGCTGGATCTCGTTTCGCGCTATACGGGAGTCGATCCCGAATCCGTGCCGCTGCACAAGCTTGGCAGCCGACAATGGCAGCGCGCCCGCCGGAAAGCGGCGGAGCGGGTGGCCGACGTCGCTGCGGAACTGCTCGAGGTGCAGGCACGAAGGGCAAGCCGACCAGGGGTCGCGTTCGAGGTGGAATCCGAGTACCTCCAGGGTTTTGAGGCAGCTTTCCCCTTCGAGGAAACGCCGGACCAGGCCGAGGCGATTCGACAAGTCGTTTCCGACATGAGTCGAGCGGCGCCGATGGATCGTCTGGTGTGCGGCGACGTTGGATTCGGGAAGACCGAAGTCGCAATGCGTGCGGCGTTTATCGCAGTGCAATCCGGAAGGCAGGTCGCAGTGCTCGTTCCCACCACTCTGCTTGCGCAACAGCATCAGCAGACGTTCGGCGACCGGTTTGCGGATTGGCCGGTACGAATCGAACAGCTCTCGCGCTTTCGCTCACGGGACGCGCAGAACGAGGTCATACGCGGTCTCGCGGACGGGACCGTGGACATCGTCATCGGCACCCACAAGCTGCTCGAAGGAAGCATCCGATTCAAACGTCTCGGATTGGTGGTGATTGATGAGGAACATCGATTTGGCGTACGCCAGAAGGAGCGGTTCAAGGCGTTGCGGGCCGAGGTCGACATCCTCACCCTGACCGCCACGCCGATACCGCGCACGCTCGACATGGCGCTCTCCGGCCTTCGGGACCTCTCGCTCATAGCCACGCCGCCCGCGAAACGGCTGTCGATTCAGACCTTCGTCCGGCAATGGGATTCCGGGATGCTGCGGGAAGCATTGCAGCGCGAACTCCGTCGCGGCGGTCAAGTCCTTTTCGTACACAACAAGGTCGAGGACATAGAACGCATCGCCGACGACGTGCGGGGACTCGCCCCGGATACGCATGTGAGGGTCGCGCACGGGCAGATGCGCGAGCGTGATCTGGAACACACGATGCTCGATTTCTACCACCGCCGGTTTCAGATTCTCGTGTGCACCACCATCATCGAGACTGGCATCGACATCCCGAACGCCAACACGATTGTGATCAACCGAGCCGACCGGTTCGGACTCGCGCAGTTGCACCAGCTCCGAGGACGCGTTGGTCGATCACACCACCGTGCGTATGCCTATCTGGTCGTGCCCGACCAGCGAGCGATGACCGCGGACGCGATCAAGCGCCTCGAAGCGATCGAGTCGCTGGGGGATCTCGGCGTGGGTTTCAACCTCGCCACCCACGACCTCGAAATTCGCGGAGCGGGAGAGATCCTCGGCGACGAGCAGAGCGGCCAGATTCAGGAGATCGGCTATTCTCTCTATACGCGCCTGCTCGAACGCGCGGTAGCAGCGCTGCGGGCCGGCCGGGCGCCGGTTCTGGATCGCCCCCTCGACACCGGAGCCGAAATCGACGTGCGCGAGCCGGCCCTGATTCCCGAGGACTACCTGCCGGATGTACACACCCGCCTCATCATGTACAAGCGAATCGCTAGTGCCCGTAGCGAAGAAGCGCTCGAGGAGCTCATGGTGGAGATGATCGACCGGTTCGGACGCACTCCCCAAGCCACCCGGCTACTCTTCGATCTTGCCCGGCTCAAACTCCAGGCCACACCGCTCGGAGTGCGGAAAATCGAAGCCGGCGCGACCGGCGGTCGCATCGTGTTTCATCCCGAACCCGATGTCGATCCGGGCAGCGTGATCCGGCTCGTACAGAGCGAACCCGGACGATTCAGGCTCGACGGCGCCGAGCGCCTGAGATTCGCAGGGGACTTTCCGGATGTGGAGAGACGGGTGGAAGCGGTGCGGAATCTGCTCGGTGCACTCGAGATTCGAGCCGCCGCATGAGCGCCTCAACGGGGTGTACTACACTCGTCGCGCTCCCGTGGAGGAACGAGACACGCGAGTCTTGCATGGAAGGGCAGTGCGCAACCACGACCACCCGAGACATCTTCCGCTTGGCGAGGTCGGGCATCCGGTTCTACGCCGCGTCGGCGATCGCCGCGGTGTTCGCAATGACGCTCGCAATGCCATCGAACGCATCCGAGCGGTGGTTCACGGTCGAGCTCATCGTGTTCGACGATCTGCGAATCGACGGCCTTCAGGCCGAGCACTGGCCCGTCGATCCCGGCGAGCCTCCTCTCCACGACACGATTGAACTCACGGACTGGCCCGGCGGCGAATCCGGCGGAGCCGCTCACGCCTTTCGCATGGTGAAGCGCAGCGAACATTCGCTCAACGCAGTCTGGAACAGGCTCCGAAGCTCGGAGCACTACCGACCTTTCCTGCACTTGGGGTGGCGACTTCCGGGCCTTGGCGAGAACGCGGCGCGCCCGGCGCATGTCAGCCCGCATCTCGGCCGCAGTAGTTCCGGGACCTCGGAGTCCGTCCGCGGCGGGCGACCAGTCGCGCACGGTACGGTCAAGGTTTCACTCGCGCGCTACCTGCAGGTTGAAATCGATCTCGTCTATCGACGACCAGAATTGCGTGACGCCGATGCACCAAGCCCCGTTCCCGACCGGTTTCGCATCACGTCGGTGCGCCGAATGCGTTCCGGAGAGCTGCACTACTTCGACCATCCCCTGTTCGGGGTACTGATGCATGTCGCACAGCTCTGAGCCGCACACGGGAAGGCATCGATGGGTGAATCGAAGGGTTGACTAATCGTACCCATCCAGTAGCTTTCAAGGTCCGAACCCGATACAGGGCGAGACTCGACCTTCACCGGTCGCCCCGTCTCGCGAATCTCGGGCATGAGCGCCTGGCTCGATCTGGTCGAACGGGACCTCGATGACGGTACGAATTGACACGGCGAGACGGTCAAGATTCGGAATTCGCGATATCGCGGGACTCATCCGAATCTACGAAGCGAATTACGTGCGCCTCGCGAAACTTGTCCCCGAGTTGGCGACCTGCGATCGGGCGATGGTCTCGCGTGTCGCGGGCGCCCTCGACCTGCACCTTCAGATCGTCGAATGTCAGCCGTACACGACTTCACTGGTGTTGACGTATCTGTTCGAGGACCGCGACGGTTTTGTGCTGGAGCCGAATGCACGCATCAACGTCTACCACGACGTTCGGGCGGTGGAAGTCGTTTCCCATTGTCGTCGACGCAGGAGCTACAGAACTCGCCCATGGACACCGGGGCGCATGCCGGAACTGGATCGCAAGTGGCGAATGAATCGGTTTCTTCTGAAGTGGCTCCGATTCTGTACGCTCCAGGGACATCTCTTCCTTCCCGGTGTGACCCCTGCTCTGGACGAATGCCGAGTGATTCCCGCACCGCACGTACATCGCCATCGATATCGTCCAACCCGCTGAATCAGCCCCGTATTCGCATCCCGCCCGCCGGCAATCCTCCGCCGTCGCCGGTAGAGGCCGCGGACGGTTGATTCGCCACCATCGCCAGACGCCGCAAGGGTGACCGAGGTCACGGCGTCGTCGTCCCGGGTTGCCCGCACGTATCCGAAAGAGCGTGTACACACAGGGAGATGCACGCGTCCGCTCCGGCAGACACGGCTCCGAAGCACGGGAAAATTCGTCTTGCCTCGGAACCCGATTACAGATTGGCGCGGGCGGGCACCGGCGGCATCCGCTGGTTCAGTCGGGTTGGTTGCCGGCCGAGATGATGTTCGTAGATGGCACTGTAGGCCAGGACGCGTCTGACGTAGCGGCGCGTCTCGGTAAAGGGAATGTTGTCGATCCACGCCGCTGCCTCGACTTCGCCTTCCGACGGGAGCCAGCCCCTGACCCGGTGGGGACCCGCGTTGTAGGAAGCCATTGCCAGAACGAGATTTTCGTCCATCTTCGAGAGCAACGATCGGATATATAGCGTTCCGAGATCCACATTGAGGTCGGGAACCAGTAGCTGTTTTCTGCTACGCAACTTGCGGCCGGTGGTGCGCATCAGCATGCGTCCGGTTCGCGGCATGATCTGCATCAGCCCAAGTGCGCCTGCCGGCGACCGGGCATCCGGCATGAAGGCGCTCTCCTGGCGAATGAAGGCATACACGGTGGCCGGTGCCAGTTTGCGACGGCTCGATGCCGATTCGACGATTCCGCGGTAGAGCACCGGGAATCTCAGGTCCAGATCGTCTCGCTCCGGCGTGCGGGCGATGGTGAGAATCGCGCGTCCATGCCAATTCCGGCACTGCGCAATCCAGGACGCGGCCTTGAGCTCTTCGTCGTCCAGAACCTGAACGAGCGCATTCCATTCTCTTCGCGCGTCGATTCTGCGGTCCAGTTGGAGAAACTCCAACGCACGCTTCAGGGCAGGCATCGCGGCGACCCTCTCTGCCGTCTCATCCGCGACGTCGAGCGGACGATGGTTGAAGCGGTAGGGCCTTTCCAGTCGGTCAGCGGCAAGAAACCCATAGTAGTCCCGCTCCTGCGCGAGTGACTCGAATTCCCTGCGGGCTTCGTCGACCTGTCCCGTCACCTCCAGTGCACGCGCGCCCCAGTAGCGCCAGCGCTCCCGGTCACGCTCCTTGTCGGGCATGGAAGCAATTCCATCGATGACCTCGTTCCATCGCGAATGAAGCACTGCTGCCGCAATACGCCACCGCTGCATGTGAAGGTCGGCATGGGCGGAATCGACGCGCCACAGCCAATCGACCGCATTCGGATCGTGTTGGCTGGCAAATGCCAGTCCGATACGCCGCGCGACCCTGGCGCGTGCCGGGGCACCGAGCCCGACCCGGGCTTCGACTGTACCGAGCGTCCTTGCCGCGCCATCGGGGTCGCGGCGTGCCAGGCGCTCGAGCCCATGCGCAAGTATCTCCTCCACTCTCGACGGGTGACCCCTGAGTCTCATGGTGCCGACCCGCCTCGGGTTCTCGTGCACCTTGCGCCACGCCCCCGCCAAGGGTCGGTCATCCGGGTCGAGAAATCGCTCGAGATAGCGAGCCAGCCTGACGTTGCCGCGCGCCATCGCGAGGCCGATGCGTTCCCACGCCAGCGTCGCAGCGAATCGATCGGATTTCAGCCACACCGCAAATACGGGATCGCACGCCTTGGGTTGGGACTTGCCTGACATCCACAGCCGTTGCGCCGCCGCAAACGCGCCGGACTCGTCTCCGGTCTCCAGCATGGCCCGCGCGTGGTGACACTGCAGATCGACCGATGTACCCCCGGAGTACAACGCGAGGAACTTGCGCCACTCGCGCCGATCGGCAAGCAGGTGCAGCCACCGCCGCTTGAGCCGGAACGTCACCGGCTCTCCTTCATGCCGGCTCAGGAACTTCTCCACGTCGGCCGCGGCGACGTGCGGCCATTTGACCCGCAGACCGGCGAGTTCCACGTAGGGGAACAGTGGATAGGCACCGAGATCGCGTCGCAGCCGCTCCCATGCGCCACGATTTCCGGGGGGAGACTTCTCGGCCTCGATGAACGCAGTGCGTCTGGCGGAGTCCTCGATTGCGGGACACATCGCTCCGGGGGCACTTTCGGCCAGGCAAGTCATCCCTACGATTGCGAGCACAGTCAATCCGCGCATTCTCGAAACCTTCCGTATCCTGAATATCGAGCCCGATGCTTACAGCGACGGAGCGGCCAGCAGCCTCTTCAGGCGACGCCAGTCGAATGCCGGTCCAGGGTCGGTCTTGCGTCGAGGCGCGACATCACAGTGTCCGACGATCCGATCCCGGCTTATCCCAGGCCAACGCTGCATGAGCGCCCCGCACACCCCTCCCAGACACTCGTACTGTGCAGCCTCGTACGGTGTGCAATCGGTGCCCTCGAGTTCGATACCGATGGAGAAGTCGTTGCACCGGACGCGATCGCCGTATCTCGATTCGCCTGCGTGCCAGGCTCGGTTGGAGAGAGCAACAAATTGCACGAGCGCACCGTCGCGACGGATCAGAAGGTGGGCGGAGACCTTCAGATGTGCAATGGCGCCGAAACACTCGTGGGCATGCGGGTCGAGGCGATTGCAGAACAGTCGCTCGATGTGCGGGCCTCCGAATTCGCCGGGCGGCAGGCTGATTCCATGCACGACGACCAAGTCGATATCGCAGTGGGGCGGCCGGGCGTCGAAGTTCGGTGAATGGACACGGCGCGCAACGTCGAACCACTCACCGGTCGAATCGAACGTCAGCACAGGAATGCCTCATGCTCAATTCGAATCGAAGGCACGGCAACGAACGAGATGGCTGCCGCCGTCAGTCATCGGTGGACAGGTCATTCCAGATTCCACGGGCAACCGACCGGCCCTGTTCAAGTTGTGACGACGTGAGTAGTTGCGCCACCGACTCCCGCAACTCGGGGCCCATCTCGAAACCACTCGCAGCCGATACCCCATACCAGGCGTACGCAAGCACATAGTCGCGGTCGACACCGTACCCCGCTCTGTACAAGTGCCCGATGTTCGCCTGCGCCTCCGCATTCCCCTGATCGGCCGATTCGCGGAAAAGATGCATCGCGCGAGCGTAGTCACGCGCCACTCCCCTGCCCTGCGCATGCATCACACCCAAGCTCAGTTGCGCGCCCGCATCGCCCTTCTCGGCTGCCATCGCGAACCAGCGTGCAGCAATCTTGTCATCCTGAGGCACCCCGACACCTTCCGAGTACAATTCACCGAGATTCTTCTCCGCGGCGCGCAATCCCTTCGTTGCAGCCGACCGAAACAGCGTGACCGCGCGTTCGAGATTCCGTTCCAATCCGTGTCCGCGCAAGTACAGCACTCCAAGGCCGTTTTCCCCGCGAGGGTCTCCACTGGCGGCAAGCGCCTGGAACTCGCGGACCGCCGTTTCGAAATCACCCGCTTCGGCCGCTCGAACCGCGGCTTCGAACTCGTCGTCGGCCATGCACAACGGCGCATGCATGAGGAAACAGGCAGCGACGACCGACGCAATTGCACGCGAGGCCATGCATCGAGGGCGGTGCGAATCCATCCGCATCACCACCGACAGTCACCCGAACGCAACTCGCGGCTCAACGCGACAAACTGTGAGTATTGAATTGGAACAACGGTATCGCTTGTCGACCACATGGGGGCGGACGAGGTCAACGAACGGGACATCCGGCATGAAGAACGGTTCCGATTCTGAACATGACCGATCGAAGCCGGCAGATCGGCGCGGTACCGGAAATGGTCGGGGCGAGAGGATTCGAACCTCCGACCACCTGAACCCCATTCAGGTGCGCTACCAGGCTGCGCTACGCCCCGGTGACGGCGAATAGTAGCTCATTCAGCGCTTGAGGATGATGAGAACATCTTCCAACTCCATGCGGAGTTGATGGATGATCTGTCGGCTCTGATTGATGTCGTGCTTGGCCTCCTCGCCGGAGAGTCTTTGACGAGCGCCCCCGATCGTGAATCCGTGCTCGTAGAGAAGGCTTCGAATCTGCCGAATGAGCATGACGTCCTGCCTCTGATAGTAGCGTCGATTTCCTCGGCGCTTCAGCGGCGCAAGTTGCGGAAATTCCTGTTCCCAGTAGCGCAGGACGTGCGGCTTCACGCCACAGAGTTCGCTTACCTCACCGATGGTGAAATAGCGCTTCCCTGGAATTGCAGGAAGGTCGTTATTTGTCGACGGCTCCAGCATAGGCTTCCACGCGGGACTTCAATTTTTGGCCAGGACGAAACGTGACAACCCGGCGGGCGCTGATTGGAATGTCTTCCCCGGTCTTGGGATTTCGCCCCGGACGTTCGTTCTTGTTCCTCAGATCGAAATTACCGAACCCCGACAATTTGACCTGAATGCCTGATTCAAGGGTGGCGCATATCTCCTCGAAGAACATTTCGACAAGCTCTTTGGCTTCTCGCTTGTTCAGTCCGAGTTCTTCGTAGAGGTTTTCCGCCATGTCGGCTTTCGTGAGCGCCATTTCATTCCCTCAATACAACGCCCAGCTTGTCGGTCAGGGAGCTCAGTATCACGGAAAGAGCAGTGTTGACCTCAGTGTCGTCAAGCGTGCGGGATCGAGATTGGAAGGTCAAGGCCAGAGACATGCTTTTCATCCCGGAATCAATGCCTTCTCCGGCATATACGTCAAACAGCTCCAAGTTCGAAAGGACTTCGACACCTGCCCGCCCGATGCATTCGCGAACCGCCGAGGCGCAGACTGAGTCGGACATCAAAAGGGAGAGGTCACGTCGAACTGCAGGAAATCTGGATAACATGTTGAATTTCGGAATTGTACCGGTACTGACGGATTCCAGCCGAATTTCGAACAGCACCGCACCTGGAAGCTTGAATTCGGAAGCAAGCGCCGGATGGAGTACACCGATCATTCCGATGTGCTCGTCACGACAAACGATTGATGCGGTTTGTCCGGGATGCAGCGCAGGGTGAGATTCCGCGACGAACTCGGCTCTCCGCCCCGAAATCGCGAGCAATGACTCCACATCGCCCTTGACGTCGTAGAAGTCGACGATTCGATGAGGTTGCGCCCATTGCTCGGGGACTACCGGCCCCGCTGCGATGCCGCCGATCATCTTCGGTTGACGAACCTCGCCTCCGTCCGCAACGAACACGAGTCCGGTTTCGAACAGTCGGATTCGTGATTGCTGTCGATTGGCGTTGTGGACTGCTGCACCTATGAGTCCAGGCCACAGGGTCGTGCGCATGACGCTCATGTCAGACGCAATTGGATTGGCGAGGACGACCCCGGCGAGTGCGGGTGCGATACGCGCCTGCAGCACTGCGTCCACGAAGCTGTACGTCACCGCTTCGTGGTATCCGCGGTCGACGAGTTGGCCTCGGACACGTTCCAGATCGACGATGTTCTCCGCATGCGCATTGATGGCCAGGTTGGCGATCGGCAGTGTCGCCGGCAAATTTGCGAACCCTACGATTCTCGCGACCTCTTCTATGAGGTCGACTTCGAGCTCGATATCCGGTCGATGCAATGGAGGTGTCACGGTCCAGCCTGTCTGCGTCTCCACGACGCGCATTTCGAGTCGCAGCAGTATGTCGCGCACCTCGTGCGCGGGAATCTCGGCACCGAGCACGCGCCGGATTCGCTCACGGCGCAACCCGATGGGCTGGGTACGCGGGAGGTGCTCCTCGACCACCGCTTCGACCGCCGGACCCGGTTTGCCTCCGACGACGTCCATGAGCAGTCTCGTGGCCCGCTCCATGGCGTCGCGCTGCAGATCCGATGCGACCGAACGTTCGAATCGGTGCGATGCGTCGGTGTGCATACCGCGCCGGCGCGCCTCCAGCCCGATGGTACGTGGCTCGAACCATGCACTCTCGAGGAAGACATCCCGAGTGTCCCCCGTCACCGCGCTCTCGAGACCTCCCATGACCCCGGCGAGCGCCACTGGCCGAGATGCGTCGGCGATGACGAGCGAGTCGTCATCAAGCTCGACGTCCGACCCGTCCAGAAGTCTCAGGCGTTCACCTTTCCGTGCATTTCGGACCCGAATTCCGGAGTCGAGTCTCGCGAGGTCGAATGCATGCATCGGCTGTCCGAGCTCGAGCATGATGTAGTTGGTGACGTCTACGACCGCCGACAACGGACGCACGCCACACCGCCGCAAACGCTCCGTGAGCCACACGGGGCTCCTCGCCCCCGGATCGATGCCGCGGACGATACGGCCGACGTAGCGCGGGCAACCCCGTGGTGCATCGAGAGCAATGGGCAGGACGTCGTCGACATGCGGCGGCATCGGCGAACGCTCGAGTGGCCGCATCACGACGCGATTCGCGACCGCTATCTCACGGGCGATGCCGGCGATGCACAGACAGTCGCCGCGATTGGGCGTGAGTCCCAGCTCGACGACCGCATCGTCGAGGCCGAGCCACTCGACCAGGTCAGCGCCGAGTGGTGCGTCGGAATCCAGTTCCAGAATTCCATCCGCCTCCTCTCCGAGACCCAGCTCTCGTGCCGAACACAGCATGCCTTGCGATGGCTCGCCTCGAATTCGGCTCTTGCGAATCTTCGAACCATCGGGCAGCCGCGCGCCGACGCGGGCAAAGGCGGAACGCATTCCCGCGCGGACGTTCGCAGCGCCGCAGACTACCCGGTAGGTCTGGCTGCCGCCATCGTCCACATCACAGAGCGAGAGTCTGTCGGCTTCGGGATGAGGCGTGACGCCCTTGATTTCCGCGACTGCGATGTTCTTCATCGCCCCGGCCACCGAGTCGACGGACTCCACCTCCAACCCGACTGCGGTCAGGCACGCCGCCAGGGCTTCGGTATCAGTCGGCGGATCGACCCACTCCCTGACCCAGCGCTCGTTGAACTTCACTCCCTTTCGCTCCGGCGCTACGCAAACTGTCTCAGGAATCTGAGATCGTTCTCGAAGAACAATCTCAAGTCGTCGACGCCGTAGCGCAACATCGCAAATCGTTCGACTCCCATCCCGAATGCAAACCCGGTGTAGCGTTCACTGTCGATGCCACAGTTTTCCAGAACTCTTGGATGCACCATCCCGGAGCCGAGTACCTCCAGCCATCCGCGCTCGCCACGGATGTCGACCTCCGCCGACGGTTCGGTGAACGGAAAGTACGACGGTCGGAACCGAACCTCCAGATCATCGGCTTCGAAGAAATGGCGCAGGAAGTCGTGCAGCACTCCCTTTAGATGGGCGAAACTCACGTCTTCTCCGACCATCAAGCCCTCGACTTGATGGAACATCGGGGTGTGGGTCTGATCAGAGTCGCATCGATAGACACGGCCAGGAGCTATGATTCTCAGAGGAGGCTGGCGCGATTGCATGACCCGGATCTGCACCGGAGAGGTGTGGGTACGGAGCAACTTTCCATCCGGAAAATAGAAGGTGTCCTGCATGGCGCGCGCAGGATGATGTGCGGGGATGTTGAGCGCTTCGAAGTTGTGGTAGTCGTCTTCGAGTTCCGGACCCTCCACAATCTCGAATCCGATGGCTCGAAACAGCGATGAAATCCGCTCGAGGGTACGGGTGACCGGATGCAGGCCCCCGCTCGACTGACCACGACCGGGAAGCGAAACGTCCAGTCGTTCGGATGCGAGACGCGACCGAAGGACATCGGCGGAAAGCGCCGCCTTGCGTGCGTCCAGGGCGTTGCGAATGACCTGCTTGCCGTCGTTGAGCCGTCGACCGGCCTCCGGGCGCGATTCGGCCGCCAAGGCCCCGATGGCTCTTGACGCCATGGTGATCCGGCCCTGCCGTCCGAGAAATTTCACGCGCACGGCGTCGAGTTCGGCAAGAGTCTCCGCCGCGGCCATCGCCGTGTCCGCGTCCCGGACAATTTCATCGACACGGTCGTTCATTCCGAAAGTCCTCATACGAAAAAAGGGGAAAGAACGTACAGCCTTCCCCCCTTCATCGTCGTCCAGCAAATGACTCGGATGCTTTTCTTCAGAGGCTGGCCTTTGCCTGTTCGGCAAGGTGAGCAAATGCCGTCTTGTCGGAGACCGCGAGCGCGGCCAGGAGCTTGCGATCGATTGCGATACCCGCCTTGCCCAGGCCGTTGATGAACCGGCTGTAAGAGAGGCCGTGTTCTCGGGCTGCGGCATTGATACGCACGATCCAGAGCGCGCGGAACTGGCGCTTTCGCTGACGACGATCGCGGTAGGCCATCTGACCCGCACGGATGACGGCCTGCTTCGCGACCCGAAACACGTTCTTGCGACGCCCTCGATAGCCCTTGGCCTGAGCGATGATCTTCTTGTGGCGGGCGTGGGCCGTGACACCCCGTTTGACGCGCGGCATCGAATTCCTCCTCAGGCGTAGGGGAGCATCCGCTCGACACTGGGCGAATCAGCCGCCGCCACTGTCTCGTGCGACCGCAGATGCCGCTTTCGCTTGGTGCTCTTCTTCGTCAGTATGTGACGGCGATGTGACTGATTGCGCTTGAAACGTCCGCTCGAAGTCCGCTTGAAGCGTTTCGCCGCAGCGCGACTCGTCTTGATCTTCGGCATCGTTCAACCCACTCGTTCGCTATTGCTCGAGCCTCCATCCGGCTCCAGTGCATCATTTCCTGGGTGTCAGCACCATCGACAACCGCCGGCCTTCCATTCGCGGATACTGTTCGACCTTTGCCAAATCTTGCAGGTCCGCCTCTACCCGCTTCAGAATTCTGGCCCCGAGCTCCTGGTGGCGCATCTCCCTCCCCCGGAACCAAAGGGTGACCTTCGTCTTGTCTCCGTGCGACAGGAATCGCTTCAAATTGCGAAGCTTCGTCTGGTAATCGGCTTCTTCCGTCCCGGGACGGAACTTGATCTCCTTGACCTGTACATGCGACTGCTTCTTCCTGGCCGCAGCCCGGCGCTTGTTTTGCTGAAAGAGATACTTCCCGAAATCCATCAACCGGCAAACCGGAGGCTCGGTGTTGGGGGATATTTCGACGAGGTCGAGTCCGACATCGTCGGCGATGCTCAGTGCCTCTGTTCGGCCGACGACTCCGATCTGCTCTCCACTTTCCGATATGAGGCGCACCGACTCAGCGGCAATTTCGGCGTTGATCCGATTTCGTTTTTCGGCAGCGATCGCTTGCGTCTCCGGAAACTGAATGGACGTTCGGGGAGAAAGGCCTCAGGAACTCGTGACCCCGGGTTCCTCCCGTTTCACCATATGTCGGCATCGAGTGAAGAATCGAGCCGCACGACCTTGCTCCCCGATCTCGAAACCAACCGGAAAATTCTACTTTCGGTACCGAACAGACTCAAGCGCTCTGTCGAAGGTTCGACGTCGTATGTGTGGTAGGCGCGAGTGGGATTGAACCACCGACCCCCACGATGTCAACGTGGTGCTCTACCACTGAGCTACGCGCCTATCGGGCGATGCGGACGATACCGAGTCGCACCGTCGCCCGCAAGCACTGCGCCGCGTCATCAGTGACCTGCCGCCGCCAACCCCTGTTCGCGAAGCTCGCGAATTCGGTCGCGCACCAGAGCTGCCTCTTCGAATTCCAGGTTTCCGGCATGCCGATACATTTTCTGCTCCAGGCTGCGCAGGCGTGCGGCGAGCACCTCGGGTTTCATCGCCGCGTATGGCTCGATTGATTCGGCGACCTTTGCAAAACGGCGCGGCGAGCCGGGCGCACCTGCTCGCGCGCCTTCCATGATGTCCGTGACCGCCTTGCGTATACCCTTCGGGGTGATCCCATGTGCCCGGTTGAACGCAATCTGCTTTCGTCGACGCCGATCCGTCTCGTCGATGGCGCGCCGCATCGAACCGGTGACCGATTCCGCGTAGAGAATTGCAGTGCCATTTATGTTGCGAGCCGCTCTTCCGATTGTCTGAATCAGCGACCGATCCGAACGCAGAAACCCCTCCTTGTCGGCATCGAGCACAGCGACCAGAGACACCTCCGGCATGTCGAGACCTTCACGCAGCAGGTTGATCCCGACGAGTACGTCGAACGTGCCGAGTCGCAGGTCCCGGATGATCTCGACACGCTCGACCGTGTCGATGTCCGAATGCAGGTATCGCACACGCACTCCGTGTTCGGCCAGGTAGTCCGTGAGATCCTCGGCCATGCGTTTCGTCAGTGTCGTTACCAGCACTCGCTCTCGAGCGGCCGCGCAGCGGTGAATTTCCGAGAGCAGGTCGTCGACCTGGGTGGAGGCCCGACGTATCTCGACTCGGGGGTCGACGAGCCCGGTAGGACGCACGACCTGTTCCACCACTTCCCCGGAGTTGGATTCTTCGTAGGGACCCGGCGTCGCCGATACGAAGACGGTTTGCGGAGCGAGCCGTTCGAACTCGTCGAAGCGCAGAGGACGGTTGTCGAGGGCCGAAGGAAGCCGAAACCCGTACTCGACCAGCGTTTCCTTGCGTGAGCGGTCACCGCGATACATTCCACCCAACTGTGGAACCGTCACATGGCTCTCGTCGATGAACAGCAACGCGTCACGCGGGAGATAATCGAACAAGGTCGGCGGCGGTTCCCCGGGCTGACGTCCGGAGAGGAAGCGCGAGTAGTTCTCGATTCCCTTGCAATGGCCGATTTCGGTCATCATCTCGATATCGAACCGGGTCCGCTGCTCCAGGCGCTGGGCCTCGACCAGGCGGTTCGCGTCGCGGAGCATCGCGAGCCGGTCTACCAGTTCGTCCTTGATGGCCTCGATTGCCTCGAGAACGCGCTCTCGTGGTGTGACGTAGTGGCTCTTGGGATATATCGTGAGCCGAGGCACCCGACGAACGATCTCTCCGGTCAGCGGATCGAAGAAGCTCAGACTCTCGATTTCGTCGTCGAAGAGCTCGATGCGCACGGCATCCTTCTCCGACTCCGCGGGATACACGTCGATCACCTCGCCTCGGACGCGATATGTCCCGCGGTGCAGCTCGATCTCGTTTCTCGTGTACTGGAGTTCCGCGAGACGGCGCAGAACGAGCCGCTGGTCAATTTTCTCGCCTCGCACCAGATGCAGGACCATCGCGTGGTAGGCAGCCGGATCGCCCAGACCGTAGATGGATGACACGGTGGCGACGATTACGCAGTCGCCGTGCTCCAGCAGGGCCTTCGTCGCCGACAGCCGCATCTGCTCGATGTGGTCGTTGATCGACGCGTCCTTCTCGATATATGTATCCGTCGACGGAACATAGGCCTCAGGTTGATAGTAGTCGTAGTAGGAGACGAAGTACTCGACGGCATTCTGCGGAAAGAATTCCCGCATCTCGCCATACAGTTGCGCGGCCAACGTCTTGTTCGGAGCCAGCACCAGTGCCGGCCGTCCGACCTTCTCGATCACCTTGGCCATCGTGAACGTCTTGCCGGAACCCGTGACGCCGAGCAGTGTCTGGTGGGCAAGTCCGGCTTCGATTCCGTCGATCAGGCGATCAATCGCAACAGGCTGGTCTCCGGCTGCGTCGAAGTCGGAGACGACGGTAAGTGGTCGAGAGCTCATGAACGCACACCGAGGACTATAGGTCACGACGAGAGAGTATGAACGTACGGGTCATGCCGGCCTCCGGACACGGTGGCATTCGTGCTGGCATTCGTTGACCGTGTTCGGCACGCCGCGTAGCATACGCCGCCTCTCAATCCCCGGTAGCTCAGTCGGTAGAGCGGGTGACTGTTAATCACTAGGTCGGCGGTTCGAGCCCGTCCCGGGGAGCCAAAAAAATCAGGTTGTTATGCAATTCTTCCAGATCTCATATCACGTCGGGTCACCAATCTGTAGTCACTTTGGGAAAATGCCGACCACTCCGACGCGGCGGCCTGGCTTTACAGCCGCGCAGAGGGCGAATCGAGGTGAATCGGAGCGGTGCCACTGCCGCAGACCGGACTGGCACGACGTCCGTTCGGCGAATGTCACAGACGCGCAGGATTCGACTGCGTGAAGGCATGGATGCCGGTAATCGCCGCTGCGTTGCTCGGCACTGCAGCCGTATCGGCGGACGAATGTTCGGAATTCCGAGACCGCGTCGACGCGGCGATTGCGGTGGAAGGATACGATGCGGTCGTTGCCGCATTCGACGAAGCCATCGACGCCTGGAAGATCGTCGAGGAGTCGAACCGCTGGAATCCTTCGGCGGACAACTTGGTACCCGCGCTCGTGGCCTCAAAGGAATCTGCGGACAGAGCTTCCGATGCACGCGACAGGGTGTTCGAGCTACTCCCCCCTGCGACCGAGGCGGAAGATCGACAACGAGTGGAGATTTCAGTCAATCTGCTGGACGACCTGTACCACAAGACCATGATCGCATTCTTCGAACTCATCTTCTTCGCCCACTGCGGCGACCAGCCTCGATGATGAGCACGTGCACGCGCGTCCCTGCACCAACCCGGCCGAACATACGGCCGGCGCGCGATCGCCGGACTGAATGACGCCTCCAGTCAGGCTGGAAAATGGCCATTCGATCGGCGGTATCGGAACCCCGACATCCAGACGTCACGTAACCACGCTCACCTGACATTCAACGCCTGAACATCTTCGGTCCATGCAAAGGGAGCGGGCCGAGTCCTGCGTACTCGACCAATCATGGCTCCGTCAGTCAGCGCTCCGCGGTCCGAACGCCTGATGGGCTTGAACCACCAGTCCTGGATATCCCTGCATGGACCCGAGTCGCGCTGCCGCGGATTCGCGGCCGAGCTTCGCAAGTTCCGCCATCGAGCCTGAGCGAATCGCTCCCGTGGGGCAGATCTCCTCGCATGCGCGCGGCAAATCGAGCGGCCGCTCGCGCCCGGGCGTCTGACAGAAGTTGCACTTCTCCATCTTCCCGGCCCGGGTCGAGAGCTGAGGGGCGTTGAATGGGCAGGCCCAGGTGCAGAACCCGCAGCCGATGCACTTGTGGGGATCGACGACAACGATTCCGTCGTCCGCCCTCTTCGTGATCGCGGTCACAGGACACGCGGTCCGGCACGGCGCGTCGCCGCAGTGCATGCATGCCATTGATACGTTCATTGCCTGAACGTCGGGATACGTCCCACTCTCGATCTTCACCACCTCTCGCCACCGAGGCCCGACATCGACCTCATTCCAGCTCTTGCACGCAATCTCGCAGGCGTGACACTTCACGCAACGCTTGTGATCGAAATAGAAGCCGTGTTGCATCCTGCGTCTCCTCGGGCCGATACGTCGTTCAGGCGGGATAGACCTTGACCTTGCATTCGTTATAGCAGTTGGCGCCGGTGATGGGGTTCGTGTGAATGTCCATCAGGTTGTTGGAATGCGCACCCCGCCCCCGCGCCACGGAGCCCATGGCCCAGTGCCCGAATCCGTGTCCATGCCGGATGCTGACGCATCCGGGAACCAACCCCTCCACCACCTTCGCCTTGATTCGAATCTTGTCCTTCGGTGATTTGACGATAACGTAGGCGTCGTCTTCCACACCGAATTTCGCGGCATCCATCCGATTGATCTCCACCCAGTTCTCGCCACAAATCTCCATGAGGAACGGATTGTTCTGGGTGACGATGTTGCAGTGCATGCTGAGCTTCGAATGGGTCACCTGGAGAGGGAAATCGGCGTCGGGCTTGACCGTGCGTTCCGACCACACCGGATAGCCCTCGAATCCCGCGTCCTCGTACGCCTTCGAGTGAATCTCGATTTTTCCGGAAGGGGTCGGAAGCCCTTCGGGCACTCGGTGGTAACGCATCTCGCCCGCCCAGAATCCCTGCTCCTTGAGCTCGTCGAGCGACATCGGCACGTTCTTCATCGCCACCTCGCCCCAGTCCTCCCACTTCTCGTACGGGAAGTGCTGACCACACCCCATCTTCTCGGCCAGAGCCTTGACGATTTCGTACGGAGGCTTCGATTCGCCGACCGAATCGACCACCGGCTGGCACAGGACGACCTCGGGTCCTTTCCACATGCCCTGCCGAATCTCCGCCTGTTCGTAGAAGGACGTCTCGGGCAGCACCACGTCGCATTCGAGCGCGGTCTCGCTCATGAACAGCTCGCAAGCCACTGCAAGCTCCAGGTGCGAGAACATCTCCTTCACCCGGTCCCGATTCGGATCGCTCATCACCGGATTGCTCGCTTGCACGAACAGCCCCTTCACCGGATACGGGTTGCCGTCGATGACGGCGTCGGGAAGGCGCGAGTTGGGCAAATCCGGCGCAAGCGGGTAGCCCATCGCGACGTGAAGCGGGTCCTTCGTCGGCACCGTCTTTGCGTCGTCGGGGATCTCGACCGGCGCGCCGAGCGGTGCCCAGTCCTTGAGCACCAGGTTTCCCGGCTTGTCGACCTCGCCGCAGATGGCGTCCAGGATGTAGCAGGCGCGACCGGCGTCTGCACCGTTGGTGTAGTAGCCGGAGCCCTTGAAGATCGCCGACATCGCCGGCTTCGTGGTCGCGAACTCGCGTGCGATACGCCGGATCCGCTCCGCCGCGACGCCGGTGATCGGTTCGGCCCACTCGGGGGTATAGCCGCGCTCGCGCAGGTGTTCGCGGAATCCGTCGAATCCTTCGCAGTACCGGGAGACGAAATCCCTGTCGAACAGGTCCTCGTCGATGATTACGCGGCACATCGCGAGGGCGAGTGCGCCATCGGTGCCGGGCTGGATCGGTATCCACTCGTCGGCTTTCTGCGCGGTCTCGGTAAAATTGGGATCGACGACAACCAGTTTGCACCCGCGCTGTTTCGCCTCGATGAGTTCCCGGCTCTCCCACAGGCCCTGGTTGGCGCCGAGGTTGTTCATTCCCCACAGGATCACATAACGCGAGTTGATGAAGTCGTGCATCGGGAAAACGTGCCCGAACACCGTGAGGCAAGCCGAACGCCGGTCCTGCTCGCACCCCGACGTGTGTGCGTACATGTTCGGACTACCATACAAATCCCGGAGCAGGGTCCAGTAAAACACGGTGTTCGGATCGTGGTGGCACGTGAACGCCACGGCCTCAGGGCCCCATCTCTCCTTGATCTCCTTCAGCTTGCCCGCAATGAAATCCAGCGCCTCGTCCCACGATGCCCGGCGGAATCGTCCCGGCTCGCCCTTGGGATCGGTACGCAACATCGGGTATTTCAATCGGTCCGGATCTTGCGTCACCCACCAGCTCGCCATCCCCTTGGCGCACCGTGATCCAATGTTGTTGGGCGCACGGGAGTTCCCCTTGTGGTAGACGATTCTGCCGTCGCGCACGTACACCTCGGTCGGACACTGCCACGGGCAGGTGTAGCAGAAACTCTTGACGACCTGCGCCTGCTTGATGCGCGCAAGCTCGCTGGTAAGGTCGGTTTCGGCGGTGGCCATCAGATTGTCTCCGGCAATCGCACTGCCACTCGGAACCGGAAATCGTTCGAGTGACTGGGACTGGTTGGAACGTACTTGGAGCAGAAGCGCAAAGGGGACGCGGCTTCGCGTTCCGTTGTTCCCTCGGCTCCCTGCATGAAGTCTGGCGTTCGGGTATGCGTCGTGTCAATCGCAGGCTTTCGACGACATGGATGTGAGCTCGAACGGGTGCCGGAGCATCCGCGGCAAATCAGCGCCGCACGCTCGAAGCCACGCCGCGGCCCCCGCTGGACTCAATGCCCGGCAATCGTCGCGGGCCTGTTGCAAGTGAATTCCACCATGTGCCGATTCGTCGAACTCGACACCGGCACGCTGGTTCGTGCCGCGGTTGCGCCGCGGCGTCGCACCACCCTCGGGAAATGCACCTCACTCATGGCATCGCCATGGGTGCAGGGGGGAGCCCGGAGCGCCGAAGGCGGGCAGGTTCAGCACGACCGAGTCTTCGGGCGCTCAAAAACGGTAGCGCATTTGCGTAAAGTGTTGCCGGAACGAGATCACTTCGTCGCGCCAGACGCCCGAGGCGGATGATCCATCATCCCGGAGGATTCGCGCCAGAAGCCCCGCGAGTTCCTGGAAGTCCGGCTCGTTCATCCCGAATCGCGTCATTTCCTGAGTTCCGAGGCGAATCCCGGAAGCGGCGGCGAAGCTCGAATCGTCGTAGAACGCCTGTGGATTGGTGATGATGTTGTTCCGCTCCAAACCCGAAGCCATCTCACCGCCTGTCCCTCTCGCGCCGCGCACCAGTACCTGATGGGTATCGGTATAGCCGGCAACGGGATCGCCCTCGATCGCCAGTCCTTGCGCGGCAAGTGCCCGGGCGAACGCCCTGGCATTGCGGATCACCTGCGGCTGGTACTCGTCGCGGTAACGGATCATCTCGTAGGTCGCCCCCAGGAGCCCGAGCAGGGTCCCGAGATGATGGTTGCTCACATGTCCCGGGAACGCGCGCGATCGCACGAACTGCCAGAACTCCTCGAACGTGTGCCCATGGGTGATGTTGCTGAGGATTACGCCCCGTTGTGGACCGAAGAATGTCTTGTGAGTCGATCCGGTGACCACGTCCGCGCCATCGGCCAGCGGATCCTGGAAGTGAGCGCCGAGCAAGCCGAGCACGTGCGCGCCGTCGTACATCACGAGAGGTCGCTCCGGGTTGTCGGCGCCGAACTCCGCGTGCACGAACTCGACGATGTCCCTGACCGGCTCGACGTGAATGATCACGCTGCGTCCGAACACGATGAGATCCGGCCGTCCTTCCACGATGAGCGACTTGGTCGCCTCGACGTCGATCGCGTGGGGAAGGTCTCGCCGGGGCACGAAGTGGTCCACGGCGGGCCGCTCGGTCCTCGGGTCATGGGAGACGTAGTTCTTGAGTGCACCACCGGTTTGAGCGCTCAGATGGCCCCCTTTGTTGAGATCGTGCACGAGCACCCGCCGAAGCGGCCGCGGCGTACGTCGCCCACGATGGCGGTTGCGAAACTGCTTCAGCGCGTCATAGACGGTGTCGTTGGCCATCTGCCCGCTGATGACTCTCACCTCCGCATCCCGACAACCGAAGAAGGTTCCCAACGCTTCGATCAGCGCCTCCTCCTTCTCCATGCTGAAAGCGGTGCCCTTGTAGTACCGCACGTCCTCGGAGTTCACGCCGAGGGCTCGTAGCTGGTTGTGCTCGTTGTATCGTCCTGCCGGATCGGAAGTGCAGAGGCGTTCAACGAACTCGGAGACGCAATTCTCGGACGGGATGAGATTGATGCACTCGGTGCGCCGCCACCGGTGGTTGCTCTCGGCCTGCTCGACGAGACGATCAGCGAACAATTCCGCCTTCGAGGCAGGTGCCGAGATTCGCTCCGTGCGACGCTCGAAGCCTCCGAAGGGCCGCACGAACGGGGGCACCGACCACGCGTTGCGTTCCACGACCTGAGCGATCGTGGAATTGCCTCGGGCATCGAGCACTTCGATGTGAAGCGGTTCGTCGCTACGCGGCAGAATGTCCGATCGCAGCAACGCGAGCCCGATCGGTCGCATCGCGTGGTCACTGCCGGGGACGGCCGCGAGGCCCTCCCCTTCGAACACCGCATACGGTACGGTGGTGCCCGATGTGATCCACCCCGCGTCCTCGTCCCGGTACTTCACCGTGTAGCCTTGGCGCATCGGCCGCCGGCCTTCAAATGCCGCGACCGGCTGCACAAGGTGCGTCAGATGTCGTGCGGATGGGGGAGTCGCCAGCTCGCCTCGCCGGATCGCCTCGTATTCGGCGCGTTGCGCTCGCAACGCTCGGCAGCCCACGAATTCGCTCTCCGTACCGGTTCGAACGGCGAAGCGCGCCAGCGCGTTTGCAAACAGGGGAATGTCACGGCCCTCTGGTCCGGGTCCGAGTTCATGCCCGTACAACGGCAACCCTGCTTCGAGACGCAACGAGTCCCGTGCCCCCAGACCTACCGGAGTCGCACCGGCCTCTACGAGCCGCTCCCACAACCTGAGCGCGATGCCGTTTTCCGGGAATAGTTCGAAGCAGACCGACTCTCCGGTGTAGCCGGTTCTTGCAACGATGACGTCCCGACCTTCGAAGCCGACCACCGAGATTCGATTACGCTTGTTCTCGGGCAGTCCGCGGGCGTCGACGAATCGCGTCAACACGTCGCTCGCGGCCGGGCCCTGAAGCGAAATCATGGACAGCTCGGCGCTCTGATCCGTCAGGCTCATACCGCTGTCGGGAAGGTAGCGGCCGAGCCACTCCCAATCCGCGGCACGGTTACCCGCATTGACGACGAGCAGGAAGTCTTCGGTGGCGAGTCGGTAGAGATAGGCATCGTCGACGACTCCACCAGACTCATTGGCGATAAACGTGTACTGCGCCTGCCAGGGTGCGAGTCCGGAGGCATTGTTGGTGAGCGTCGCCAGCAGGAACGCTTCGGCTCCCGGCCCCGTCACCCGGAAGCGTCCCATGTGGCTCACGTCGAACAGGCCAGCGCCTCGGCGGGTGGCCAGGTGTTCGGCAATGATGCCGGTCCGATACTGGACGGGCATGCTCCAACCGGCGAAGTCGACCATCTTTCCGCCGTGGCCGGCATGCCAGTCATTGAGCACGGTTCTGCGCAGCGGTTCGCTCATGAGACATCCCTTTGGTCTGGCCTGGCGTCCACGAACGGGGTTGACCGGTTCATCGAGAAATTCAGCCGGTTCAGCCGTGTGGCGCGGATTCGTACGTCAGCGAGGCGTCGATCCCACCGATCGGCAACCTCGACTTCGAGCACTTTCCCGGGCGATGCCGAATGCCAGTCGCTCGAGCACGAGCTGCTCGTTGGCGTTGGTGCGTCCAAGCACTCCGCTCCGGACCTCCAGACACCGGTCGAGCATCGGCAGCAGGCACGAGACCTGACGAGGTCCACGAACTCCCGGTACCGGATTGGTACTCACGTTGACACTCTTGCGCAGACGGTCGGCGAGAATTTCGGTGAGCCACCAAGCGACCGTCGCGCGCCCGAATTCCTTCCACCGCGCCGCGACTGCCGTCGGGTCGCCACCTCCGAGAAGCTCGTCAAGATCGCGATCAAGCCGTGAGCGTACCTCAATCAAACCGCTGCTCCACAATTCGACGGCCCGGACCGGCGCACCATGTGCGAGGGCAAGTGCAGCGCCCGGCTCCGGCACCTTGCCGTGCAGCCATTCGACGGCGAGACCAGGGTCCGCGAGAGGAAAGTCGATCATCTGGCAGCGACTGCGGACCGTCGCCAGCAATTGTGCGGGATTCGACGACACGAGAACGAACACCGTCGCCCCGGGAGGCTCTTCCAGCGTCTTGAGGATAGTGTTGGCCGCATGTCGATTCATCAGATCCGCAGGGTTGACGATGACCACCTTGTAACGGCCGAACCGAGCGGTCAGACCCACCGAATGGACGAGATCACGGATCTGCTCGACGACGATTTCGCGGCGATCCGGCTCGAGCGTCACCTCAATCCAGTCAGGATGGCTGCCGGCGGCACAAAGTCGACAGGACTCGCACGTTTCGCATGGGGGCGCGTTCGATCCGCACAACAATTCCGCGGCAAGACGGGACGCGAACATCGCCTTGCCGTTGCCGCGCGCCCCACGCAGCAGGATTGCGTGAGGCATCCGTCCGGAACGAATGCTTCGCTCGATCCGGAGCCATTGCGGGCCGTGCCAGGGCAGACGTTCCGGAATCACATCAGTCGCTTCGAAATTTCGCCGATCAACCGCTCGGTGACCGTCGTCTCGTCCGCCGATGCGTCGATCAGCGCATACCGTTCAGGCCGTTCCCGAGCGCGTTCGAGATAGGTTTCGCGAACTCGCCGGAAGAACTCCGGATTCTCACGCTCGAACCTGTCTGCCGCACCACATTCGGTTCTCACCGCGGCTGATCCGTGCGGAAAGACGCTCGTTCGTCGCCTCCGGCGCTCGGCGCGCCAGAGCCCCGCCTCGACCGAAACGTCGAGCACGAGCACAAGGTCCGGACGAACGCCACCCTGCACGGTCGACTCCAACGCTTCGATGGTGCCGGCATCGAGGTCGCGGCCACCTCCCTGATAGGCAAACGTTGCATCGGTGAACCGTTCGCTCAGAACCCAGACGCCATCCTCCAGCGCGGGTGCAATCACCTTTGCAAGGTGCTCGGCCCGGGCGGCAAACATGACCAGTAATTCCGCTACGGGCGACATGCCCGCGAAACGCGGATCGAGCAGTACGGCTCGCAGCGATTCGCCGAGCGGTGTCCCGCCCGGTTCGCGAGTCGCGAGTGTCCTGATTCCGCGACGGCGCAGCCACTGTTCGATTCTCGGCATTTGAGTCGACTTGCCCGCGCCATCTACGCCTTCGACTGCCAGGAATCGACCCCGTGAGAATTCGTTGTGCGTCATCAGTCCTCCGCCTGCGCGGTGCGCCGAGAACACTATTTCCCGAGCTGGTAACGGCGCACCGCCTTGCGGTGGTCCTCGTAACTGGTAGAGAACACGTGGCGGCCGTCTCCCTTCGATACGAAGTAGAGGGATCCGTCTTCAATCGGGGCAACCACGGCATCGATTGCCGCGGCGCCTGCAATCGCGATTGGAGTCGGGGGAAGCCCCTTGCGCGTGTAGGTATTGTAGGGGGTATCGCGCCGCAGATCGGTCTTCGTCAGATTTCCGTCGAATCTGTCCCCCATTCCGTAGATGACGGTGGGGTCGGTTTCCAGCCGCATTCCGCGCCGCAACCGCGATACGAAGACGCCTGCAATTCTTGCACGCTCCTCCGCGGCGCCGGTTTCCTTCTCCACGATCGACGCGAGTACCAGAACCTCCTCGGGAGACGAGAGCGGAAGACCATCGGTTCGTCGCGCCCATGCGGCATTCAGGTAGGTGGACATCGCTCGAAACGCCCTCTGCAGAAGCTGTACGTCCGAGGAGCCGGTGGGGAAGTAGTAGGTCTCGGGGAAGAAGCGCCCTTCGGGATGCACTCCTTCGAGACCCAACCGTGTCATCACCTCGTCATCCGAGAGGCCTTGGAGGGTCTGGACAAATACCGAAGATTGGGAAACGCGCCTGCGAAGATCGCTGAACGTCCAGCCTTCGACGATTGTGAAGGGGTACTGAACGACGGTTCCCGCAACGAGCAGGTCGAGGAGACCGAGCGGCGTCAGACCGGGTTTGAGGGCATATTCCCCGGCCTTGATTCGGCTGGCCGAACCGTTCCAGCGCGCTTGCAGTTCCAGGCGCAATGCCGATTCGACGATTCCCGCAGCCTCCAGATCCTGAGCAATGTGCGAAATCGTAGTCCCTCTCGGAACGGTGTAGACGAATGGCTCGTCATCGATGTGCAACGGGCGCTCCATCGCATGCTGCTGGGTGTGGAACAACCACAGCCCACCGACCGCGCTCGCCAGGAGAAACGCGAGGCCCGTCAATGCAATGCGGGTGAGTAGCTTCAACCGTCAAGACCATCTCAGCATGGCCTGCACCGCGCTCGCCGTCCGCCTCGGAGAATGCGTGATCAGCTCTGTCGCTTGAAGATGAGCGTACCGTTCGTTCCGCCGAATCCGAACGAGTTCGACATCGCGACGTCAATTCTCGTTTCCCGTGCGGAATGAGGGACGTAGTCCAGATCGCACTCGTTGTCCGGTTCGTGAAGATTGATAGTCGGCGGGGCGACCTGGTCGCGAATCGCCAGAATCGCGAATATCGCCTCGACACCACCTGCCGCGCCCAGCAGGTGACCAATCATCGATTTGGTCGAACTGACCGTCAACTCGAAAGCATGTCTTCCGAACGTCCGCTTGACGGCTCGTGTCTCGATGACGTCACCGGCCGGCGTCGAGGTGCCGTGGGCGTTGATGTGGTCCACATTGTCCGCATCGAGCCCGGCATCGCGCAACGCGAGATTCATGCAACGGTACGCGCCGTCTCCATCGTCGGGAGGAAGGGTGATGTGATGGGCGTCGCTGCTCATTCCGAATCCGGCGAATTCAGCATAAATTTCGGCTCCGCGCGCGGTGGCGTGCTCGTACGACTCGAGAACCACGACCCCGGCACCGTCGCCAAGCACGAATCCGTCTCGGCCTTTGTCCCAGGGTCGACTCGCACCTTCCGGATCGTCGTTGCGCGTCGACAGCGCCCGGGCAGCAGCGAATCCCCCGAGCCCCATCGGAGATGTCGCCATCTCGGCACCCCCGGCGATCATCACGTCGACGTCGCCGCGCTCGATGAGGCGCGCCGCGTCACCGATGTTGTGCGTACCGGTCGAACAGGCGGTGACTATCCCGTAGTTGGGACCCAGGATTCCCAATTCTATCGACAGATTGCCGGCAATCATGTTGATGATGTTGGACGGGACGAAGAACGGCGAAATTCTGCGCGGTCCTCCGGCGAGAAAGCTGTCGTGACCCTTCTCGATTCCGGGCAGGCCTCCGATGCCCGATCCAATTGCGATGCCGATCCGCTCGCGATTCTCGTCGGCCACTTCGATGCCCGCATCGGCAATCGCCTGCTTCGCCGCGGCGATACCGTAGTGGATGAACGGATCGGTCTTGCGGCTCTCCTTGGGCGACATGTACGGGGAGAGGTCGAAATTGGTGACCGTCGCGCCGATTCGGCTCGCAAACCCACTGGTGTCAAACTTGTCGATTTCGGAAACGCCGCTCCTGCCGGCGACGATGTTCTTCCAGGTCTCGTCAACTGTGTGTCCGACCGGGGTGACCAGCCCGAGACCGGTGACGACGATTCGACGCATCAGACACTACCCTGGGCGAAGGACGAAAAAAGGCCGCAATCATCATGAACGATTCGCGGCCTTGCTGATGTTTTCCGTTGCAGGCGGACTATTCGCTGTGAGACTCGATGTAGCTGATGGCCTCCTGCACGGTGGTGATCTTCTCGGCCTCCTCATCGGGAATTTCGCAGTTGAATTCCTCCTCGAGCGCCATCACGAGCTCGACGGTATCCAGAGAGTCTGCGCCGAGATCGTCGACAAAGGAGGAATCCGGGCTGACCTCCTCCTCCTTGACGCCGAGCTGCTCGACGACGATTTGCTTGACCCGCTCTTCCACTGTGCTCATTTGCGGATGTTCCTCTGCGTATATTGCGAGGGACCGTGGCGATCCCGACGCTGAACGTGTGTTCGTGACGTTGCCGGTTCGTACGGCACCGCACTCGCGCGCCCCGTGTTCCATACCCCATCACCGCCCCGTCTCCCCGCAGGAGATGGGAATCCGAATTCAAGCCCGGGGATCACACCGTCTGGAACGGCGACCTAGTGTATTCAAACCCTACCGAGTTTCAAGGCAGCCGCCCATGACAAGAAAGTGCATCCACGAAGCGGGAGACACTTACCCCATGTACATTCCGCCATTGACGTGGAGCGTCTCGCCGGTAATGTAACTCGCCTGCGGCGACGCGAGAAACGTGACTGCAGCGGCGATTTCATCAGGGGTTCCGAGACGTCCGAGCGGTATCTGCTCCAGCATGCGGGCCCGTTGCTCGGGTCCGATGTCTCGCGTCATGTCCGTATCGACGAATCCTGGAGCGACGGCATTGACCGTGATCGATCTGCCGCCGAGCTCTCTGGCGAGAGCGCGCGTGAATCCGACGATTCCGGCCTTCGCCGCCGCGTAGTTTGCCTGCCCCGCATTACCGGTAAAGCCGACAACCGACGTCACATTGACAATCCGACCACCCCGGCGCTTCATCAGATGCCGAACACACGCCTTGCACGTGCGATACAGGGAGCTGAGGTTGGTGTCGATAACCGCATCCCAATGCTCGTTGCTCATTCTGACGAACAGCGTGTCGCGAGCAATTCCCGCATTGTTCACGAGGACCCCGGGCAGAAGGCCGGTGTCTGCCAACGACGCGAAGGCCGCATCGACCGAGGAGGCGTCAGCGACGTCGAGTACGAGCCCCTTTCCCGGATGCTCTGCGTCCGCCAGCATCCGCTCCACGATTCGGGCTCCGTTGCCGGTAGTGGCGGTCCCGACGACCGTGGCCCCCTGTTGCGCAAGTGAACGGGCGATAGCAGCTCCGATGCCACGACTCGCGCCGGTGACGAGCGCGACCTCTCCGTTCAGATTCTTCATCCACCTGCTCCATTCATCACTGCCTGAAGCGCCGCGTCGAGCGATTCGCCATCGTGCACGGACATCGCCGCAATCCCCCGATCGATTCGCCGGGCGAGACCGGTCAGCACTCTGCCCGGTCCGAATTCGACCATGGTCGTTGCTCCTCGCTCACGCATCGTGATGACGGTCTGACGCCACCTGACCGGGCTCGCGAGTTGTCCCGCAAGGGCATCCCGAATCGACGCTCCGTCCGGCCGGGTCTCGACGTCCACGTTGTGGAGGATGGGCACGGTGGGCGGATGAACGCGTATCGCGCCCAGTGTCGCTTCCAATTTTCTCGTCGCCGGCGCCATCAGCGGGCAGTGCACCGGGACGCTCATCGGTAAACGAATCGCACGCCGGGCGCCCACTTCTCGAGCCTGCGCAATTGCCGCGTCAAGTGCACGTGACGCGCCAGCGATCGCGACCTGGCCCGGCGCGTTGAAGTTGACGGCGGATACATGACCGAGCTCCGCCCTTTCGCTGATTTCGTCGCACAGCGCTACGACGGTCTCGTCATCGAGGCCGACGATAGCGGCGATTCCTCCCGCGTTTTCGGGAACCGCCTCCTGCATGAATCGACCTCGCGCGGCAACGGTTCGAATCGCATCCGCGAATTCGAGAGCCCCGAACGCCACGAGCGCCGAGTACTCGCCCAGACTGTGACCCGCTGCGACACACGGGAGAACTCCACCTCTCGACACCCAGCATCTCCACGCGGCCACACCCGCTGCGAGCATCGCCGGTTGCGTCTGTTCGGTGGCGTTCAGACGGCGTTCCGGCCCTTCCTGTACCAGGGACCACAGGTCGAAGCCGAGTGCATGCGTCGCCTCCTCGAAGGTCTCGCGTACTTCCGTGCATGCCTGCGATAGTTCCGAGAGCATTCCGATGGACTGGGAGCCCTGGCCGGGAAAGGTGGCGGCAAACATGAATCGATTCCTGGCTGAGTCAATAGCGAACGAGGGCCGATCCCCAGGTAAATCCGCCGCCGAACGCTTCGAGAAGGAGCACTTGACCCGGCTGCACTCGGCCATCGCGAACTGCGGCATCCAGCGCGAGCGGCACCGATGCCGCCGAGGTATTCCCCTGGTCCTCCACCGTCACAATCACCCTGTCCATCGGCATGCCGAGCTTGCGAGCGGTGGCCTCGATGATTCGAATGTTGGCCTGGTGCGGAATCAGCCAGTCGACATCGCTCTTCGTCATGTCGTTCGCGGCCAGGGTCTCGTCGACGATGCGGCGCAACGTTCGCACCGCAACCTTGAAGACCTCGTTTCCCTGCATCTTCGTGTACGCTCCGCCGTCCGAGATACGCCCTGCGCCGCGCGGTGTCCCCCCTTTGACGTAGAGCAGCGGCTCGTAGCGGCCGTCCGCATGAAGGTGTGTCGACATCACGCCCGGAGCGTCGGACGCTTCGAGCACCACGGCCCCGGCACCGTCACCGAACAACACGCAGGTTCTCCGGTCGGACCAGTCGAGCAGTCGAGAATGGGTGTCGGCACCGACCACCAGGGCGCGGCGGACGCTTCCTGCGCGAAAGAACTTTTCGGCCACGCCGAGTGCGTAGATAAAGCCGGTGCAGACCGCCTGCACATCGAACGCCGGGCACTCGCCTGCACCCAGGCGTGCCTGCAAACGGCACGCGGTCGAGGGGTAGATTCGATCGGGGGTCGTCGTGCCCACCACGATGAGGTCCAACGCACCCGCATCGATGCCAGCCGAATCGAGCGCATTGCGCGCGGCGCGTTCGGCAAGATCGCAGGTTGACTCCGATTCATCGACGATATGGCGCCGTCGGATGCCGGTGCGCTCCCGAATCCAGGCATCGGTGGTGTCCACACGCCTGGAAAGTTCGGCGTTGGTGACGACATGTTCCGGGAGGCTCGAGCCGGTTCCTGCGATTTTCGGATAGATCACACCGCTTCCTTCGCGACGAGGACGGAGGCGATGCGTTCGCTGATGCGTTCGGGCACGTTCTTTCTGATCTCGGCGACGGCTTCCACGATTGCGCGCTTGAATGCGACGATATCGGCGCTGCCGTGGCTCTTGATCACGATCCCGCGCAAGCCCACGAAGCTCGCTCCGTTGTAACTGCGCGGATCCATGCGCCCGGCCAGATTTCGCAGTATCGGACGGGCGAGGAATCCGACCAGACGGTTGACGAACGTGCGCTCGAACTCGTCGCGCATCAGATCGGAGATCATTCGCGCTACGCCCTCACTCGACTTCAACGCGACGTTCCCGACAAAACCGTCGCATACCACGACGTTTGCGGTGCCCCGGTAGATGTCGTCACCCTCGACGAATCCGATGTAGTGGAGGCCGCTCGCCGCGAGAAGGTGCGCAGCTTCCTTGACCTGTTCATTGCCCTTGATGTCTTCCTGTCCGATGTTGAGCAACCCGACACTCGGACGCCTGATGTCGTCCACCGCGCTCACGAGTTCCGAACCCATCACCGCAAACTCGAACAGATGGCGGGAGGTCGATTCCACGTTGGCGCCGAGATCCAGGACGTGTGTATGCCCCGTCTCGGTGGGAATGGCCGAGATGATGGCGGGACGATCGATGCCCGGCAGGGTTTTCAGCACGAACCGTGCCATCGCCATCAGCGCGCCGGTGTTGCCGGCGCTCACACAAGCATCCGCGGTGCCGTCCCGCACGAGGTCCAGCACGACCCGCATGGACGAATCCCGCTTCGATCGCAGGGCCTGAGAAGGCGGCTCGTCCATCTCCACGCTCTGTGAAGCATGCTGAATGGAGATGCGGTCACTCGGGATCGCGTGATTGCGCTCGAGCGCAGCGGCGATGACAGGTTCATTGCCGACCAGAACCAGGTCGATATCGGAAACTTCTGCGACGGTTTCGAGCGCGGCGGGTACCACGACTCCCGGACCGTGATCTCCGCCCATCGCATCGAGGGCGATGGTGTAGCGTGACCCCACCCGGAGCCGCCGTCAGTCGTCCCGGCCCTCGACAATCTTCCTCCCTCGGTAGTACCCATCGGGGCTCATCTGGTGCCGGAGGTGGGTTTCTCCGGTGGTCGGCTCGGTTGACGTCGTCGGAACGCGCAATGCGTCATGGGCCCGGCGCATTCCACGCTTGGACCGCGACTTTCTGTTTTGCTGGACCGCCATTTCGTTTCTCCTCTTGCTCGGTCGCCAACTCCCCGATTCGGAAACCGGGTACGGCAACTGGGTGCACCGATCAGTTCAATCACTCACGCCGATTTGCGAACGCAATTCACGGAGCGCCGCGAACTGACTGGTGCTCGGTGACGCAGACGGGTCGCCGCCGGTCCGAATCGGTGGCGCTTGACATGTCCCGAAAGCGTGGACCGGCGCAGTCGGCAGCGCGAGCAGCAGCTCATCCTCGACGACGGAATTCAGCTCGATTCGCCCATCGGAACAAACCACGGCATCCGACCCTCTCGATTCCTCCCGCTCGTGGCCGACCACAGAAGACTCGAATCTCGTGTCGAATTTCCATTCGAAGTTCTCGAGGCACCGCTGACAGACCAGCGACAGCACTCCCTCCGCGCGTCCGCTCATGGCCGCCCTGCCCGAAACATCTCGGCTGAACGTAATGCGATACGCAATCGAACTCGGCTTGGACGCAATGACCTCGAGAAGCCGCGGCATCGACACAGGATCCACGAAACCGGCGAGAGTCACCCCTTGCGAAGCGAGTTCTTCTACGTCCAGAAACCGTTGAGTGTTCGCGGATTCCCGCATTTCTCACCACACCCCGGCTGCGGACGCGGACCTCACGGGATTGTCCGCGGTACGATCGTAAAGAGCCCATGCTTTCCCTGTCAAAATGTTTGGCAGACCCGGGGAAGACACCCTGGACTTCGATCGGGACATGCTGAAGTGCATTGCCAACACCGGCAACCGCCAGCTATAAGCACCTTCACCAGGCAATGCAACCCAGACCTCCGATGCATCGGCTCGTCCTCGGCTCCCGCTCGCTGTCCCGCCGGAATCTTCTGCAAGGTCTTTCGATTCCATTTCTCGTCGTCCACCCCGACATCGACGAATCTCCATTCGAGGGAGAAACGCCGAATGCGCTCGTCAGACGCCTGTCCGAGCAGAAAGCCCTTGCGGTTGCCGCACGGGTTGGAACCGGGCTGGTAATCGGCTCCGATCAGGTCGCTCTGCTCGGCGACTCGGTACTGGGAAAACCCGGCAATCATGCGAACAACGTCGCTCAGATCGCCATGGCCAGCGGGCGCTGGCTCGAATTTCGTACCGGGATCGCGGTTCTTGACGCAGCAAGCGGTCGAATCGAGAGCGACGTCATTCCATTCGCGGTGAAATTCAGGCCGCTCACTGCAACGGAAATCGAGTCATACGTGTCGCGAGAGCGGGCATATGACTGCGCGGGCGGCTTTCGGGCAGAGCGTCTGGGATCCGCACTCTTCGAACGCATGCACGGAGAGGATCCCACCGCCTTGCTCGGACTTCCGATGATTCGACTGTGCGCCATGCTGCGATCAGCGGGCCACGACGTCCTCCACGCTCCCGGCGACTCGTTCGCCGGTGCATCGGCGGGAACACCGCATACCTGATCGACGTGCGCCGATGCTGCATCGCGCACTGTCCGGCGCCGGCATGACGCAGATTCGAACCGCATCGTATCCAGGCACACGCGAGTTCGATGCAACCAGCCCGCCCGATGGTCTCACAAGGCTGTCGGAGACAACGTTCATGCAGGAATCGGGGCGGCAGCGAACCCCATGGAATCGAGTACCGACACGAGATTGGAATCGAGCGGTGCTTCGAATGCCATCCGATTCTCTCCGGAGCCAATCGAAACCGACGCTGCATGCAGAAACAGTCGTTTCAGACCGTGTGACCGCATCAACCGATTGAACGCGAAATCGCCGTATTTCTCGTCACCGGCCAGCGGCATGCCGAGGTGCGCTGCGTGCACTCGAATCTGGTGTGTGCGTCCCGTGCGCGGTTGCGCCACTACCAGACTGGCGACATTGCCGACTTCGACCGGAATGAATTTCGTCGTCGACGCCTTGCCCTGCGCATGCACCCGCACGATGCGTTCTCCCGTGCGGCGTTGTTCTCGCAGCAGTCGCGCGTCGCTACGACGATTCCGTGGACCAACATTGCCGCGCACAAGGGCGAAATAGCGCTTTTGCACTCGTTCGTTTCGTAGCGCCTCGTGCAACGAAGCGAGCATGCTCCGCTTCTTCGCGACAAGAAGACAGCCGGAGGTGTCGCGGTCGATGCGGTGGGCCAGTTCGATTCGACGCACGGCCGGCCGAACCGCACGCAAACACTCGATAACGCCGAAATCGACTCCGCTGCCCCCATGCACCGCCCATCCCGCCGGCTTGTTCAACACGATCAATGCGTCGTCTTCGTACAAGATCGCTCGTTCGATGGCTTGCCGCCGTTTCTCGGTCGGCGTCTGTCGCGACTCGGTCTCCTTCGTCCAGACAGGGGGAATACGCACGATGTCGCCGACGGCGAGTCGGTAATGCTGCCGCACGCGGCCACGGTTGACCCGGACTTCGCCACGACGCAGCAGCCGGTAGATTCGAGGGCGAGGGACGCCCTTGAGATGGAAGGTCAGGAAGTTGTCGACTCGCTGCCCGGAGACCGACTCGTCCACGGTGATTTCATGGACCGCTTTCCTGCACACTCTGCCTGCTTCGACCATCGACAGATGGTATCAGTGTGGACCACCTGCAAGACATGCTATAGTTCCAGCGATGGAAAGGGGTTCGTCGCAATCAACGACAATCAATTGAATAACAATGGGATCTGACGGGAAAAGTAGCGAACCGCTGACCAGTCAACGAATCAACGACGCGACGCCGATCATCGAAGGCGGAGCGGTGCAGAGAATACGAGACGAAGATTTCGTAGCCGGCCGGAAGCTTGAATCAGTCCAACCTGCGGAATGTCGATGCGAGTACGCTCGCGCTTCAAGGCGACGAACGCGACGTGCCTGGCCACGAACGAGTGCTGAAGTGTTGCAAATCGCCCGGACGCCAGCCGATAGCGCTCAACAGCGACCCATGACGGCAACGCGCTGAATCCCGGGATCCGGCATCGGGTCATACCGGTATACGACTTCGTTCAAATCGGGCCATCCTGACCGGCCCGCAGAAGCATATGGGACTCGCCGCGCTTGTGGCGCGCGAACCTGTGCGCTCTCTTCACTCCTCCCTCTCATGATCCGGTGCGGGACAACGCGGCGGAGCCGCCGCACAGGCTCGGATCGAACAATGAAAAGAATGCTGATCAACGCAACCCAACCCGAGGAGTGCCGGGTTGCGATGGTGGATGGACAGTTTCTCTACGACCTCGACATCGAAGTTGCCGCCCGCAGCCAGCGCAAGGCAAGCATCTACAAGGCGAGAATTACCCGGGTCGAACCCAGTCTGGAAGCCGCCTTCATCGATTTTGGAGCAGACCGGCATGGCTTCCTGCCATTCAAGGAAATCGCGCGCGAGTACTACGCCGGGGAGACGACTGCGCCCGGTGAGTCGGCGTCCGTGAAGGACGCCCTCGCGGAAGGACTCGAACTCGTCGTGCAGGTCGAGAAGGAAGAGCGTGGCAAGAAGGGGGCTGCACTCACCACATTTCCGAGCCTCGCCGGACGTTATCTCGTTCTCATGCCGAACAACCCCAGGGCGGGAGGTATTTCGCGTCGAATCGAGGGCGAAGAGCGGTCGGCGCTGCGCGAGGCACTGAGCGCACTCGAGGTGCCGGCCGGAATGGGTCTCATCGTGCGTACGGCCGGTGTCGGAAAATCCCAGGAGGAACTCCAGTGGGATCTCGACTACCTGCTCAAGCTTTGGAACGCGGTCGAAACAGCGGCAAAGGAACGTTCCGCGCCGTTTCTCGTCTACCAGGAAAGCGACGTCATCATTCGTGCGATCCGCGACTACTTCGACAAGGACATCAACGAGATCCTGATCGACGACGAAGGGGTCTACCGGCAGGCCAAGGAGTTCATCACGCAGGTAATGCCGGAGAGCGCGGGCCGGGTGCGCCGCTACGACGGGCGCGTGCCCCTGTTCAGACGTTTCCAGATCGAGAGCCAGATAGAATCCGCGTTCTCCCACTCGGTGCGGCTGCCCTCCGGCGGCAGTCTGGTCGTAGACCACACCGAGGCGCTGGTGAGCATCGATGTGAACTCGGCACGCGCGACCAAGGGAGGAGATATCGAGGAGACCGCACTCAACACGAACCTCGAGGCGGCCGACGAGGTGGCGCGCCAGCTTCGGCTGCGCGATGTCGGAGGATTGATCGTCATAGATTTCATCGACATGACTCCGGCACGCAATCAACGCGATGTCGAGCATCGGTTGCGCGAAGCGTTGAAGCAGGACCGGGCACGGGTCCAGCTCGGACGCATCTCACGCTTCGGGCTTCTCGAGATGTCGCGGCAGCGACTGCGTCCTTCGCTCGGTGAGTCGAGTCTGAGGACGTGTCCGACCTGCAACGGGCGCGGTTCCGTTCGCGGACCCGAATCCCTTGCGCTGTCGATTCTGCGAATCATCGAAGAAGAAGCGATGAAGGATCTGACGGGCCGTATCGTCGCGCGGCTCCCCATCGAAGTCGCGACCTTTCTCCTGAACGAGAAGCGAGAGGACGTCTTCGACATCGAGAAACGGACCGGCGTAAAGGTCATTCTGGTGCCGGACCCGTCGGTGACGCTGCCGAACTACGAAGTGGAACGCGTTCGAGAAGAGGATCACCAACATGAATCCGTTCGTGAGGTGAGTTACGAGTTGACGGGCGAGGTCGAGAGCACGCGCGCCTTCGCATTGGAACCGACGACTCCGGCGGACGAACCCGTCGTCAAGGTCGTGCCGCCGTCGACCCCTCCTCCCAGTCGAGCGCTATCGCGGACCGAGCCAGCGAGCGACCACGGGCTTCTGGCCAGATTCTGGAGAATGTTGTTCAGCAAGAGTTCCGAACCATCGAATGCGCCCGCTCGAACACGACCCTCGTCACCGGGCAGACGCCATGGCAATCGCCATGATTCGACCGGACGCAGCCGCGGAGACGGCGCCGAGTCGCGTCGTCGGGGCGCAGCCGCCAGACGCGGCGAGAGCCATCCTGGTCGTGGCTCTGGTCATGGAGACAGCCGCCGGCGTCGTGGAGCGAAGCTGACACCGGCCGAACCCGAAACATCGAGCGAGCGTTCCGGTTCTCGCGCCGAAGACACGACGGCGCCCAACGTGGAGAGCCGATCGCGCAATTCGAGACGCGGCTCCCGTCGTGGACGTCGCGGAGGGGGGCGCAATCGAGGCCGGGAAAGTACGCGGGCCGTTGCAGGAGGCACCGAGTCGACGGATGCGTCGCGCTTCGCGGCGCCGGACAGCATGAACGAAAGCGCGAGTCCGGGGGAGGTCACATCTGCCGCGCCCGTACCAATCGAGAACGCCCACAGTCGGCCGGATGCCGGCACGGCGATCGAATCGGTACGGAGTATCGACGGCAAGGTGGCCGATTCGGTTGCGCCGACGACTTCCAGAGCGTTGCCGGTATCGCCCCACGAGCCGGTCGTCTCGGGTTCGTCTGTGCGACCTTCCCCGCGAGAGCTTCAACCGCGCGATGCATCGGACACGAGGCCGGTTCCGGATACGGCTTCCGAACGCGAACCGACGTCCGCGGCCACAGTGGACGCACAGCCGCGTCGCTCCGCAGTGACGGAGCGCAGTGTCGAACCGCCGGCCGACGGCTGATTGGCGCGGCCGACGGAATGCCGCATCGACTTCGGCCGCGAACGGGTTGCTTCCCGGCCAGAGTACACGACGTCTATCGCCTCCACAGCCGTCTCGAGACGAGTGCGCGACCTCCGCAGTGCTCGTCGATGATGGAACGCATGAGAAGCTTGGCTTCACCGAGTGCGTGTCGGTCGTCAAGCTGCTCGCGTGCAAGCGCGAGCAAGGTCGATCCGCTCACGCATACCCCGGATGAGGTGCCATTCGACCAGCGTTTCGGGCCGGAATCCACGGTGTATCGATATTGTTCCTTGGGCTCGATTGCCCGTCCGGAATCGCTCTCGGTCTCAAGCTCGAGCGCGTATCCGACCGCCTGGAGGAGGCGTTTTTCGAAAATCCGAAGGATGGGTTCCGAATCGTCCGCGCGCGAAATCCTGTCGAGAGCCGCTCGATAGTGATCGAACAACAGCGGCTCCGGGTCGTGACGGTGGAGAAAGCGCAGCAGGAGCTCGTTAACGTAGAACCCGACGATTGCAGCCGAGCCGACGAGCGGCAGGACGCTTCCTTCGGGTTCGGCGCTGACCAGCGTGGCCAATTCGCCCTTGCCGCGCCACGACAGCAGCAGCGGAATGAACGGCTGGAGCAGGCCGCGCATTCTCGATTTCGGCCTCCGGGCGCCACGAGCAATCATTCCCAGACGACCGTGGCGACGACTGAACGACTCGACGATCAGGCTCGTTTCTCGCCAGTGCCGGGTGTGCAGTACGAACGCGGGTTCCAGATCGGTTCGCTCGAGCCTGCTCATGTCGCGCCGAACTCGACACCCCGCCGCATTACTCGGCAATTCCCAACCCATGCAACGCGTGTTCGTCGTCCGACCACCCCTCCCTGACCTTGACCCAGATTTCCAGATGCACCGGACGTCCGAGCAAGCGGGAAATCTCCAGTCTCGCCTCGGTTCCTGCTTCTTTCAGTCGTCCACCGTTACGACCGATGACGATCGCCTTGTGTTGTTTCCGCTCCACCCAAACCAGAACATTGATCAGCGTGCGTCGCTTCCCGTCGACGAACCGCTCGACCTCCACGGTGAGCCGGTGAGGCAGTTCCTGCCCCAGTCTGCGGATGATCTTCTCCCGCACGATCTCCGCAGCCAGAAACGATTCGCTTCGATCCGTGAATTGTTCCTCGGGGAACTCCGATGGCCCGACCGGAATGCGCGATTCGACCTCGGAGCTGAGACGATTCAGATTCTCGCCGGTTCGCGCACAAATCGGCACTACCGCAGCAAAGTCGTACCGCCGGGCCACGTCATCGAGCACCGGGAGCATCGACTCCCGACACTTGATGCGATCGATCTTGTTGAGCGCGAGAATTGCGGGAGCCGATTCGGTGCTGATTCGCTCGAGAATGCAATCGTCGTCGAACGACCAGCCCGATGCCTCGACGACCATGACGATGAGGTCGACCCCTATCAATGCCCTCGACGCCACACGGTTCATGTGCCGGTTGAGGGCACGTGCATGGCCGGTGTGAATTCCGGGGGTATCGACGAAGATGACCTGGGACGTGTCGTTCGTGGCGATTCCCAGAATTCGATGGCGCGTGGTCTGGGGACGATTTGAGGTAATGCTGAACTTCCGGCCCACGATTCGATTGACGAGTGTCGATTTCCCGACATTCGGTCGGCCCACCACGGTGACGAAACCGCAGCGATGATCGTGCTCAGTCGTCAAGTTCATCAAGAATGGCCATCATGCGCTTCGCCGCGTTCTGCTCAGCCCGTCTCCGACTCGTGCCGGTTCCCGTCGTGTCCTCGTCGAGCCCGTCGACCCGACAGCTCACGATGAACGACTGGCAGTGCGCGGCGCCTCCGACCTCCACGATCCGGTATTCCGGCAGTGACTTTGCCCGTGCTTGCAGACGCTCCTGCAGACGAGTCTTTGCATCCTTGCCGCCGTCGTCCAGCGACGCCGCTTCGAACCACTCATCCAGCAACACTCGTGTACGGTCCCGACACGTCGCGAAGTCCGAATCGAGATAGAGAGCTCCCACGAGGGCTTCGAAGGCCCCGGCCAGAATCGAATCGCGCTCGCGGCCTCTCGTCTTTCGCTCGCCGGCGCCCAGTATCAACGCGTCGCCGACACCCAGTTTGCGCGCCGCATCCGCCAGGCTCTCGCGCCGGACAACTCGGGAGCGCAGGCGAGTGAGCTTGCCCTCCGACGCATCGGAGTACGTGTCGAACAGATGCTCGCCGACCAGGAAGGCAAGAATTGCGTCACCGAGAAACTCGAGCCGTTCGTTGTTGCACGCACCCGCACTGCGATGAGTCAGCGCGCGGACAAGCAGTTCGGGTTGGTCGAACGAATGACCGAGCCGATATGCAAGCCGGTGTTGGGCCCTGGTCACCGTAACCACGCCAATGCACCTCGGCGCCGTGTTTCAGTCAATCGCCTTGCCAATCCGCTTCCAGTCGATACCGTGACCGAAATCCCAGTTCATCCAGATGCGAAACGCCTTGCCGATGAGCAGGTCCTCCGACACGGTACCCCAATACCGACTGTCCCGACTGTTGTCCCGGTTGTCGCCCAGTACGAAGTAGTGACCCTCGGGAACCACCGCGGTGCCCTGAACGGTATGTGCCTCGGGTTGAACCAGGATGTGGTGTTCGCCTTCGGCGAGCCGCTCTACCTGCAGACGCGCGCCGGTCATCACCGCCCCGGAGCCGAACCCGACGTAACGCCCCGCCGAACTCTGTTCCATCGGCTCGTCGTTGACGTACAGTATCTTGTCATAGTACGCGATTCGGTCGCCGGGCACGCCGACGACCCGCTTGATGAACGGCGTGGATGGGTCTTCCGGGAACCGGAATACGACGACATCGCCGCGCTTCGGCAAGTCGATGTCCACGACTTTGGTGTCTACCACCGGCAACCGAATGCCGTAGTCGAACTTGTTGACCAGAATGAAATCTCCGGTCAGCAGCGTCGGCATCATCGAATTGGACGGAATGCGAAACGGTTCCACGATGAACGAGCGGAGAACGAGAACAATCAGGAACACCGGGAAGAACGATTTCGAATACTCGACGATACGAGACGGCGGGGCGGTGAGCGCGTGGTCTGACGCATTCTCTCCATCGCGTGCGGCGGCGCGTCGGCGGGGCGCGAGCACCGCGGCGTCGAATGCCCATATGAAGCCGGTGGCGAACACGAGCACCACGATGAGCGTGGGGAAGTCGAACCTCATTCGGGTTTCAACGCAAGGAAGATTGGATTGCCCTGGCGTTGAACGAGCACGGACACCGCCTTGCCCTGCGGCAATTCCGCCGCGAGTCGTTCGAAGCCCTCGCTGTTTGCGACCTTCTGGTTGTTCAGCATGAGGATCAGATCACCCTCGCGAATTCCGGCGCGTTGGGCGGGACCATCCGAAACCTCACTCACGACGACGCCGTGATCGGGGTCGTCCATCGATGCGCGCTCCTCGTCGTTCATGTCTCGTACGACGATGCCAAGTCTCGCGGCTTCCACGCCATCGGGCGTTCGGGCCGCTGCAACCTGGAGGTCGTCATCCGCGGGCAACTCGTCCGTCGTGACCATCAAGGTCATCGATTCGCCACCTCTCAGGATCTGGACCGCCACCTCCAGGCCGACTCGCGTGCGTCCGACAATCGGCGGCAAGTCCGACGATCGTTCGATCTCGTGCTCGTCAAACGAAAGAAGAATGTCCCCGACTTCGAATCCCGCCCTCTCGGCCGGGCTACCATCGAGCACCTTGGCGACGAGTGCGCCTTGCGGCTTGGCCATTCCGAAGGACTCGGCGAGTTCTCTCGTGACGTCCTGAATCAGGACACCGAGCCACCCTCTGGAAACACGTCCCTTGTCACGCAACTGGTCCGCGACGTCCATCGCGACATCGATGGGAATCGCGAACGAAAGCCCCATGAATCCACCGGTTCGGCTGAATATCTGAGAATTCACGCCTATGACTTCACCTTGCAGGTTGAACAGCGGGCCACCGGAATTTCCCGGATTGATCGCGACGTCGGTCTGAATGAACGGCACGTAGTTCTCGCGCGGGAGGCTGCGGCCCTTGGCGGACACGATTCCCGCGGTGACCGAATGATCGAAACCGAATGGGGAGCCTATCGCCAGCACCCATTCGCCCACCTTCAGCTCGTAACCGGTCCCGAGGCGGGCCACGGGCAAACCTTCGGCGTCAATTTTCAGGAGAGCGACATCACTGGCCTCGTCCGTGCCCACGACGTTCGCCTTGTACTCTCGGCGATCGCTCAGCCGCACGATGATCTCGTCGGCGTTTCGCACGACGTGGTTGTTCGAAATGATGAACCCGTCCTGCGAAATGATGAACCCGGAGCCCAACGATTGGGCGTCGAATTCCTCGATCTCTCCTTCGCCGAAAAATCGTCGGAAGAATTCCCGGAACGGGCTGTCCTCCGGCAGATCCGGAATCTCGAACCCTCGAGGCATTCGAGGCCGTTCGGTCTGCAACCGTCGTCGTTGCGTCGTGCTGATATTGACGACGGCGGCCCGATTGCGTTCGACGAGTTCGGTAAAATCTGGAAGGGCACGTGCGACCGCCGGACCGGACCCGAGGAATGCCACGGCAATCGACGCCGCGCCAACCAAGGCGGCCACACCCGAGAGAATCGTCGGTCGGACGTTCCGACTCCGCGCCTGGGCGGTGATTGTGCAGTACATTGTGGTCAAAGCCCCTGTTGATGCCGCCTATTGTTTCACGATAGCCGTCGCGATCTTCTCTACCGTGATTCCGGGCACCTCGCCGACCACGCTGACCTGATACTCGTCGACGACTCGACCGAAAGCATTGATCGCACCGACGGATGACAATCCCTCGTGCCGGTCGGCAGCCTGGAATCCCGGCTCGATGAAGATCGACAGCGATGCCAGTCCGTCACTGTACACCCGGTGATCCACGGATTCGCGCCCGGGTTGAATCGGACCGTAGGACGCATCCGACATCTCGAATCCCGGAGGCAGCCAGGCAATCGTCCATTCCTGTGCTCGGCCGGTCGAGTCGTTTTCGTCGCGGCCCCCCGCGGCGGCTTCGTAGCGCGTGAATCCGACATGGGAGACGCCGGGTTCCAATGCTTCATCTGGAATTGATTCCGGCAGATCGAGGTGCGTGTAAACAATCTGCTCGAGTGCGGACATATCGTTGTCGAGCAGCTCCGATTTCAGCAGCAACCCCGTCTCGTGATCGACCGCCAATCGATATCCGTAGCGATACCGGTCCTTGGGCATGACATCGATCACGTTGGCTTTCCGATCCGCGACTCGTTCGATCCCGTTGGTCGACAACGAATAGCTCTCGACGATATCGTCATCAATAATTGTCAATTCGGACTCGAAAACCGCGGAAGGGTACAGCGCGCCCGACTGACGCTTCGCAACGACCACGATTCCGTCGTCGGGAAGAATGCAAGTCACCAGCTCTCCCTCCCGAATGACTTCGCGGGCCGCGCCCGACAGCGCAACGAGCCGCTCTCGGCTCCCTTCGACATGCGCCTTGTGGATGATTCTCATCGACTGCATCGTCGAGCCGTTGCGATAAACGAATGTGCCGATGTAGTCGAGCGAACGGGACGCGCGCACCATTCGCTCGAGCAATCCACGCGCCTCCCCCACGTCGGCGGCGTGCAGCGTGGCAGCCCCGCCACTCAGCGTCACGAACATGATGACGCCCGTCAGCAATTCGACACCGGGCCCGAGTCGCTGCGACGCGACGCGCGCAAACCGGCGCGCGATGTCCATCAGTGCTCTGCCTCGGAAGGCCGATAGGCGACAATGCGGACATACGGCAGCACGCCGCGCATACCGTCGCCCGCATACACGTGATGGTTGACCAGGTATGCGTTGAGACGCGCCTCCGTATCAGGCGCAACATCACTCCACTGCAGTCGGGACGGTCGAGGGGCGCCAGGGGGAGGCGACATCGCCGCCATGCGCGGCGTTGACGAATCGGAGGCGTTCGAGACCGGCTCCCGGGATGCGGCTTCGGGACGCGAAACACCGGCGATGGGGCGGAGCCCCGCTCCGCCGTGGTCGAGGCTGTGGATTCCCAGGACCGCGACGGCTGCAATTGCTGCGGCAACGGCCAGCCCGGCAAGCGGGCGCAGCCCGAAGCGCAGTGGACGAGGCCTGAACCGCACGACCTGCTCGGCGCGGATCGCGACACTCACGTTTCCGGCGATGGAATCGGCGCCCGGTACGGGACCGATCTTCCTCACCGCGTCTCCGATGAGATGGAAGCGCGCCCACGCGCGTCGCAGATCGGAACTTCCGTAGACGGCGTCAACAACCCGGCCTCGCGCGGGGTCCTGAAGTTCACCGTCGACGAACGCGGAGAGGTCTTCGTTCGTATCGGGTTCGTTCACCGTCAGTGGTCCTCAGCAGTCGAGCAGCGGATCGAGTCGTGCGTTGATCGCTTCGCGAGCGCGAAATATTCTCGATCGGACAGTGCCGATTGGACACTCCATGGCTTGAGCGATGTCCTCGTAGCTGAACCCTTCGAGTTCACGCAGCGAGATGGCAACCCTGAGGTCCTCCGGCAACGCCTCGATTGCCGCGGCCACCGTCTGCTGAATTTCCTCTGTGAGGGCGAGTCCTTCCGGGGTGGCCGACTCCTTCAGTTCGGCAACACCGTCGAATTGTTCGGCGTCCGATACGTCGACCCCCGAATCCCTCGGCCGGCGCGCCTGGGCCGCCAGATGGTTCTTTGCCGTGTTGATCGCAATTCGGTACATCCAAGTATAGAACGCGCTGTCGCCGCGAAATCGTGGTATTGCACGATACGCTTTCAAGAACGCTTCCTGCGCGACATCGAGAACTTCGGCCGGGTCCTGGACATAGCGAGCGATGAGCTTGGCGATTCGGTGCTGATACTTGAGCATCAGCAGGTCGAACGCCCTCTGCTCCCCCCGTTGCACCCGCTCCACGAGTTCGCGGTCTGAATCGTTGTCGGACATTGCCCCGACTCGTGACTCCATACCCCGCCCCGACGAACGCATCAGCGTGTCGAATCGGCTGCCGTACGTTCGTGCTCGGCGAGCAACGCCGGGTGCCAAGCCTGTCGCGTTCCCGAATTCGGGAAAGTGAATCTGCCTTGGTGATCATACTCTGTAGCCCGGGAAATAGCCGAGCCCTCGCTCCTCTCGGAAATCAAGCGCATGACAATTTCATTGGACAACCGTTCGTGCGGCGAGTTTCGTTCGCACCGTCACGTGCGGTCCGACGGGAATGCCAGCACATCATGCAGTGTCCGGTAGCCACCGGCGAGCATCACGAGGCGATCGAGTCCCATCGCTACTCCGGCGCAAGCGGGCAATCCGGCGGCATGGGCGGCCAGCAGTCGATCGTCGACTTCCACCCGCATCCGTCCCGAACCGCGCCGCATTTCGGTGTCATTGCGCATGCGCCGCCTCAGTTCCACCGCGTCCTGAAGCTCATGATAACCATTGGCGACTTCGATTCCGTCGACATACAGCTCGAATCGTTCCGCAACGCGCGGGGGACCCGCGCGAACCCGCGCGAGCGCCGCCTGAGAAGCCGGATAGTCGAGCAGGTAGACCCTTCCCGGCCCGAGCGCGGGCTGCACCGTCACGGCAAGGAGATAGTCGAGACACTCGTCGCGGCTGGCCGTGGCCGCCCGACTCGAGAACCCGCGGGTCTCGCAGGCGTCGTGTAGCTGCGCCGTCGCCGCGGTAAACGGATCGAGTTCGAGATGGCGGATGAATGCCTCGCGGAAAGTCATCCGTCGCGACGTTTGCGGACCAAGTACCTCGTCGAGCAATGCGTCGACGTCCTCCATCAGGAGGTGGTGGTCGTATCCGACCCGGTACCACTCCAGAATCGAGAACTGAATGTCGTGGTGTCGGCCGTGCTCGCCGCTGCGATACGCGCGGGTGATCTGATAGATGGATCCGCTACCCGCCGCGAGCAGTCGTTTCATCGCGAATTCGGGTGACGTCTGGAGGAACCAGGTGCGCCCGCTTCGATCATGCGCAACGATGCTCTCGATCGAAGGGTCCGTGACGGTGTGAGAGCCCAACGCAGGAGTCTCCACCTCCAGGACGCGCTGGGAGTCGAAGTACGCCCGGACCGTACGCAGGACGCGAGAGCGCAATCGGAGCGCATGGATATCCGCGCTCGGCCGCCAATCCACGGCCGGTGTCGACGCTCCCGCTTCCGACCGGGACTCCTGATCAGGATCTCGTGTCACGACTCGGCGACGGGAACCGGGTGCTCATTCCTTGGCGCGCGAGACATACTCGCCGGTGCGGGTGTCGATCCGTATGAGCTCACCCTGCTCGACGAACAAGGGAACCTTGATGACGGCTCCGGTCTCGACGGTCGCGGGCTTGGTCGCACCGCTCGCGGTATCGCCGCGTACCCCCGGGTCGGTTTGCGTGATTTGCAGCGTCACGAAATTTGGCGGAGTGACGGCTATCGGTGTGCCGTTCCAGAGAGTGATCGTGCAGATGTCCTGCTCCTTGAGCCAGCGTGCGGCGCCGCCAACGGCTTCAGGGGCCGCGGCGTATTGCTCGAACGTCTCTTCGTCCATGAAGAAGAACATGTCGCCGTCGCTGTAGATATACTGGAGGGACACCTCGAGTACGTCCGCCGCCTCCACCGACTCTCCCGACTTGAACGTGCGCTCGATGACCCTTCCGGTCTTGAGATTGCGGAACTTGGCTCGAACGAAAGCCTGTCCCTTTCCCGGCTTGACGAATTCGTTCTCGATGATCGAGCACGGATCTCCGTCGAGGATGAGCTTCAACCCCGACCTGAATTCACTGGTGCTGACATTCGGCATGGATGAGTTTCCTCGATCTCCGTTCAGGCCCCTGACACTTCAAGACGATCCGCTCGCTGGAATCCGCGAGGCAGCAGCCTTCCCGTACGTCCCCGTCCGAGCAGATAGTGCGCGAGATCGGATGGTTTCAATTTGATGTACCGCCTGCCCGCATGAACCGTGAGCGCGGCACGAGGGGGCACCACCTCGATGTCGACCACGAATTCCTCCCGACTCCCGGACTTCGGCTTTGGAAGTTGAATGATTTTCGCACCCTTGCCTCTGGCCAGTTGGGGAAGTTCGGCCAGGGGGTGGACGAGGAGCTTTCCAGCGCTGGACACGGCGGCAAGCATCGCGTCGCCCGGATCGCGTATCGGCCGCGGAACGACAAGATTCGCACCCGGCGCGACCGAGACACATGTCTTGCCGGCACGATTGCGCGACCAGAGATCTTCCAGGCGAACAATGAATCCGTAACCGGCGTCGGTTGCCACCGCGTAGAGCTGATCGGCGGACCCGATCATGACTCCCCGAAAGGTCGCGCCGTCCGGCGGATTGATTCGTCCCGCAAGCGGCTCACCCTGCCCGCGGGCGGATGCGAGAGTATGAGAAGCCACGCAGTACACGCGACCGGTGGAGTCCAGAAATACCGCCAACTCGTTGCTGCGACCGCGGGCCATTGCGCGGTAGGCATCGCCGGAACGGTAGCTCAGGCTCCGGGGATCGATCTCGTGCCCTTTGGCGGCGCGTACCCAACCGCGTTCGGAGAGCACGACGGTAATCGGCTCGGCCGGTGTCAGATCGGTGTCTCCGAGCGCCTGTGCCGCGGTGCGCTCGACGAGCGGCGAACGGCGGTCGTCTCCGTAGCGTTCGGCGTCTTCGACAAGCTCGTCCCTGACCAGCATGTGAACGCCACGCTCGCTCGCAAGGATCTGAGTCAGCCGGCTGCTCTCGGTCGAGAGTTCCGACTGCTCGGCCCGAATCTTCACTTCCTCCAGCTTCGCGAGGTTGCGAAGCCGCAGATTGAGGATAGCCTCGGCCTGGACATCGGTGAGTGCGAACCGGTTCATCAGGGCCTGTCTGGGGCGCTCTTCTTCGCGGATGATCGCGATCACCTCGTCAATGTCGAGGAAGGCGACGAGCAGTCCGTCCAGTACGTGCAGTCGGTCGTTGACCTGATCGAGGCGGTGCTCGACTCGGCGACGCACCGTGGCAATCCGGAACTCGAGCCATTCGTCCAGAATCGACTTCAGATCCCCGAGCCGCGGGCAACTGTTTCGACCGACAACGGTCATGTTGACCCGGTAGTTCCGCTCCAGGTCCGTCGTAGCGAACAGATGCGACATCAGTCGTTCGACGTCGACGCGATTCGATCTCGGCACGATGACGAGGCGCGTGGGGTTCTCGTGGTCCGACTCGTCACGCAGGTCTTCGACCATCGGCAGCTTCTTCGCGAGCATCTGTTGCGCGATCTGTTCGAGCACCTTCGAGCCGGAGACCTGATACGGGAGAGCGGTCACCACGATCGCGCCGTTGTCGCGCTCGTACCGCGCGCGCAGTCGCACACTGCCCGATCCGCCTTCGTACATCGCGAGGAGGTCCTTGCGCGGGGTGACGATCTCGGCCTCGGTCGGAAAGTCCGGACCGAGTACGTGCTCGCAGAGGTCCGCGACCGACGCCTGCGGCTCGTCAACGAGCCGCACGCAGGCGGCGACGACTTCGCGCAGGTTGTGCGGCGGCACGTCGGTCGCCATGCCGACCGCGATTCCCGCCGCTCCGTTCAGCAGGACGTGGGGAAGACGGGCCGGCAGCAGCTTCGGCTCATCGAGCGTCCCGTCGAAGTTCGAATTCCACTCGACGGTTCCCTCACGCAACTCCCGGAGCAGGACCTCGGCGAATCGGGTGAGCTTCGCTTCCGTGTATCGCATCGCCGCGAAGGACTTGGGATCGTCCGCGGATCCCCAGTTTCCCTGACCGTCAATCAGCGGATACCGCGTCGCGAAGGGCTGTGCGAGCAATACCATCGCCTCGTAGCAGGCACTCTCCCCGTGCGGGTGGAACTTGCCGAGGACGTCGCCCACGGTTCGAGCGGACTTCTTGTACTTCGCTCCCGCGGTCAGGCCGAGCTCCGACATCGCGTAGACGATGCGCCGCTGCACCGGCTTCAGACCATCGCCGACATGGGGCAGGGCGCGATCCAGAACCACGTACATCGAGTAGTCGAGATAGGCCTTTTCGGCGAACTCCTTCAGAGGACGTCGTTCGACTTCCTCGAACTCGAATGACATTTCGGATTGCATTGCTTCGTTGACAGGACTGGATTCGATTGGAATCTGGCGTTCGTCTCAGATCTCGGCGAGATTCCCGTTGCGTTCGAGCCAGTCGCGGCGATCGGCGGCACGCTTCTTCGCAAGCAGGAGATCGAGCGCTTCGTCGGCATCGTCGTCGGGGGCGACGGTGAGTCGAACGAGGCGGCGAGTTTCCGGCGCGATGGTCGTCTCGCGAAGCTGCAGCGGATTCATCTCTCCCAGTCCCTTGAATCGCTGAACGTTGACCTTGCCCTTGAACTTCTCGGCCGCGATTCGATCGAGAACGCCCATTTTCTCACCATCGTCGAGGGCGTAGAACACGTCCTTTCCGGCATCGATACGGTACAGCGGCGGCATTGCTACGTGGACACGATTGTCGAGCACGAGCGAGCGGAAGTGTCGAAGAAACAGGGCGCACAGCAATGTCGCGATGTGCGCGCCGTCCGAGTCGGCGTCCGCGAGGATGCAGACCTTTCCGTATCGCAGCCCGCCCAAGTCGCACGATCCGGGATCGACCCCGATCGCGATGGCGATGTCGTGCACCTCCTGCGACGAAAGCACCTGCCCGGACTCCACCTCCCAGGTGTTGAGAATCTTGCCCCGCAACGGCATGACCGCCTGGAACTCCCGATCCCGGGCCTGTTTGGCGGAACCACCGGCGGAATCGCCCTCGACCAGAAACAGCTCCGTGCGGGCGAGATCCTGTGAGGTGCAGTCGGCAAGCTTGCCGGGCAAAGCCGGTCCGGACGTGACCTTCTTCCGAACCACTCGCTTCGCCGATCGCATGCGGAGCTGTGCGCTGGCAATTGCGACCTCGGCGATGCGATCACCGGCGTCCGGATGCTGGCCCAGCCACAGGCTGAACGCATTCTTCGCGACCCCGGAAACGAACGCCGCGCATTCTCTGGACGACAGCCGATCCTTGGTCTGTCCGGTAAACTGAGGCTCGTTCATCTTCACCGACAGCACGTATCGGCACCGGTCCCAGAGATCCTCGGGCGCGAGCTTGACTCCGCGCGGAAGCAGATTGCGGAACTCGCAGTACTCGCGCAATGCCTCCAGAAGTCCGGCGCGAAACCCATTGACGTGCGTTCCGCCGAGGGTCGTGGGGATCAGGTTGACATAGCTCTCGGCGGGCCCCTCCCCGCCCTCCGGCAACCATACCGCGGCCCAGTCCACGGCCTCGGTGTTGCCTTCGAGGCTTCCGATGAACGGCGAACGCGGTATGACGTCGGCGGCCTCGATTGCGTCACGAAGATAGGCGCTCAGGCCATCCTCGTAGTGCCACTCGGTTCGTTCGCCCGTCGCCTCGTCCTCGAACGACACCCGCAGACCGGGACAGAGCACAGCCTTGGCGCGCAACGCATGGAGGAGCCGCGGCGTCGCGAATTTCGGAGAGTCGAAGTACCGCGCATCGGGCCAGAAGCGGATCGTCGTGCCCGTGTTCCGGCGACCTACGGAACCGACAACCTCCAGATCGACCACCTTCTCCCCGCCCGCAAATCTCATCGCGTATTCGTTGCCGTCTCGCTTCACGCGTACCTCGAGTCGTCGCGACAGCGCGTTGACGACCGACACCCCGACCCCGTGGAGGCCGCCCGAGAAGCGATAGCTCCCCGACGAAAACTTCCCGCCGGCATGGAGGCGGGTGAGAATGAGCTCGACGCCGGGGATGCCCTCTTCGGGGTGGACGTCGACGGGCATCCCGCGCCCGTCGTCGCTGACCGTCAGCGAGTCGTCCCTGTGCGCGACGACCGAGAGGCAGCTCGCCTGTCCGACAAGCGCCTCGTCGACGCTGTTGTCGATGACTTCCTGCGCGAGATGGTTCGGGCGTGTGGTATCGGTGTACATGCCCGGGCGCTTGCGCACCGGATCGAGCCCGACCAGGACCTCGATGGAGGCGGCATCGTATGTCGCGTTCATTGGCGAGCGACGCATGCGTCGTGTTGTGTCGCAAACGCAATTGGACCAACCCACCGAGGCTCGTCACAAGCTCTCTCGTCTCTCCGCCTCGTCTCTTTCACACCTGGATCCCGCCCGTCGCTTCTTCACCCGGTGCTGCCGGTTCGGACGTCTTGCACCCTCGGAGCCGCCGGTGTTGAGCCCTTTCCCGCCCGCGGCTCGTCGAGCTGTGTCATTCGGCCGGAGCGCAGCGCACGCGCCATGCCGGGTACACTATGGCTTGGCTTCCGACAACACAACATCTTGCGTTCCAATCCCCGCACGGACGCTAGCTGTTGCGGTTGGAACGCTTCGCCGATTGTCCGACATTTTGACCCCGCGCACAGTCGCCGCACAATACCCGACTCCCGGCAGATCGTGGATGCCCGTCAGTGGGTGCGACCGCACATCCCCGCGCGGAGGGAAGTTGATGCGCTTTTCGCGCCCGGCTTCGTACACGCTCGGGATTGGTTTTCGAAAGCCGTCTTCGAAATTCCGATCCGGATTCGAGGCGAGCAGGCGAATGCAAACGTGACCGGCCGTCCCGGGATTCAGTCGATGTCCGCGACCAGTGCCGCGCGCGATGCCTCCGACAGCACGCAGTCGTGCCGATACCGGTCATGCTCGATTCCGAATTGCATCGCGGCTCTGTCGCGGAGGGCATCGTGCATTCCATCCGGAAGCTCGAATCGCAGAAAATGGACCGCGGAGGTCTTGTCGTCGTTCGCCCTGTCGAGATCCTCGTCCGCGACCGCAAACGTGCGATCTCCTCCGGCGCCCAGCCAGACTCGGTCTTCGATTCCGCGAAGACTGCCGAGCATGCGCCGCCGTTCATCCGGATCCTCGTACTCCAGCATGAACGTGGCCTTGAGGTTGGTACCGTCCGGTATGAGCGGGTTGTAGGCGGCAAGCTCCTCCTCGATGGCTTCGGATTCGAAGATTCGCTCCACCCGCAGCATTTCCTGAATCTGATACTGGATGGTCAGCCGATCCTCGAAATACAACGTGGCATTCGGTCCGATCGACACCTTCCTCAAGCGCTTGTGAGCCAGCACGCGGGCCCGGAACTCCGCTCGAATCTCGTGGTACCGCTCGAGGCTGAACAGGTCGGATCGGCTGAGCTTGTCCACGATTCAGATCCCGTACGCTCTGCGCAGCAGAGACATCGGGGCGACGGGGACGGAGCCGTCACCGAGCGTGTTGCCGATGTGATGCGCGGCCATGATGCAGTCGCTGGTGTAGTAGTCCGGATTCGACTCGGTCACCTTGCGCGCGACCGGTCTCGCAATCTTCGTCGCGACCTCGTGAAATTCCTTCTTCACTGCGTACGTTCCGTCATGACCCGAGCATCGTTCGATGACCGTGACCTCGGTATCCGGTACGAGCGCCAGCACATCGCGGGTCTTCAAGCCGATGTTCTGGACCCGCTGGTGGCATGCCGCGTGATAGGCGACTCTCCCGAGCCCGGTGCGGAAGTCGGTGTTCAGCCTGCCGGCACGGTGTCGCAGCGCGAGGTACTCGAAAGGATCGAAGAACGCCGCACGCACCTTCTCCACCTCGGGGTCGTCGGGAAACAGGAGCGGGAGTTCCTGCTTGAACATCAGTACGCACGAGGGAATGGGCGCAACGAGATCCCATCCATCGTCCACGAGACGAGCCAGCTCCCGGACGTTGACCTCCCTGGCCTGCGAGACGGCATCGAGGTCGCCGAGCTCGAGTTTCGGCATTCCGCAGCATCGCTCCCGCGCCGCCATGGTGACAGGGATGCCGTTGTGTTCGAACACGAGCACGATGTCTTCGCCGACGTCGGGTTCGTTGTAATTTGCGTAGCAGCCCGCAAACAGCGCCACCCTGCCGCGTGTCTCCGGAGTCGGCACGGCGTCAGCGTGAGACGTCCTCCTCGAACGGAGCCGGCTTCTCAGGGTCCGTGACGCATAGGGCGGCAGGCGAGCGTCCCGATGCACTCCGAACACGGTCTCGAGCGCCACCCGAGCCGGCTTCGACGCATTCGCCGCGTTCACCAGCGGTGCCATGACCGGCTTTGCCGCGAGGGTCCCGACGGCATCGGTCGAGCTCAGCGTCCGGTTGCGCAATCCCGCTCCCTCGCGGCGATGCTTGACCGCCTTGGCCCGCAGCATCAGATGCGGGAAATCCACGTTCCATTCGTGCGGCGGAACGTACGGGCACTTCGTCATGAAGCACATGTCGCAGAGGTAGCAGTGATCGACGACCTTCCAGTAATCGGTCCTCGAGACCCCATCCAGCTCCATGGAATCGGACTCGTCGATGAGGTCGAACAGGGTCGGAAACGCGTGACAGAGATTGAAGCACCTGCGACAGCCGTGGCAGATGTCGTACACACGCTCGAGCTCTGCGAACAATGCGGCCTCGTCCCGGAACTCCGCGCTCTTCCAGTCCAGCGGATGACGCCGCGGCGCCTCGAGACTTCCTTCGCGGCGGTCGGTGGTGGGGGATGTCATGAAGTGGACCGTGGCGCTCGGGTAGGTCCGAGGCAGGTATACGGTTCGAGCGGGACGCGGACGGAAAGGCCGGCCGCGTCATTCGACGCTATCGGCCGCACCGCTGCACGACTTCGTGCTCGCACAATTCGTCGGAACCCGGAAATCAATGCCGCAGCCGGGGGTCCGACACCGTCCGTCCGGACGGGCGGCGGATCTCCAACCGTGCTCGCCGATGCCGGACTGCGGGCAACGGTCGATCAGGCGTCCAGATTGTCGAGGGCCTTCTGAAAGCGATTCGCGTGCGAACGCTCGGCCTTCGCGAGAGTCTCGAACCAGTCCGCGATCTCGTCAAACCCCTCGTCCCGTGCGGCCTTGGCCATGCCTGGATACATGTCCGTGTACTCGTGCGTCTCGCCGGCAATCGCGGCCTTGAGATTGTCGGACGTGGTGCCGATGGCAAGGCCGGTCGCCGGATCGCCGACTGCCTCGAGGTACTCGAGGTGGCCGTGCGCATGCCCGGTCTCTCCTTCGGCGGTCGAACGGAACACCGCAGACACGTCGTTGTAGCCCTCGACATCCGCCTTTTGCGCAAAGTACAGGTAACGGCGGTTGGCCTGCGATTCACCGGCAAATGCATCCTTCAGGTTCTGCTCGGTCCTGCTTCCCTTGAGTGCCATGAATGTTTCTCCGCGTGTAGTGAATCCGGAAACCTGCGGGGCGAGACTCCGCTCCTGCGCAGTAGATTTAGACTCGTTCTAAGGCGGCCGGCAGCCTACCCCCGGGTAGACGGAGTGTCAATGCAAATCGGCGGTGAACAAACCGCGACGGGAATCCGATGGATCCGAGTCGGGTCGCATTCGGAACGAGACTTCAAACGTCGCCGGCGACCCACCACCGCGCGATTCATGTGACTTCCGAAATCGCTCTCCGGTTCGCCGTGCGACCGCCGAACTCGTATCGAATTGACCGCTGGAGAGAGGCTGCTGTAGCTTCGACACATCACGTACCAGAGACCGTGCCGTGGAAATTCCAAAGGAAGCGCCCGCGTTCGAGGACGCATTGGAAGAGCTCGAAACGATTGTCGAGCGGATGGAAGACGGCGAGCCGAGCCTCGAAGAATCCCTGAAGATCTTCGAACGCGGAATGGATCTGACGCGCACATGCCAGAAGGCACTCGATGATGCCGAGCAGCGCATCCGGACGCTCGCCGAGTCGGAACCTCCACCGGATGCGACGGATGCGGACGAGACCTCTGCCTCGAATGACTGAACCGGTTCCGTTCACCGAGCGGTTCTCCGAATATCAGGAACGTGTTCACGCGATGCTTGAGCGTGCGTTGCCGCTGGCGACCGAACCACCACAACGGTTGCACGAGGCAATGCGATACGCGGTGCTCAGCGGTGGCAAGCGCATTCGCGCAATTCTCGTCATCGCCACCGGACAGACCCTGAATGCCCGCGTCGAGCGTCTCGAGCCACCGGCGTGCGCGGTGGAGTTCATCCACGCCTACTCGCTGGTGCATGACGACATGCCCTCGATGGACGACGATGATCTGCGCCGCGGTGTACCCACATGCCACCGGGCCTTCGGAGAGGCGACCGCGCTCCTGGCCGGCGATGCGCTGCAGTCCCTGGCGTTTGAAACACTCGCATCGGCGCCGGCGCCGAATGCGGGGGACCTGGTGCGCGTCCTCGCACACGCCAGCGGTTCGCAGGGAATGGCCGGAGGTCAGGCGGTCGATCTCGAATCGGTCGGTGAAACGCTGACGCTCGACGAACTCGAGCACATGCATCTCAGGAAGACCGGCGCTCTCATCCGGGCGAGCGTGCGTCTCGGCGTTCTCAGCGCCGGAGCACGAGACCCGGAGATTCTCGATCGACTGGACGAATTTGCGCGCTGCATCGGTCTGGCCTTTCAGATTCGCGACGACGTTCTGGACATCGAAGGAGAGACGGCAACGCTCGGGAAGCGTCAGGGAGCCGACGTGGCGCTCAACAAGCCGACCTATCCGGCGATACTCGGACTCGAAGCATCCAAGGCGCATGCTCGCGCACTGCATGAGCGGGCCGCGGAGCAAATTGCCCCCTTTGGAGACGACGCCGACTTCCTGCGTGCGCTCTCCGGGTTCATCGTGGACCGGATGAATTGAAGATTCGGATCATGACGGAGCTTCTTGCACACGGTCTCGAACGGGAAAGGTTCCATTCGGCCTTCGGGTCTTCGGTGATGCAGAACCACCGATTTGACGCTCGTTCGCTTCATCGGGGGTTCTGTCCGTAGCGCTCGGTCTGTGGTGCGGCGAGAAATTCCTGAGTAAAATGGTCGGAATTAGTCGGCGCATGCATCATGCGCGATGACACGGGGCACGACGGGAATGACGACGAACGCGGTTGCCATCGAATCTCCTGCACGGACGGTGGAGATTCCCGATGTTCAGGGGAGTCCGGATACCCGCAACATTGCCATCGACAAGGTGGGTATCAAGGGAATTCGCCACCCGGTACGCGTCCGCGATCGCTCGCAGGGCGAGCAGCACACCGTCGCCAGCTTCAACATGTACGTGGAGCTCCCCCACAACTTCAAGGGGACTCACATGTCGCGCTTCGTGGCGATCCTGAACAACCACGAGTACGAAATCACCGTCAAGTCATTCCGCGACATGCTGCGCGAAATGACCACGCTGCTGGAGGCGGATGCCGGTCATATCGAGATGACCTTTCCGTACTTCGTCCGCAAGGCGTCGCCGGTCACGGGAGTGACGAGTCTCATGGACTACGAGGTGACGCTGGTGGGGCGAATCGCCTCCGGCTCCCCCCGCATCGAGGTTCACGTGGTGGTTCCGGTCACCAGTCTGTGTCCCTGCTCGAAACAGATTTCGGACTACGGAGCCCACAACCAACGCTCGCACGTGACGGTGAGAGCCGCGACACGCGGGTGGTTCTGGATCGAGGAGCTGATCGATATCGTCGAATCGGAAGCCTCGTGCGAGCTGTTCGGGCTGCTGAAGCGCCCCGACGAGAAATTCGTCACCGAACGAGCGTACGAAAACCCGAAGTTCGTCGAGGACATGGTGCGCGACGTCGCCCGTCGACTGAACGACGAGGAGCGGATTGTCGGTTACGTGGTCGAGGCGGAGAACTTCGAGTCGATACACAATCATTCCGCGTACGCGTTCATCGAACGCGACAAGGAGCGCGATATCGCGCGCGGCTGAACCCTGAGGTCGGAGACTTCGAGTGCTCAGTCGACGATGCCTCGGCCTCCTTCCTCTGCCTTGATTTCCGTCCAGAGCTTGTCAAGCTCCGCCAGGGTCAGAGTCTCGGCGCAAGCGCCGTCTGCGGTCGCACGGCGCTCCAGCTCGCGAAATCGACGCTCGAATTTTGCGTTGGCGGAACGAGCGCATCGTTCCGGATCGGCACCGACGTGGCGCGCAAGGTTGACCACACTGAAGAGCAGATCGCCGAGTTCGTCGTCGATACCGTCTCGATTGTCCGCCTCGACCGCCTCCTTCAATTCACCCAGCTCTTCGGCGATCTTTTCAATCACCTCAGCGGCGTTCGGCCAGTCGAATCCACCTCTTGCGGCGCGGCGCTGAAGCTTCGCGGCACGGGTCAAGGCCGGCAGCGCAACGGGGATATCGTCCAGAAGGCTCTCCCCGCTTCCGCTCTCGGCCCGCTCGGCCGCCTTCATCTCTTCCCATCGCTGCGACTGTTCGGCGTGGCTCGTGTCGATGCCGTCCCCGAAGACGTGCGGGTGACGTCGGATCATCTTGCCGGCGATTGCGTCGACGACTTCCTCGAAACCGAACGCACCCGCTTCGCGGGCGAGCTGCGCATGGAACACCACCTGAAACAGCAGATCGCCGAGCTCGTCGCGCAGATCCGGCAGGTTCTCTCGTTCGATTGCGTCCGCAACTTCATAGGCCTCCTCAATCGTGTACGGAGCAATCGTGCGATACGTCTGCACCCGGTCCCACGGGCAACCGCGCTCAGGATCACGCAGCCGTGCCATGATGCCGATGAGGTCTTCAATTGTGTTCATGAGCCAGATTCGAGATTGGATGTCATCGGGAACCGAGGTGACCATCGAGGATTCCGTCGACGCCGCCTCGCTGCCGGGTCGGCACGCCTTGCGATCCCCGGCCGCTGCTCTCAGCCGCCGGACACGAATTCGCAGAGCAGTCGCTGCACCCCTGCAACTCCCGATGCCAGGTTCGATCGAATCACGTCCATCGTGAGCGCCTCGGCACTCCTGCCCGCCGCGCGGTTCGACACCACCGCGCAATGCGCGTAGCTCATGCCGAGTTCCCTTGCCAGCGCGGCTTCCGGCATTCCGGTCATGCCGACGAGATCGCAACCGTCGCGTTCCAGGCGGTCGATCTCGGCCGCCGACTCGAGTCGTGGACCTTGCGTGGCGGCATACGTGCCACCGTCGGCGGCATCGATTCCGGCACGCCGCGCCGCTTCGAGCAATCCTGCGCGCAACTGCGCGCAATAGGGAGAGGTGAAGTCCACGTGCGTCACGTGCTCGAGGTCATCCTCGAAGAACGTATGCGCGCGGCCCCATGTGTAATCGACAATCTGATCGGGGACCACGACAGCCCCGCTATCGAGCCCGGATCGGATTCCCCCGACCGCTGCGACCGCGACGATTCGACCAATCCCCGCTTGGTGCAGGGCCCAGATATTGGCGCGGTAATTCACCCGATGGGGCGGAATTGCGTGCGGGACGCCGTGACGGGCGAGAAACGTAATCGCGATACCTTCCAACAGACCATGGCACAGCGGTGCGGATGGCCGACCCCACGGCGTGTCGACGGTGTCGCGGCGTACGATTCTCAGACCTGCGAGTTCGATCAGGCCCGATCCTCCGATGACGGCCAGACCGTTCACGAAGTATCGAGCGCGTAGATTGCGGGCAGATTGCGAAAGTAGCCCCGGTAATCCATGCCACAGCCGAAGACGTATCGATCGTCGACCTCGAGCCCGGTGAAGTCCGCGCGGGCAACCTCACGGGGCCGGCCAATCTGCTTGTCGACGAGCACTGCACAGTAGATTTCGCGGGCCCCCAGCTCTTGGCAGTGTGCGATGATCGCCGCGAGGGTGACTCCCTCGTCGAGAATATCGTCGACAACGAGCACACTTCGGCCCTTGAAATCACTCGACGGGTGTGCAATCCATTCCAGTGTCCGGCCTCGCACGTCACCGCGATAGCGTGTCGCGTGCACGTAGTCGATTTCGAGCGGGAACTCGAGCTGCGACACGATCCTCGACGCAGGCACCATGCCACCCATCATCACCGGAATGATCAGCGGCGTGCTCCTACTCAGGACACTCGAGATGTCGCGAGCGAGCCTCACATATGCCGCGTCCACATCGGTCTCGCCCCACACGAGATCCGCTTCCTCCAGCACCCGCGTGTACTCGGCAGAATTCATGGCTCAGCTTTCCGGGTCCGAAAGTGAGCGCGATGGAACCGGCCGCGCCTGAACCGGCGAGGCAACGGCGTACCGAGGCGGAACGACCTCACGCATCGAGTCGTCTGAATCGTGCCCGGCGGGGTTGCTCTGCACCTGCACCCATCCGCCGGCGACGGTCCGCCTCGTATGCCTCGTAGTTGCCCTCGTACCACTCGACTCGGCTGTCTCCTTCGAATGCCAGAATTCGCCGAGCCTGGGACCCGGAGGTATGTGTATCTGCTTGGTTTCGCTCCGCTTCTGGAACTCCCGGGACACAAGCTCCTCGTATCGCTGCATCCTCGCCCTGCTCTTGGCATGCCGCCCCCTCGGATGTGTGCGCACCCATTCGAGTTCAGCCTTGATGGCGCGCCGATGGGCGGACTCTTCGCGCTCTTCCTGCGCAAGCCGACGTTCCTTCTGTTCGAGCCACGACGAGTAGTTCCCCTTCCACGGAATCCCGCGTCCGCGGTCGAGTTCGAGGATCCAGCCCGCGACGTTGTCGAGAAAATATCGATCATGAGTCACCGCGACCACCGTTCCCGGGAACTCCTCGAGGTAACGTTCGAGCCAGGCGACCGATTCCGCATCCAGGTGGTTGGTCGGCTCGTCGAGAAGCAGCATGTCCGGCGCCGACAGCAACAGGCGACACAGCGCTACCCTGCGCCGCTCCCCACCGGACAGGCGCTCGACCGATGCATGCCATGGCGGCAGGCGCAGCGCCTCGGACGCCACCTCCAGCCGCCGGTCGACCTCCCATCCGTTCGCCGCTTCGATCGCGTCCTGGACTCGGCCCTGCTCCTCCAGAAGCGCACTCATCTCCTGCTCATCGAGAGCCTCCGAGAAACGCGCGCTTATTCGATCGAATTGGTCGAGCAGGCGCTTGACTTCCTCGATTCCCTGCTCGACGTTTCCGCGCACATCCGCCGTGTGGTCCAGCGTCGGTTCCTGTGGCAGGTATCCCACGCGAATCCCTGCCTGAGGCCGTGCTTCCCCATGATGATCCCCATCCAGCCCGGCCATGATGCGCAGAAGCGACGACTTTCCGGACCCGTTCAGACCCAGCACACCGATTTTCACGCCAGGAAAGAACGACAGCGAGATGTCTTTCAGGATTTCACGCTTGGGCGGCACCACCTTGGTGACGCGGTTCATGGTGTAGACGTACTGGGCCATGGCGTGCGTGCGGACGAGTATCCGTCCGCCTCACCGTCGACAGGTCGAATCGGATTCAGGCAACGGACCCGGCGTTGCGCGCGGAACGCTAGTCCGCCGAGGCGACCTCTTCAATGTCTTCGTCGTCCTCCCCGAAATCTCCAATCGGAGGATTGCCGTCATACACCAGGAACGTCCGTCGCTGGCGGTACGCTTCACGGGTAAAGATGTACGGGTCGAATGCCGATTCATCCCGCAGCCTCGCCGCACTGGCGAGGGTTGCTCGAGTGTCGACGATATCCAGCAGTGCCAGCGGAAGCGCGGCGACGTAGGTCAGAATATCGGTGAACGTCCCCATCACGATTCCCGGGGTATCTCTCACCGAACTCGCTCCCAGCAGCGGGTAGTGAATGTAGTTTCCATCCCCCATTCCCCACACCGCCAGGGTCTGCCCGAAGTCCTCTTCGTGGCGTTCGAGACCCATGCCGGTCGCGACGTCGAACAAGCCACCGATACCCAACGTCGAGTTGAACACGAATCGAGCGGTGCCTCGCATGCCGGATTGGAACTTGCCCTGCAGAAACTGGTTGAGCACCGTACCGGGATACCCGGCGTTGTCGAGAAAGTTGTGGATGCTGTCGCGCAACCCGTCGGGAAGACGCAGGTACAGGTTGGCAACCGGCTCCAGCACCGCCCGATCGAGTGCGTCGTTGAACGAATAGAAGGCTCTATTCGTGGGCTCCCATGGATCGGACGGATCGCCGGAAAGGCTCGCAGTAGTGGCGCACCCGGACAAGACGAGCACAACCGCCCCCGCGATGATCGCCCGGAATCCGGGGAGTGCGTCGAAAGTCATGGTCGGCCCGTTGATTCCGCAGGTTGACGAAGCGGCGATTCATCATGCGGGAATCAGGTGCGGCATTCAAGGAAAAGTGTCCGCACAAAATCTCCGGAGAACGAATTGACGCTGGCCTGGCACGGTACGACTCCGCAATGGCCCGGAGCGGTCAGAGGCGCGCCCGCCGATCGAGCGATGGCACGATGGAATTCGGACGCATTCGGACATGACGTGGCAGGTCGGAACTCCACGCCGGACGGAACGAGGCAGGTGCGTCAGGCAATCTCTGCCGCGGCGCGGCGGCGACGGAACTGGGACAAACCTACGAGACCAAGCAGGGCCACGCCGAAGGGATAGACCAGCTCCTTGGGCGGCAGGCCGACCTGCTCGACATCGACGCCGGTGACGTAATCCCCCCAGTCGACGCCGGCCCGTTCCGCCAGGCCATTGAAGGCCAGATCGGCCACTGCATGGCGCCCGTCGGCTTCCTGTTCCAGCACGAGACCGAAGGTCTCGGCGGGCGTCCGGGACGACTGCTCCGGCGTCTCCAGCCGGAACAGCTTGAAGCGGTCGCCGTATGGGGTCTCCCGGGTGACATGCAGGCGGACCTGCCGACCCGGCTCGGGGGCGAACTCACCGGAGGCGAAGGCCGCGAACTCGACCGGTTCGAAGGGCGGCGCAACCTGGTCCATGAAGAAGCCGGGCCGGAACAGCATGACGCAGGCCACGGCGAGCAGGACACCCTCGTACCACCGTACCTTGACGAACATCCAGCCCTGGGTGAGCGAGCTGAACGCCAGGATGGCGAGCAGCGACATGACCGCGACCATCACCCCGTGCCAGACGCTCTCCACGCCGATGAGCAGCAGCTCGGTGTTGAACAGGAACACCAGCGGCAGCACCGCGGTACGAATGTCGTAGAGGAAGGACTGCACGCCGGTCTTCAGAGGGTCCGCCCGCGATATCGCCGAGGCCGCGAACGCGGCCAGACACACCGGCGGCGTCGAATCCGCCAGGAGCCCGTAGTACAGGACATAGAGGTGGACGGCGATGAGCGGCAGGACGAGGCCGGCGGCGCTGCCGAGTTCGACCAGCACACCGCCGAGCAGGGAGGCCACCACGAGGTAGTTCGCAGTGGTCGGCAGCCCCATGCCGAGAACGATGCACAGTACCGCGGTCAACCCGAGCAACAGGTAGATGTTGCTTCCCGCGATGGCCTCGACGACGCCGACCATGGCGTTGTTGAGACCGGTCGACGAGACTGCGCCGACGATGATGCCGGCCGCCCCCACCGCCACCGCGATGCCGATCATGTTGCGCGCGCCCGAGACCATGCCGGCATGGATCTCCTTCAGGCCGTAACGGATGGCGCCCGCGATGGTGCGGCCGTCTCCGCGAACCGACTCGACCACGTGCCGGGCGAGGATGATCGCCATCAGCGAGACGATGGAGTAGAACACCGCGCTGTGCGCGCTCCACCGCTCGACCATGAGAAGGTAGACCAGGATGACGATCGGGATGAAGTGGTGGGCGCCGCTGACGAAGGTCCTGCCCAGCGCCGGGATCTCTGCCCGGGGAAGGCCGGAGAGCCCCAGCTTCTGCGCCTCCAGGTGGGAGATGTAGAACAGCGCAATGTAGCTGAGCGCGGCCGGAATGGCCGCGGCCACGACCACGTCCACATAGGAGATGCCGACGAACTCGGCGATGATGAAGGCAGCCGCGCCCATGATGGGCGGCATGATCTGGCCGTTGGTCGACGCTGCGACCTCGATGGCGCCAGCTTTGACCGCGGGCATGCCGATGCGGCGCATGACGGGGATGGTGAAGGTGCCGGTCGTGACCACGTTGGCGATGGACGAGCCGGAGATCATCCCCGTCATGCCCGAGGCCAGGATCGCCGCCTTGGCCGGGCCGCCGCTGAAGCGTCCGACCAGGGCGAACGACAGGGACAGGAAGTAGTGTCCGGCCCCCGCCTTGTCGAGCAGGGCCCCGAACAGGACGAACAGGAACACGAAGCTGACCGAAACGCTGATCGGGATGCCGAAGACCGCCTCGCCGGTCAGCCACTGGTAGCCGATCAGCCGGTTCAGGCTGAGCCCCTTGTGCGAGACGATGTCCGGCATCGACTGACCGAATATCGAGTAGACGAGAAAGATCGAGCACACGATGACCAGCGGAATGCCGATGGCCCGACGGGTCGCCTCGAGCAGCAGCAGGATGCCGGCGCCCCCGAGAATCGCCTCGACCGGAATGCCGTTCCAGACGTAGAGCAGGCCCTGGCGGGCGACCAGGCCGTCCCAGCCGAAGAACAGGTAGAAGGCGGCGAACCAGGCCAGCAGGGCGCACGCGACATCGTGCGGCGGCAGACCGCCCGCCCCCCGGCGGCGGGACAGCGGAAAGATCAGAAAGCACAGCAGCAGCGCGAACGACAGGTGGATGCCCCGAGCGGGCACGTCGCCGATGATGGCGAAGTCCAGCATGAAGGGAAACGGCGAGGCGATCCAGAGCTGGTAGAACGACCACGCGAAGCAGAGCGTGCTGACCATAATGGCCAGCCTCCGGCCCTGGCTGCGGCCCTGGTACTCGACCTCCCCGGGACTCTCGTCGACCTCGGAGGGCGTGGCGGCGGCGTTCGGTTCGTCGTGCTTCACAGGCCCATCATACCGCGCCGGCCGGCGACGCCATCATGCCGGCGGGTGAAAACTCGAAGGGAACGAAACGGCCGGCACCCGTGTCCGGGTGCCGGCCGCGGAGCTGGGAACCTACATCAGGCCGTTCTCCTTGTAGTACTTCTCGGCGCCCGGGTGCAGGGGTGCCGACAGGCCGTCCTTGATCATGTTGGCCGGGTTCAGGTTGGCGAAGGCGGGATGCAGCGAACGAAAGTCGTCGATGTTCTCCATCACCGCGCGGACAACCTCGTAGACCACGTCCTCGGCCACGTTCTCGTGGGAGACGAAAGTCGCCATCACACCGAAGGTCGTCACGTCCTCGCCGGTCGTCTTGTAGGTGCCGGCCGGAATGGTCGCGAATGCGTAGAAGGGATTGTCCGCCACCAGCTTCTGCTCGACGTCGCCGGTGAGGTTGACGATGTACGCGCCGCACCCGTCGGTCGCCACCGCCACGCCGGCGTTCGGCACGCCCACCGTATAGCCGTAGGCGTCAATCTTTCCGTCGCACAGGGCCTGGGACTGCTCGGTGGAGGTCAGCTCGGTCGCCACCGCGAAGTCGTCGGTGCTCATGCCGTAGCCGTCCATCAGCACCTCGGTGGTGCCGCGCTGGCCCGAGCCGGGGTTGCCGATGTTCACCCGCTTGCCCTTGGTGTCGGTGAACGAATTGATGTTCGCCCCATCGCCGGCGATGAGGTGGAAGGGCTCGGGATGCACGGAGAAGACCGCCCGCAGGCCTGGGCAGTTGGTGACCTTCTCGGAGCTGCCGTTGACCGCATGGAACTGCCAGTCGGACTGGGCCACGCCGAACTCGAGCTCGCCCTGGCAAATCTGACCGATGTTGTAGGTCGAGCCGCCGGTCGAGGGCGCGGCGCAGCGAATGCCGTGCTTGCGGCCCTTCTTGCGGCCCTCCGCCGCCTCCTTGTGGACCATTCGGCAGACGGAGTTGCCGACCACGAAATAGACGCCGGTCGGGCCGCCGGTGCCGATGGAGATGAATTGCCGTTCCTGCGCGACCGCGTCGCCGACGGCGCCGAGACTGGCGCCGACGACGGCGGCCGCGGCGAGTGCGGCTGCCGTGAATCTGAATTTCTTCATGAAGCGTCCTCCCATTGGGGTGATGCCGGACGATGATGTACGCCGGCCGGACAGTGATTTCGCCGGCGACTCGCCATCCGCCGAAGCGCGGTGACGAACGGTCTTTCGCTCCTGGTACACCCCGGATGACCAAGCCGCCGACTCGCCGACAACTATAGTCGAAATGCATGCTGGATGTTGTACAGCGAAGCCGGCCTCAGTATCTCCTCCGACTTATGGAGGAGTTGCGACATACTACTGTCCGGAACCGCTCCGAGGGTCGGTGCCGGGACGAAGCCGAGGGCCGAGTTCGGGACACTCCTGCTGCCCGATTGGGCGGCGCGAGCGCCGCGCCATCTTATGGGCGCGAATGGGATCCTGCAGTGCGAACTTGCAGCGGCGCCGTCGCATCGATTTCATGGGCGGGTCACAGTCTCCGGACGCTCACCCACCAATCAGGCGCAGCCACATGTCCAACCACGACCTGAATCAGCGCAAGCAGTTCAACGTGCTGTTCCTCTGCACCGGAAACTCGGCGCGCAGCATCATGGCCGAGTGTCTTCTCGAACGCATCGGCGGCAACCGGTTCTTGGCATTCAGCGCGGGGAGCTTTCCGGCCGGTGCGGTCAATCCGTATACGCTCGAACTCCTGGAGCGCCGCAATCATTGCACCGATCATCTCCGGTCGAAGAACTGGGACGAATTTGCGGTGCCCGGCGCGCCGGTGATGGATTTCGTGTTCACCGTCTGCGACAGCGCGGCGGGAGAGGTCTGCCCGGTATGGCCGGGGCAGCCGGTGTCCGCCCACTGGGGATTCCCCGACCCCGCCGCCGTCGAGGGACCGGAGGCCGTGATTCGGGCGGCGTTCGCCGACGTGTACCGGGATATCTCGACCCACATCGAAATCTTTGCCAGCCTCCCCCTCGATTCGCTCGATGGTCTCGAACTCGGGCAGAGACTCCGGGAAATCGGTGCGATGTCCTCGAACACTACCTAGCCGCGATGCGGCTCCGTTCCGGTCCGTCGTCAGCGCGGCCTGCGCTGCTGCCTGCCCCAAGTGTCGCGCAGAGTGACCGTGCGATTGAACACCGGAGTCCGATTCGAGTGGGTTTCGGAATCGGCCACGAAGTAGCCGAGACGTTCGAACTGGAAGCGTTCACCGGCACTGGCGAGCGCGAGCGAAGGCTCGATGACGCTGGACCGGAGCACTTCCAGGGAATCCGGATTGATCTCCTCGGCGAGGCGCTTCACGTCCCGACCCGGCGCCGCGTCCCGGAACAGCCGGTCGTAGAGCCGCACCGTCGCGGGAACTCCGCTGCGAGCACATACCCAGTGGACGGTGCCCCTTACCTTGCGGCCGTCGGGCGCCTTGCCGCCGCGTGAATCGGGATCGTAGCGCCCGCGTATCCCGACAGTCTCCCCGGTTCGAGGATCCCGATCGACGCCCGTGCAGGTGACGAGACACGCGTAGCGCAGCCGAACTTCACGACCTGGGGCAAATCGAAAGAACTTGCGAGGCGGATCCTCCATGAAATCGTCGTTCTCTATGAACAGCTCTCGCGAGAAGGGCACACGGCGCGTGCCGAGCGCCGGGTCCGCGGGGTGGTTGGGAGCCTCGAACCACTCGGAACCGTCCTGCGGATAGTTCTCGATGACGAGCCTGAGCGGTCGCAGCACCGCCATCGCCCGCCGGGTGTCGGTCTCGAGACCGGCGCGGACGCTGGTCTCCAGCCGCTCGAATTCCACCGCACCGTCGTTCTTCGTGACTCCGACCCGTTCGCAGAAGTCGCGCAGCGCCGCCGGAGTGAACCCCCGCCGCCGCATCCCCGCGATGGTGGGCATGCGGGGGTCGTCCCATCCGTCGACATGACCACCCTCCACCAGTCGGGTCAGGTAGCGCTTGCTCATGACGGTATGGGTCAGGTTCAGCCGACCGAACTCGATCTGGCGCGGCGGAGAAGGAATTTCCAGCCTCTCCAGGAACCATTCGTAGAGCGGGCGATGATCCTCGAACTCGAGCGTGCACAGCGAGTGGGTCACGCCCTCGATGGCATCGGAGAGCGCCTGCGCGAAGTCGTACATGGGATAGACGCACCAGGCGCAGCCGGTCATCGGATGCGGCGTGTGCACGATCCGGTAGATCACCGGGTCCCGGAGATTCATGTTCGGCGAGGCCATGTCGATCTTTGCTCGCAGCACGTGGGCTCCTTCCTCGAACTCGCCGTTGCGCATGCGTTCGAACAGACCGAGATTTTCCTCGACCGAACGCGACCTGTACGGGCTGTCGCGTCCCGGCTCCGTCAGGGTGCCCCGGCAGGCGCGGATCTCCTCGGGTCCGAGGCTGCACACGTAGGCGTGGCCCGACTCGATGAGTCGCACCGCGTAGTCGAACAGCGACTCGAAATAGTCGGAGGCATGCCGGGGACGATCGCCCCAGTCGAACCCGAGCCAGCGAACGTCGGCCTGGATCTCCTCCATGAAGTCGAGGCGTTCCCTGGTCGGATTCGTGTCGTCGAACCGCAGCCGACAGATTGCTCCCGGATAGTCGCGCGCGATTCCGAAGTTCAGGCAGATCGACTTTGCGTGCCCGATGTGCAGATACCCGTTCGGCTCCGGCGGAAACCGGGTCACGACCGTTTTCGGCACCTTTCCTGCCACAATGTCGGCGTCGATTGCCTGACGGATGAAGTTGGTGGGCATCGCATCCCGCGCCTCGGCGCGCGCGTTCCTTGTCTCGGCCATCCCCGGCTCCAGTTCAATGGGCCGGCGCATGTTACCGATACGGGCCGACACGCGACACGGAGGGATTCTGTTGGCAGCGGGACTGGTCATCCAGCTTTACAAATTGAGGGGTGCTGGAGCGGGAGAACTGGGAAGGCGCCGGTCGGGGTCTGTGGGATGATTCGAGGTGACGAAGACTCGGGCATCCACAGGAGCAAGCCAGTGACCGTACTCCAACGCACCGACCTGACGACTTCCCAGAAGATTCAGTGGGCCGCAGCGGCGGTGGCGGGACAACACACCCACGGCGC